>CAYTOF010000006.1:0-8290 GCA_964439435.1 uncultured Oscillospiraceae bacterium
ACTATCAAGGCCCTTGCTTGAAGAGTACTGAAATCGCTATCGGGTACATTCTTGGTCTAAACGAAAAACCGTCTGCCGATCATCCTGTTATACAAAAAATGATGAAGTATATATTGGAGCGCTACCACCCGGAAATCGGTAATTGGGGTGATCCGGCAGAACCGGAAGTGAACGACGGAGTTCATTGCCATTGGGTCAGGTATCGGGGCAATTCCATCATCCCCATTGAAAACGAGGATGAACGGATAAAAAACTATGATGCTAACGAAAAAGTATGCTTTGCGGCGTTTGTTGCTCTTTATACCGAGCTTGTGCCGGAATAACTTTATCGTGACATTATCAAATATCCGATAGAGTACATCTTGCGTTATTATGATGAAAACTCACCTGAATATAACAAGAAGATTTTTGAAGATGGTTCTCCGTATGATTTTGAATATTTTTAATGGTTTGTGCCTTGTTTGAAGGACAAAGATATAGCTGACAAACTAACAGCGATTCTATGCCAAAACCCGACTTCTTTTATGGAACTTGATTTCACCAAATCCGACAATGATTATGCGCATTTGCCCTGCGACGCGATAGGTTCGCCGGACAATATCATATATCCCGCCGTAAAGGATTTGGTGGTTGCTTCTTTGGAGTATCGAATGAAACAGCAAAGCGACGACGGCAGATGGCCGCTTGGTTGGTCGCACGGCGAAGGGCGACGGATTCCGCAAGTTGCAAATTTTGTATGAAGCATATCTTACAAATAAAATGCTTGCACGATTGCACCGGTTCGGGAGGATTGAGGTATGAGTATAAAATTTTCGGCAGTTCGGATAATATAAGCGTTGGTTTCAATGTCGATGATGTTGACGCAGAGAATAACCGTCTGCTGACAATAGGTGCAGAAATGCTAAACAAGCCAAAAACCCACCCATGGGGCGCACGGTCGTTCCAGTTCAAAGACCCTGACGGAAACATATTGAATTTTCGCAGCATGCCGAAAGGATAAAGAGATATGAAAACATTACAAACTAAACGGTTAATCCTGCGTGGTTGGCGGCTTGATGACTTGGACGATTTTTATGAGTATGCAAAAAGCCCGAATGTCGGTCCGCTTGCAGGATGGGAGCCGCATTCGAGCAAGGAAAAATCAAAAAGTATCTTGGACAGATTCATAAAAGGTGACGAAGTTTGGGCGATTACGCTAAGAGAAAATGGCAAAGTAATCGGCTCTCTTGGTCTGCACCCTGAGGAAAACAAGGGTAACTACAAGGCAAAATCGCTCGGTTATGTCCTGTCGGAAGATTTTTGGGGCAATGGCTACGTGACAGAAGCGGCAAAATGCGTCATACAGTTTGCGTTTGAGGAATTAGAGCTTGATATGCTAACAGCTTTCCACTTTCCACACAACCATGGCTCAAAGAACGTCCTAAGAAAATGCGGCTTTGAGTACGAAACAACCCTCCCACAGACCCAAAAAATCTACAACGGGCAAGTATTCGACGCGGTATGTTGTTCACTCTGCCGTGAGGATTATTTCAAGAGGTGAAAAAAATATGTCTGCAATTACAATTGAAGCCCACATATACGAAGTTCTAACAGGGGAAGCGCAAAGACGCGCGTTAGATTTTGCAGCGTATCTTCAAACATATGATGTCACCCTTGAACGTGGATCAGACTATTGGTCGGACAAGCGTTATTGGATGATAAAGTACAAAGATAAATATATATGTTTTGTTTTGCTCAATGGGCATGACGCCGATGTTCACAAAGACGAACCCGAGGGTTGGACTGTATGGCTGGATGATGCCGACTCCCGTCAATCGAGGTGGTACGAAAACGCTCCGCTTGACGATGAACTGAAAGAAATCGCTTGGAGAAATGTTGACCACTGTGCAAACTGCGGCAGCTGCAGCGGCGGTACGCGGAAGACGATATTCGGAAAAGAATTTCACAACATCTGTGGCACGACTTTTCGGTTTGGCAATCCAAACGCTGCGGACATAGAATGCGCAAAAAAGTTAGCCGTGCTGCGAATAAAGGATATTGAGGCATGAAAATATTGCTTACTGCATTTGCAGGGGAAACAAATACATCAAAATTATTGCTTGATAGTATAAGAGCAGCCGACAAGCAGCTTTTAACAAATAGTTTTATTTCAAGCAAAAAACAAATGCTTTCCGCTATTCCAAAAGTCAATCCAGATTTTCTTATTGCCCTCGGACAAAAGCCTAATGTGAAGTGCCTTTATATAGAAACGCATGCACGAAAAGACGATGCTCTTGAAACGAATTTTGACTGTTTGCCTTTGCTTGAAAGCCTGAAAAAATGCAATATAAAATACAAGCTTTCGGATAACGCGGGGAACTATCTGTGTAACCATGTCTACTACGAGAGCCTGAAATACATAGACGATAATGATTTCCCTACAAAGGTGATATTTATCCATGTTCCATCTAAAAAGAATTTCGATAATTTTAGTGTAGTCAGTGATTGGCTTAATCAATATGTGGGAGGTTGTTATGAATATATTAAAATCCATAGACTTCACAAAAACAACCGCATACGGTGAGTGCTGTGTTGGGTGTGAAAAAAAAGCCGAGGGACTTTGCGATGGCTGCATTGAGTCGGATGGCAATTGCAAGGAATGGGTGGAGTCAAAAGGTTGCCCGATTCATAAATGTGCAAGACAACACGGAGTGCAATTTGGCGGACTGTGCAAAGATTTCCCCTGCGAGTGGCTGTCCGAAAAGGTCAGTTGGAACAAAAATATAGTGGAGGATTTAACCATGCTAAGAGATGCATTTTATAATCAAGTTTTTGAAAAAGCCCGCACATTTATCTACCGCAATGCCCGACCTCTTGACATTGCCCGTTGGCAGTATCATTTTGAGGGTGGCAGTAAGGATGCCGTGCTAACCGCTCTTGCCGCCTATCAAAACGAGGACGGCGGATTTGGTCATGCGCTTGAACCTGATGCTTGGAATCCAAATTCATCGCCTATCCAAACATGGGAAGCTACCGAGATTTTGAAGGAAATAGACTTCACCGACAGCACACACCCAATGATTGGGGGGATTTTACGTTATCTCGCAAGCGGACAGGATTTTGAGGGCAAGTTTTGGTATACCACCGTCCGTAGTAACAACGACTATCCCCATGCTCCGTGGTGGCATACCGAAAGCGACAGCACTTGCCACAACGACTACAACCCCACCGCTTGCTTGGCAGGGTTTATTATTCGATTTGCGGACAAAGATAGCGAGCTGTATAAATTAGGCTGTCGCATCGCAAAAGAAGCGTTTGATGCTTATATAGGTCAAGGGCTTTTGAACGATATGCACACAGGCCTTTGCTATATTCGCTTGATGCAATATTACGAAGAAGCGGAAGCGGATAATATTTTCGATATTTCCGCACTGAAAACAAAGCTGCGGAAACAAATCCGGCACAGCATCACCAAGAATACCTCCGAATGGGAAACAGGCTATATCTGCAAGCCATCACAGTTTTTCGATTCTCGCGACAGCATTTTTTATGCCGATAATTTAGATATTGCCGAATACGAGCGTGAGTATATAATCAAAACACAGCTTGATGACGGCTCATGGAGTATACCGTGGGGCTGGAATGATTATCCCGAAGAATGGGCAATCAGTAAAAATTGGTGGAAAGGCAACGGCGCAATCGGGAATATGTTGTATTTTAGAGGAATGGAAAATTATGACAGACCTAACCCTAATAAAACCGAGCGAGGAATACATAGATGAAATACGCGCATATCGTCAGGAGTTTGACGAAGCCGGCGAAAAGGTGGCAGGAGTTTATGGTTCCTTTTATGGCGATGTCGCCGAATGGATTGTTTTCTGCCGAAACTCTGAGCATAAAAACACATTACCTAATTGGGACAGCCCGTATTTTACCGCACATTCAATATATCTGTTGGCAAACAAAAACAGCAAGAGAATCATCGGAAACATCATGCTACGGTACGAGCTAAACGAAGCACTGCTCGAAAAAGGCGGACATATCGGCTTTTCTATCCGCCCCTCCGAACGGCAAAAAGGCTATGCAAAGCGATGCTCGCACTATGTCTTGATAAATACCGTGAACATGGTCTTGAAAAGGTGATGCTTACCTGCGACCATATAAACGAAGCAAGCCGTCGCACTTTTCATGCCTGCGGTGGCGTGTTCGAGCGGCTGACAATTGATGGAAAATCCGAACGCTACTGGATTAAGCTTTGAAACAAGGGAGAAAGACGATGATTACAAAATTTAGAGGTATCAACATTTCATCGAAAGACCCAAAGCGACTTGTTCTCTTTTATCGTGATATTTTGGGACTAAAAGTGCTTGGCGATGACCCACACTATGATGGTGTGACTTTTGGAAACAACGAAGACGAACCGGTGTTTTGGATTTGGGACGAAAACATATGGGGTGCATCTACCGCGGGTGCGGTGACGCTCGTTTTTGATTGCGATGACCATGACAAAATGTATGAGGAATTAAAGGCTAAAGGGGTAGATCTCGACCCACCGAAAACCGCAGTTTGGGGCGGGAAAGAATTGTTTGTAAAAGACCCTGGCGGGAACACGGTTTTGATTTTGTGAAAGGAGCGAAAAACATGAACCACAAAGGAACAGTCACACTTGAAACAAAACGGCTTATTCTGCGCCGATTTGAGTTAGACGATGCGGAAGCTATGTACCACAACTGGGCAAATGACCCGAAAGTGACAAAATACCTAACTTGGCCGCCTCACACGGATGTTTCTGTGTCAAAAGCGGTTATAAATTCATGGATCCCTCTTTATGAAAAGTCGGATTATTACAGTTGGGCCATTGTCCTTAAAGACTTAGATGAGCCTATCGGTTCAATCGCAGCAGTGAAAGTTGACGACACCATCGAAATGGTTCACATCGGCTATGCCATTGGCTTACAGTGGTGGCATAAAGGTTATACCTCCGAGGCTTTAGCTCAGCTCGTCAGATTCTTCTTTGAAGAAGTCGGTGCAAACCGCATTGAATCCCGACATGACCCTTGCAACCCCAATTCAAGCAAGGTTATGCTAAAATGCGGGTTGAAATACGAAGGAACGCTCCGTCAAAGCGACACCAACAATCAAGGCATTTGCGATGCCGCTTATTATGCTCTGCTTGCGGAAGATTATTTTAGAGTTGGTTAGAATTTTATATCATAGATAGGGTGATAAATCATGTACAGGTCATTGATGCAAGTTTATGTTAAAAACAGCAATGAAGCAGTAGCTTTTTATGAAAATGCCTTTGAGGCTCAATTGCTTTGCAAACACCACAACCCTGATGGGTCCATCGCCCATGCCGAACTCGACATATTTGGACAGGTGATGGCAATTTGCGAAGCGCGAGAGTCGGATGTCATCACCGGCAACACCATGCAGTTTTGTCTGCATTTGGGCGAGGGAAAAGAATCAACTGTTGAGAAAATTTATGAGCGCTTGCGGAAAGACTGTATGGAAATCACCGCTTCAATTACAAAACCTGGTGAATGCCCTTGGAGTCCGTGTTTGTTTGGTTTGATTGATAAATATGGTGTCAATTGGAGCGTTTTTGCTTGATTGTTGGGAGGGATGAACTGTGAATTTGACAATAAAACCACTTACACCTGAGCTTGCTACAGACTTTTTCGATTTCTTTGACAACCGAGCGTTTACAGATAATTCGCCGTATCGGTGTTATTGCCAAGTCTATCAAATGAGTAAAAAACAACAAAAAGACGCGGCGGAAGAAGCAATCGAAAAAGGCCTTGACGGTGGCGAAATTTCGCGGTTAATTGCCAAACGGCAAATAAAAACAGGCGCACTAAAAGGATATCTTGCATTTGTTGACGACTTAGCCATAGGTTGGTGTAATGCAAACGACAGGGCAAATTTCCCCATCGAACCGTGTACCGATACGCCTTTTTACGCACCTGCAGAAAAGCATGAAAAGGCTGTGGTTTGCTTTGAAATCGCTCCGGAACATCGCAGAAAAGGCGTTGCCACCGCACTCCTCACCCGCGTGTGCGAAGATGCAAAAATCGAAGGTTATACTGCAGTTTTGGGCTTCCCTGTTGTTAAAGAGCAACGATTCGAATGGGACAGTCCCGGTCCTCTTAGATTGTTTGAAAAATGTGGTTTTATAAAGGACGGGTGTATCGGTAAAACCCTGATTATGAGGAGGGATTTAAATAATGAAATACGCATTTGATGCGGAGATAAGGCGGCTTGAGGGTAAAATTCAATGGAATGTGTTTTATTTCCCCGAATCCGCCATGGAGTGCTTTGGCTCAAAGGGAAACATTCCTGTCAAGATCACGGTGGATGGACATCCGTTTGACCATATGCTCTTAGGTTCTCGAAATGGCCATTATCTTGTTTACAACGAGTTCATTCGCTGTGCTGTCGGCAAAGAAAGGGGCGATTTCGTTCATGTCACATTGGAAAAAGACGATACGCCGAGGGTGTTCAAAATTCCCGATTACCTTGAAACAGTGTTTGAAGACAGCGAGGTGTTGGAGGCTTTTTTGAAGCAGCCGGATTACTTAAAGCGCGAGCAGGTAAACAAAATTGAGTTAGCCCAAAAGGAAGAAACCAAAGCAAATCGGATTCAAAAATTCATTGCGGAATTGGGTGGACATTCATGAAAACTAATTTAACGATCGGACAGATTGTCGTGTTTTAAGACATGACTTCTCGGACTGTGTTGCGTTATAATATCTTGAGAGGGGGGTGGTTTATGAACTGGATTCAAAGTCTTTCCAACGCCATCAAGTATATTGAAAGCAATCTGACGGCTGAAATAAACATTGACGAAATATCGAACCATGTGTTTTCGTCAAGCTCGCATTTTCAGCTTCTTTTTCATTTGGTAACGGGCATGACTGTCGGCGATTATGTCAGAAACAGGCGCCTAGCCCAGGCCGCACAGGATTTATTACAGCCATACGGCAGAATTATTGATGTCGCTATGCGTTATCAATATGACACGCAAGAGAGCTTTTCAAAAGCGTTCACTCGTTTTCACGGTGTACCGCCATCGAAGATAAGACAGGAACAAATTCGGCGGTTCCACCCGCTGACCATAAATGTAACCCTACGAGGAGGTTTTGAAATGTCATTTGGAATCATAAATGAATTCCACTTTGCTGATTGGAGCAATTTGAAAGAACAGAGCAAAAAATTAAGCGCCGCTGATAAATATAAAAGGCTTGTACAGTGGGCTCGTAAAGCGCGGGGACAGAACCCAACAATTTTTGACAAACTGTCCGAATGGATTCTTGATGATTCTGAGTGGACTGAGGATAAGCTTGCGGAAAATGAGCAGATTCTTTTACAAGGTGTTTTTGCCCGATTCAAAGAACAAAACGAAAAGCTCCGAGTTTATCTGAAAGAACTTGAACCGTCAGGCGTTGTAAACGAAGCGGTTTTCAAAGCGTTGGACAGATTTGATGACGAGTTATCGGGCAAGCCGGGCGACAAACGCTTGACCGATTTGGTAAATAAGATTCTTTCCGATTTCACTGTTATGAAAGACAGAAATGTGCGGGAACGCATAGCCGGAGGTAAAACAGGCTCATCGGGTACTGACACTGTGGATTTGTACGGATATATCAATTATTTAAAAGACTGCGATGCCGGGGTTCAATGGACACTCTTTATGCCCCATTCGATTCAGCAACAGTTTGACGGGTTTAAAATGGACAATTTACAATATAGAAAAATGCCCGCAATGCGTTTTATCGGCATTGAGGACAGCACTTTCCACAGCGAAACATCCGAGGAGTATTATGCCAAAAAGAGAGTCGGATTGAAAACTATGACAGAAACACTCGCTGCTATGGCAGAGTATAAATCCGGTTTTGATTATGATATTTTATTGCAGCATCATTACGGCAAAGGCGTGGATGTTGAACAGTGGCACGGCTTTTGGGGGCGTTTTATGGGAGCTGACACTCCTGTACCTGAGGGATTTGCTCATTTTGATTTTGTGCCGGAAAGAGATGTAAATAATTTTGTCGAAGGTGCGCCGTTCTTTTCTCAGTTCGCTTTTGCCACTTTTTCCGGTGATGTGGAAGCAATGCACAAGGACGAAGGCACTGATGGTGGTAGATTATACGATATTACAAGGAACACCATCCTCGGACAAAACGTTAATATCCCCTACCCCGCCAAATACTGGACTGCGGATGTTTTTCTAAACGGCTGCGAAAATCACAGCACTGCTTTTTTGTTCAGCATTGAAAAATAAACAAATTCAAAATAACCCTTGACTTTG
>CAYTOF010000006.1:8300-19169 GCA_964439435.1 uncultured Oscillospiraceae bacterium
CAGCCCGGACTGTACCATCTCGCCATGCGGGTTGGTGGGACTATATTCATGAGGAGGTCGGGAAGCTAAAACTTCCCGCAAACGCTATGAACCTTACCACAATAACAGAAATTTCAAAAGAAATGAACGTATCAACCCGAACCCTGCGCTATTATGAGCAAATTGGGTTGATTGAAAGCGTAAAACAAGACGATTACGCCTATCGCACCTATGACCAGGATACGGTCAAGAGGTTACAGCAAATTCTCGTACTGCGCAAGCTCCGAATTTCACTCAAGCAAATCGCCCTGATTTTACAGAGCGAGAACACAGCGGCAATAATTGATACCTTTCAGCAGAATTTATCCGAAGTGGACGATGAAATCACCGCCCTGTCTACCATTCGCGATATTATCAGCACATTTATCACGCGGCTGAACGAGAGCATTCATAGCACCGCCGGCAATGACACGGACATCAAGCTGACCCTGTTGGACGATACCGCCCTGTTGGAAGCCGTAGATGCACTGACTGTGCAGAAACCTCCGCTCAAGGAGGAAAAGACAGCAGCGGAATTGCAAGCAGCCAGTGAAAAGCTGAACAAGTTGACCGACCGGGATGTGCGAATTGTGTATCTGCCGCCGAGTTCGGTGGCATCAGCGCATCACATCGGGGAAGGCTGCGAGGGCATCGTCTATGGGCAAATCGCTAAGTTTGTCAATGAAACTAATCTATACGAACGCAACCCCGGTTTTCGGTCTTTTGGTTTCAACAATCCTATGATGAAGGTAAATAACACTGCATCAGACGGATATGAAGCGTGGGTTACGATTCCCGATGATATGGAGGTCTGCGCACCTCTTGTAAAAAAGCAGTTCACGGGCGGGCTGTATGCTGCGCATATGATTCCGATGGGCGCGTTTGAAGAATGGGCATGGCTGCGGGACTGGGTAATGTCGAATAAAAAGCTTGTCCATGCATGGGGCGAAGTGCGGGTCACGCCATACGCCCCGGAAATGGATTGGGCGATGGAAGAACCGCTCAACTTCTATAATGTTGTAAAGGAATGGGGAAACGGCGCAGATACGCAGCAGCTTGATTTGCTGTTTCCGATAAAACTAAAATAGTCGAATTCCCTTGACTCTGCCGTTGGGGAAGCGATTATAATGAAATCAAAACTGATGGCAGGAGGATTTACCCATGAACAAACTTATAAAAATCAGGGATGTGTCAGCCAAATATGACATATCCGCGCGAACACTCCGCTATTATGAAGATATGGGCCTTTTGACAAGCACTCGGAGCGATGACTACGCTTATAGATTATACGGAGATACCGCCATTAAGCGGCTTGAACAGATTTTGATACTGCGTAAGCTGAACATCAGCATCAAGGACATTCAGCGTATTTTTAGCACTTCCGGCTCTGAGGTCGTTTTGGAGGTGCTTGGAAAAAAGGTCGACGCCATTGATGAGGAAGTATCGCTCTTACATGAACTCAGAGAAATAGTCCTTGCATTCATTCGGCAAATCGAGCAGTCAGATTTTAGCAAGGAATCCGATGTCAAACTGCTCTATGCAAAGGCGCGGGAGATTGAAACTCGGCTTGACAATGTGGATTATGAGGGAAATTCAGCGAATGTGAACCGTCTGTTGGATGTTACGGAGAAGCTGGACAACAAAGTGCCAGATATAATGATTGTCAGGATTCCCACGTTCAGGGCAGTTTCATCCGGTCTTGCACCATGGGATGTGGTCTTCGGCGCATTCCATGATTGGCAGCCCAAGCACAACCATTTGTTCAAACCTGTTATTTTTGATTGCCCTGACTTATTGACCGGGATAGGCGATAAAGTGGAGTGGTTTTGGGCTGTCAGAGATGAAATAACCGAGGATGATGTAAAGCCATATAAAATCATTGACTTTCCGGGCGGCTTATATGCAGTCGCAGTCAGCGTGGACGGCGATGGTGAAAGCCATAACAAGGTTAGAGCAAAGACGGAGAAATGGCTTGAAAATACTAACTTTGACATTGACAACGACCGCAGATTTGCAGCACATATGATTTATGTGGATGATGAGATTAAAAAGGGACTTGGTTATCATCAATTGAACCTATATGCTCCGATAAAATTAAAGTAACTCCGTTTTTCATAGTATAAAAATAAAATCCGAAATTATGTCTGATGAACTTATCTCAACTTCAGGTTGATGTTTTATAAAACTTATTAAACCATGGTATATGGGCTTTCATTTCGATTGCTGATAAAATAAGAATAACAAATCAAAGGAGCTGAAATTATGCTTGATCTCTACAAAATCGGCAACCACATTGCCCTGCTTCGACGTGAAAAAGGATTGACAGGCGAAAAGCTTGCGGAAGCTCTCGGTGTTTCACCGCAGGCGGTTTCTAAATGGGAAAACGGAAAAAATCTTCCTGAAACGGCGATCCTGCCCGCTCTTGCTGCTTTGCTCGGTACATCCATCGATTCCATTCTTATTCCGCAAGAACTCTTTATCCTCGACGCACGTTATACTTGCGGTGAAAGCCACATTGTGGTGACTGATACACTGAACCGTGCTGTGGAAAGTAATAAATTGCGTTTCAAAGCCGAATGCCCCATCGGCGCTCATTCTGTGGAAGGTAAGGCAATATTCATACTAGCACTAAAATATCAAACACCGGAGGGCAATTTTTATGCTTTCGTTCCGCAAGGTGAAATATTAGAATTGGATTTGTCATCCAAAGGCTTTAGCGCAAAAAAAGGCTTGAAAATCATTGGTGCTTATTATGGAATCGGGAAAAATTATAAGTCTGTCATGGACAAAATGCAGCATTATGAATACTTCAAATGGAATGAAATCCATGTCAATCACGAAACTTTTCCATCTTCCCCCGGTGCTGACGAAGTGGAATATCTAACTTTAGTTTATATGAACGGCACAGGACTCCATGTTGTAAGCTGTGAGGAAAGCGGCGTGTTGCGTTATAACGACGACAAAACCGGGCTTTATTTGAAAGACACGTCAAGCTGTATACTGCCCGGCATTACTCCCCTGTCATGGGGACGGAATATGGATTGCTGCTGGGGAGGTTCACTTTACGCTGCGTTAAAATATATGGGAGAGCCTTATACCTACGAGCAAATCATGGGTATGTCCGGTGCGTGTTATAGGATAAACTTTACTGAAGTTTGGGATTGGAGCGCAACGGACGCGCTTGTTGCTTTTAACTATTCGGATATATTGTTTAATGCGATTGGATATGAACAGGTCTGGTCGGACAGGCTCGACAAAGACAAGAGAACCGCAGAAAGAAAACTGATTGTCAGCGATATACAGATGGGTAAGCCTGTGGTTGCTATAAATCTGCGGGTTGCTGCTGAATGGGGCGTTATCACCGGTTACGCTGACAACGGCAAGACGCTTTACTGCCGCACATATTTTGACGGGGATTTACTTGATAAAAACGGAAAAGTCAAATCAAACGGCGATGAATACTTAAAAACTGAGAACTGGCCTTTTATGGTCGTGCATTTCGGCAAAAAAAAGGAGCGTCCGGCTGATAGCGAACTTCTCAAGGCGTCGCTTCAAGCTCTGATAGATTCGTTCCGCGCACCATGTGAACGTGGGTATTGGCAAGGCGAGGGCGCCTATAAAAAATGGATTGAAGGTTTGGGGAATGATTCGCTGTGGAATTTGATGGATGCCCGTGACGACTTCTACCGCCGTGCAAGTGTGAATGAGTGTACCCTCCGCAGCCTGATTGACGAGCGGCGCTGTGCCGCCATATATCTCGACGAGTGCGGGCAGACCGAACTTTCGGAAATGTATCAGGGTATTCACGAACGTGTTAAGTCTTTTTATGACAAGTGGACTCATAGATGGGACAAAGTATCAACGAGCGGCAAAGAATGGCGCAGTGAAGAAATTTGTTTGCTCGAATCGGTTCTTGAAACCGAACGTGAAATCGCGAAAAAAGCAGAAAGGATTATAGAAAATTGGGATGTTACTTTTGTACACGCATTTTGCCACAGCGAATTAAATGACGTCGCATTAAATCGTTATAGTTCTGTATATACTCACATCCCATCGCTTTTGCCAAATTTATATGAAATTAACAGCACCGATAAAATGGTTGTTATGGATGACCTTAAAAAAGACAAGGATTACATTTCCGGATTCCATTACGATGAAGATAATGACATCGGTTTATTTATCCGTCAAAAATACCAAGCCATTTTACAAGCAGCGGCACAATGGCATACCGCGTTTTGGGAAAACAGCGATGCCTTTGGACAAATGGGGCTTGATTGGCGGTTTGAAACAAAAGAAAATTTGATTTCGCACATCAGCATGATGGAAAAAGATTTTAAAAAATACAGAAAGAACGAGGAAACCGGTAAAATTCCGAAGGTTTGGGAAGGTAACTTTGACGGAGAGCCATTCTGTTTTGAAAACCACATTACCCTGCACCAGTTTGATTACTTTACGAATGCCATTGAATGGCTGAAAAACGAATATTGGGAATTGGTCAAAGCGCGCTTTCATACAGGGAAAAATATTACTGTTATTCATGGTGATATGCACCCCGGAACAGTGAATGTGTCAAAAACCAACGAAGGAATGGTCAAATTTAACGGACTTCAAGCGATACGGATGGGATTGCCTACGGAAGATTTGGCTATGCTGATTGCACTCCACATTGAGCCGGACAAACAAAAGGCACAGCCCTTACTTGATGAATATTACCGCTGCCTCTGCGAAAGCGTTAAGGATTATCCCTATGAGACCTTTATGAACGATTATAAAATCGCTATCATGGAAAGTATGTTTTTCACAATAAAGCATATTAACAACAAGATATATGATTTTAAAATGAGGGATAAAGCAATACGGGCGTTTGAAACTTTCGTATTGGAAAAAACGGAGAAATAATATGACCGTATACGAATTGATGATAAAAACCAATCACCATCTTATAAAAGGCGGAGAGTTGACCGAATCACAAAAGGCGAACATTTCCGTAAGCTTCTTGCAGCGCGGAGCGATGATTGGACAATACAGAGTTTTCATAAGGGCGTAAAATATCCGGGTAATACTGACAAAAATGGAACCGGGCATATGTACCCTATCTATTTCATCCCGCCGTATAACAATAATAAAAAATATCAGACCGTTATTCCCATGTCCCCCAAAACGCATATCTTGTCATCCAATTCGTATGAGCTTGAAATAATCCGCCTGCTCTATTTTTTCGCACCGGATAATCCTGATATAAAAGAGATGGTACAAAAAACGCTGGCACGACTGAAAACTACCTGTTATGGGTTTAACGATTGTGCTATCGGTGAATGCTTTCATACTGCTTTGATTGTTTTGCGCTTTCTTGCCGAGGCAGCGCCTGAAGATGCCGAATGGATAAACAAACTTCTTTCTTTTTTCAGACGGTATATGAATGAAAAACTCACACTTCGAGGTAAAGGTGTTCATGGCAATGTGCTTTGGTATTACTGGCTTTGCTTGTCCGAATTGCCTTTAGAGCTTGCCGAACCGGAAATCCAAAGGTTTAAAGAAAGAATTACTGTCAAATTAATGCGCAGTTTGGTGATGAATAGCGAAAATGATAAAATAAATAATCCCGTGATGATTTGCGCCATTCGCAATGCTTTGACGCGTTTGCCGGAATATGCCTATATAAAAAATAGACAGCCATATATGAGCGAAAAAGATAATCGGTTGTATTTTGATATCGAGGAATAAAAAGTCGCATTACAGCTTGTTAGACTGGCTGAAGACGAAAACCATGCAATAAACGCCATACTCAAACAAAATTATTTGACATTTCAAATATGGCGACACCAACCCTTATTCTTATTAAACACAAACAAGCTCACTTTGGGCAAAAATCCCCTGTCTGAGCTTGCTTTTATTTGCCATTGTGATAAAATATTCCCATAATAGGCCTTTCAGAAAGGGTAAATCATATGAGCAAGGACATAAGCGATGTGGACAAAAACCTTAAAGTGGAAAACGGTTTTGACCTGGATGACATCTGTTTGCACGATGTGAGGGATGACCCCTTTGATCTCTACGGGCTGTACAACGCCAAGTCTGAAGAGGTTTTCAAAAGACTTCCGACAGACATTGCCAAAGCCACAAACGACGGTGTTGCCTTTCTTGCAACAAACACCGCAGGCGGCAGAGTCCGATTTACTACGGATTCTGCCTATATAGCCATCAAAGCCATCATGCCGTCAATCACTCACTTCTCGCATATGGCTTTATCCGGGACATCAGGTTTTGACCTGTATGTGGACAAAGGCGGCCAAGGCATTTACAGAGGCACATTCATGCCGCCCTATGATATGGTGGACGGCTATGAATCGATAATGCATTTTTCAAACCGCAATAAAAAAAGCGTGACGATTCACTTCCCCCTATACAACGATGTCAGCACACTGTATGTTGGGCTCCAAGCCGATGCCTTTGTTGACCATGGCGCAAAATACACCTACACCAAGCCCGTTTTGTATTATGGCTCCTCTATCACACAGGGTGGTTGCGCCTCGCGCCCGGGCAACTGCTATCAGAACATCATTTCCGCAAAGCTCGATTGCGACCATATCAATTTGGGCTTTTCCGGTTCTGCAAGGGGTGAGGATGTCATTGCGAAGTACATGTCAACTCTCGATTTCAGCGTTTTTGTCTGCGATTATGACCACAACGCGCCCTCACTTGAGCACCTGAGTGCAACTCACGAAAAATTGTTTTTGACAATACGAGAAAACAAACCAACTGCACCTGTTGTCTTTGTGTCTCGCCCGGATTTTGACAACGGCATTGAGCAGAGCATTTTGCGCCGTGACATCATATACAAAACATTTATGAATGCCAAATCTCGTGGCGATCAAAATGTCTATTTCATTGATGGCGAGCGCCTTTTCTTGAACGCCAATCGCGATGCCTGTACCGTCGACGGTTGTCATCCAAATGATGCGGGTTTCGTGCGTATGGCTGAAGTTATCGGCATGACACTTGAGCGTATTTTACGAAACGCTTGATTCTTTACTCAACGTAAAAGCCGCCGCCAAAATCAATTTTGGCGGCGGCAAAATTATCGCATCTATAGTTATTTATTGCCCTTATCGTCTGTGACACTTTCTTTTAAGCCCAGTGCAATGGATGCAAGACCTTTGAGCTCAGATGGCAGTAGAATCTTTGTGGCTTTACCGTCTGCCATTTTTTCCCATGTCTCAAGGCTTTTCAAAATCAACACATTTTCCTGCGGGTTGCTTTTGTTCAACAACTCAAGCCCTGCCGCGGTGGCCTCATTGACCTTTAAAATTGCCTCTGCGCGACCCTGTGCTTCTTTTATCGTCGCCTCTCTGACGGCTTCCGCACGCAAAATCGCAGCTTCTTTTTCGGCTTGTGCATTGAGAATCTGGCTTTCTTTATGGCCCTCGGCAACTAAAATGGCACTCCTCTTCTCCCCTTCCGCTCTGAGAATCAGTTCGCGGCGTTCCCGCTCAGCTTTCATTTGCTTTTCCATGGCATCTTGAATTTCGCGCGGGGGCAGTATGTTTTTCAACTCAACACGGTTGACTTTTATACCCCAAGGATCTGTCGCCTCGTCCAAAATAATCCTGAGTCTGGAGTTGATGATATCTCTTGATGTCAGCGTTTGATCCAGCTCAAGCTCGCCGATTATATTCCTCAAGGTTGTCGCTGAGAGGATCTCAATCGCTTGAATCGGACGCTCGACACCGTATGTATAGAGCTTGGGGTCGGTTATCTGGAAATACACAACAGTGTCAATCTGCATGGTTACGTTGTCTTTTGTGATAACCGGTTGCGGCGGGAAATCTATTACCTGTTCTTTTAAAGAAATCCTGTTTTTTACTCTGTCAAAAAATGGAAATTTGAAGTGCAAACCTGTTTTCCAAGTAGCATTATAGGCACCCAATCGCTCTACAACAGATGCATATGCCTGAGGGACAATTTTGATACATGTCACCGTGATTAAAATCACAGCAACCGGGATAGCAATAATTAACCATTCCATGATAAAACCTCCGATTTAAATTTTATTCGCAGTTTTTTTGATCGTCTTTTTCCTTCTCACTGTTTTCTTGAGATAGGATTTCAGACACTATCAGTTTTACGCCGGTTATTTTTTCTATAATAACTTTGCTGCCTTCCGGTATTTTTTCTCCGTCTTTGGATAGTGCACTCCATATCTGACCGTTCACTTTCACTTGGCCTGTGGCTTGGTCGTTGTCTATATCCAAAGTGACCACTCCGCTGTCACCCAAAAGCGCATCTGCATTTGTCTTAACTATTTTGGGCCTGGCAAAACGTCTGTACAGAGGCCTTGTCAATATGATAAGCAAAATCGATGCACCAACAAAAACAACGATTTGCACCCAAATTTCCGCTCCGACCAAAGTCGCGACGAGGGAAAACAATGCGGCAACACAAAACCAGATGGAGACAAGCTGTGGTGTCACCAACTCAATTACAGCAAATGAAATCGCAAGGGCAACCCAAATACCCAGCATTTTATCCAACCTTTCAAGATTATAAAATCTTCATATTTTGATGCCAACATTACTTTTATCGGCGCAATCAGAAAACACTTCACATAAGGCAAAATAAATGTTGTTTTCGTTTTTATTATATCATTTATACGGTTGTTTTTCAATATAATTTGTATAGCGGTGAAATCTCCGCTGTCATTTGACATTTCAAATCTTATGATGCATAATTTGACATATACCTTATCAAGGTTGTGCCATATGTCCAATACGCCTTTAGAATTGAACAAAAAAGGAGAGTCAATTGTGTTTACGGAAAGCAACAGCTATTATGCAAGCGACAAAGCGTTTTACGCTTCTTCTGATGCTAAAACCATTCAAAATGCCATAAACACCGCCACTGCCGACGGCATCAACAAAGTCATCATCCCAAGACACAACAGACGTTCTGATTCATCTGTGTGGATAATAGACGAGACCATTCTACTGCCTTCTGGTATAACGGTTGTCCTTGACGACTGTTATATCAAGATGGCCGACAACGTCTTTTGCAATTGTTTTAAAAACAGCAATGCCAATACCCCCGCCGGTTTGAATGCCGAGGGCGAACAGCAAAACATCTCCATTCTCGGTTTTGGTGCTGCGGAGATCGACGGCGGAAATCACAATGGACTCACAGAAAAAACCTCTCTGAAAGATGGGTTTCCTCACATCTCAAGCAACCTGACCGTGTATCTCCACAATGTCAAAAACTTTAAAATAGGCGGCTTTCGCATATCAAATCAGCGTTGGTGGGCCATGGCTTTCATGTTTTGCCGCTATGGGCGCATTTTTGATATGAGCTTTCATGCACACAACACCGCACCGAATCAAGATGGGATAGACCTTCGCGTGGGTTGCAACAACATCACAATCGAAAACATCACCGGTTTTACAGGAGATGATACTGTTGCACTGACAGCGCTTCTCAGCCCGGTTTTCGAAGCCAAGCAGTTTGTGGCGGGCAAAGAGAGCGACATCCACAGTGTTATAATAAGAAATATCGTCTCAAATGCCGGCACAAATGCCGTTATCCGCCTGCTAAACCATGACGGTAACAAGCTTTACAATATCATAATAGACAATGTGATTGACTCCTCGCCGATTGGCTCCGAAAAAAGACTCGGGGCGCTCCTGCGCATAGGCGAAAATCATTATTTCCAAAATAGACCTGTCAAGGCCGGAGAGACTTTTAATATCATTGCAAACAACATAATCTCCAGAGCAAAATACGCCGTCTGCATAAGCGCCTGTCTTTCCGACAGCACAATTTCGAATGTAATGACCTTTGACGAAAAAAGCCTGCTTCTCGGCACAAGAGGCGGTGCGGTTATTGAAAATGTCAAAATCAACAACGAGAATATAGATAATTTAAATTAGTAGTTTTACTGTTCAAACACACAAGAAACACCCCATATCGCCGATTGAATAAAGTCGGCTTTATGGGGTTATCACAGTCTTATACAAAATTTCGTGTTTTGATAAATTTCAGATATATTTTCCAAGCACAGCAACAACCGCCTGTGCTACCCGCTCATTCCCTTTTTGCGACAGATGGAGCAAGTCCGGAGCAAAAAGGCTTTCATCTTGACCTAAAACCGCATTCAGATCATTGATTTCAACACTTTCTTTTTCCATAACACCTTTGGCAGCATCGTTGAAAGAATTTATTGTCTCGTTGTCAATCGCATTTGGCCCCGGTATCACGGGTGTTGTCAGCGCAAACACAATGGGGGTTTGCGGCCTTTGTCTTTTTATTTCAGCTATGATGCGAGCCAAAGTGTCCGCATAGTCCGATGCTGTTATAAACAAATCATCGCTTGCCAATCTACTGCCATCCCACAAGCCATTGTTCCAATGGATAACATCCACATCGCCAACTTCATTGAGCCACGCTTTCAGATACCACAGAGTGTAGTGAGCGAATCGACAGTTGTCCTCCGGTCCCCAAACCTCGGCTTTCCCATCTAACAAATCCTTTACTAAAGGCTGATATCCCATCCTAATCGAATCTCCGAGCAATAAGACTTTTTTCATAAGGTCTCCTCCTGTTTTTTATATTTGGCTGTATTCACATTGTTTTAAAATAAATCAATTCTATTCCTGCTTTTTTCGGGACTTTCGAAACTTCACCTCGCAACGCCGTTTAAAACGTTCCGGTGCATTTGGTTTTAAAGCGATAGGATCGACCAAAATTGTGTACATACCGACCAAATTTCCACCCAAAATGTCCGTGAAAATCTGATCGCCCACTACAGCCACTTTGTTTTTGTCCGTTGCTCTTAGTTTTTTGGTTGCACTCATAAAACCAAAT
>CAYTOF010000006.1:19179-48095 GCA_964439435.1 uncultured Oscillospiraceae bacterium
GACTTTATTTTGGGCACATACAGGTCGGATACGCCTTGCTTTACCATTTGATAAAACGCAAATGGAAATGCCGGCATTTTTCAGATTTTGTAGCCATTCTGTCAGCTCCGGTGTCCATTTTGTTGTATGATAGGGCATCAAGGTGTCATCAAGATCGCAAATTAACGCAGTGATGCCTCTCTTTTTAAGCCAATCGGGTGTCAGTTCGTGTATATTGCGAACGCACTCACGTGGGTGTAATATGCTTCCCATCGGAGTTCCTCCGTCTATATTCTGATATTTAGATTTTCGATATGACAAAAGTTCTGTTTGTCTTACCGGCTTCAAACTGCATATCTCACTTCGGATATTATACCATGTCATAAGCTAACATGCCACACTTTAGCTTGTCTTTGAATACAAGTGTCTTTGGATTGTAGTTGTTTTATTAGACAAACAGATTCAATTTATCTTTTTTTCACTATTTACCTTTTTATGTCCTTTCAGAATCAAATTCACAGTGTTGCACATCAAAGTCAGAGTGTGATATAATCATATCAATATTTAGGAGGTGCTTGTCATGGAAAAAGTCAAACTTTGTTTTGTCGGTTGCGGTGGTATCTCGCAATATCACCTGTCTCATCTCGTCACATTTGACGATGTCGAATTCTGTGGATTTCACGATATCCGACGCGAGAGGGCCGAAGAAAAAAGCTCTTATGCCAAAGGTGGAAGAGTTTACGATTGCTTTGAAGAAATGCTTGACACAGAAAAACCGGATGCTCTTTATATTTGTGTCCCCCCTGATCAACACGGCAAAATTGAATTCGAAGCCATAAAGCGTGGGATCGATTTCTTTGTCGAAAAACCCATGGCTCTTTCCATGGACCTCGCTCACGAAATCAGAGATCGCGCTGCGACTGCGGATCTTATCACTGCCGTCGGATTTCAAGACAGATACTTGGACATCATCGCTCGCGTGAAAGACTTTATAAATGACCGAACCGTTGCATTGGTTGACGGTGCGTGGGTTGGCGGTATTCCCGGCGTATATTGGTGGCCAAAATACTCAACCTCAGGCGGCCAAATTGTCGAACAAAACATCCATCTGTTTGACATGACCAGATATCTCTTTGGTGAACCCGATCGTGTCTATTGCACAGGCGGAAAAGGCATAGTCAAGCGTGACAACTACGACCTTCATGACTACTCCTCCGCCGTTATAACCATGAAAAATGGCGTAGTAGTCAATCTGTTTACAGGGTGTTATACATCCAATCACCCGGGATTTAAAAACGGCTTGCGTATCCACTGCGTGGATGCAGAAGTTGATTACGCTTTGCGCAATCATGTGGTCTTCACGACCTCCGACGAAGTCTTGCGTTATAACCGAGTAGCCGACAACGGCGTCGATCTTGACAGATCCTTTATCGATGCAGTCAAGAGCCGCAACCAGAGCCTGGTTCGTTCCCCCTATGCAGATGCATGTAAAACCCTTGCCTTAACTCTTGCGTGCAATCTCTCCATGGAAACAGGCGAGGAGATAAAGCTCTAATCAACTGTAGTGATACTGTCTGAAATTGATATGATGCAGTACAAAATATATTTTTATGTGAGGAGGGTTTTATGTTTACATTGTCTGCCGCCGCAGGATGGTTTTCCTGTGATTATGACCAAAAATACTATGAAGCAGGCCGTTGCGGTTTTAAAGCCATGGAGGATTTAGGCTGGGCTAACCGCGACCTTGATCGTATAAAAACAGCAATAAGAGAAAGTGGTGTCGTACCTTCTTGTCTTCTGTTCCAATCGAAAGACGAAAAAACGGCTTCATTGATTGCCAATAGCCACGGCATTGTTTGGGAAGACGCCCATGATGCTTTCATACAGTCCATTGAAGAAACTGTAGCAGCCGCAAAATACATAGGCTGTCCAAATATCGTTGTCACAACCGGAAACGAAAGAACCGATGTTTCACGCTATGTGCAACATACAAATGTCGTCACCGCACTCCGTGCAGCAGCACCCTTGCTCAAAGGAACAGGTGTACGCATCGTCTTAGAGCCTTTGAATGTGCTTGTTGACCACGGCGGTTATTACCTTGCAACCTCTGATGAAACCGCTGAAGTTATTGCAGAAGTCGGAAGCCCCGACGTGCTTATGCTGTTTGATGTCTACCATCAACAGATAACCGAGGGCAATATCATTGCAAATATACGCAAACACATCTCCAAAATCGGCCATTTCCATGTGGCGGATGTACCAGGCAGAAGAGAGCCCGGCACAGGTGAGCTCAACTACCGCAACATATTCAAGGCTATTGCAGAAACAGGCTATCAAGGTTTCGTCGCCTTTGAGTGCGGCCGCTCTAAAGATGCCGAGACAGTCTGCGCCGAAATGCTCAGCCTTATGTAGCACAATGCTCTAAACGATATTTCTCACACCAATATTTGGGCCTGTAAATCTTCTGTTTGAGTTTTACAGGCCCAAGAAAGGCACTTTTATGAGGAGATTTTCTTATCTGCTCAAAAGATTGATAAGGATAGATTTTGGTCGCCTTTTCCGTACTTTAAAGCAGACATCAAAAAAATCCGGTCGAAGCACAATTTACATCGCCTTTGACATGCTCCGTTGCGCAGTTGTCTATCTCGCTGCGCCTGCAGATTATGCGCTGTTTGAGTTTTACAATCTCACAAAGAGACAGCGCAAAACATTTGTGACGCGGGGTATAAATGACAAGCTTGTCAAAAAATACAATGACAAGAGTCTTTGGCATGTTTTCGATAACAAAGACGAGTTCAACACTGTCTTTTCAAAATATATCGGCAGAAAATGGTTGAAGTTACACGTAGACCAATATGAAGAGTTTTCGAATTTTGTCTCCGACAAAGAAGTCATCTTTTATAAGCCGCTGTCCCTCTCATGCGGCTGGGGCATCGAAAAAATCAAACTAAAGGAGCACGAGGATA
The DNA here is from genome assembly GCA_964439435.1 of uncultured Oscillospiraceae bacterium. Classification (GTDB taxonomy): domain Bacteria; phylum Bacillota; class Clostridia; order Oscillospirales; family QAMX01; genus CAYTOF01. Next base: position 22,125 of record CAYTOF010000006.1, read on the forward strand.
AAAAAACACTTTTTCTCGACCTATGTTCTCGCGGAGATGGTCTTGTGGAGGAGCAAATCATACAGCACAACATTATGGCCAAGCTCTACCCCGGTTCTGTCAACACCGTTCGACTTGTCACCATAAATAACGGTAAAGAAGTAGCCGTTGTCTTTGCTTTCCTCAGAGTCGGTAATGGCCGTGTTGTTGACAATCTAAACAGCGGAGGCATGGCAGCACCCATAGATCCCGTGATGGGCATTGTCACACATCCCGCCGCCGACAAAGACTTTAAAGCCTATGAAGTTCACCCCGAAACCGGAACAGCATTTGTCGGTTTTGAAATCCCGCGTTTTCACATGGCTGTCGAAACAGTGAAAGAAGCGGCGCTCATAGTGCCTCAGATGGGTTATGTCGGTTGGGATATCTCAATCACACCAGACAGTCTTTGTTTTGTCGAGGCAAATAGTTATCCCGGACACGACATTTTACAGTTGCCCCCTCATGTACCGAATAAAATCGGTTTGATGGAGAGAATCGAAAGATTCCTGTAGTCATCATGGTACAAAAAGCGTAGTTTGAGGATTATTGACATTGACAGCTCACGGTTGTATAATCTAAAAGAGCATTTATTTCTTTAGAGCACTCTGTATTGCATGAACAAATTGGGAGTGAGATTATGGACGGCAAGCCCCGAAGTACATTGAGCATCTCTATGCTTACAAGTACACGGGCATAATAAACCGAGAAGCCGGCGTAGTTCTCAGTTTTCTGTGCACCGATTCACATAATTGGCGCATTTAGAAAATGTCATTTTATCGCCGCCTTTCGGGGCGGCTTTTCGCAGCCTTTTTATGCCCTCCCTCAAATTTATCAAAATAGAAAGGGATGGTTCCGATGAAATTTATAACAAGCAGAAAGGCCGGCAGGCAAATCGAAAAAAATAAACAAGAAAGCGAGATGAAACTGCGTTCTTTTGCGTTTTCTGAAAAAGACGAGCTGTTTGAATCGCTTTCCGCCTCGCCTGCCGGTCTCTCAAGTGAAGAGGCAGAAAAGAGATCAGACCAGTTCGGAGAAAATATCATCACTTCCGGAAATCAAATCACAGCTCTGTACAGACTTAAAGAATCCCTTGTCAACCCATTTAATATTATACTCTTGATAGTGGCTGTTGTGACATATATAACTGATGTTGTTATCTCAAGCGAACCCGATTATATTACAGTTATTATAATCATCGCTTTGGTGCTTTTGTCCAGTTCAGTAGCTTTCACGCAGAGCCGACGTTCTGATGCCGCAGCTGAAAAGCTGTCAAAGTTGATTTCTAACAAAGCCCATGTTCTGCGCGATGATGAGATCATAGAGATACCGATGGATGAAATAGTCCCCGGCGACATCGTAAGGCTTTCTGCCGGCGACATGTTGCCCGCGGATGTTCGATTTCTTGCCACAAAAGACACCTTTGTCGCACAATCGGCACTGACCGGTGAATCAAACCCCGTTGAAAAATTTAACACCATCTCAAACAATCCAAGTGACAACCTCACAGATTTGCAAAATATCGGGTTCACGGGTTCAAACATCGTCAGCGGAAGCGCGACAGCTGTTGTCTTGGCCACAGGTGATGAAACCTATATCGGCGCGATGGCCAAATCCCTTAGCGGCGACAGATCCAAAACCAGTTTCGAACGCGGGGTTGACTCTGTAAGCAAATTGTTGCTGCGTATGATGCTTTTGATGGTCCCTGTTGTTTTCTTGGTAAACGGACTTGCAAAAAGAGACTGGCCAAGTGCACTTCTCTTTGCAGTCAGTATTGCAGTGGGACTGACACCTGAGATGCTGCCGGTTATCATGGTCTCCACCCTTGCCAAAGGTGCTATGACGATGTCAAAACACAAGGTGATTGTTCGCACCTTGGGGGCAATACAAACCTTTGGTGAAATGGATGTTCTTTGCACCGATAAAACAGGCACTTTAACCGAAGACAAAATCGTGCTTGAAAAATATATGAACCTCAACGGCGAGGATGACGCACGCATCCTGAGACACGCCTATTTAAACAGCCATTTCCAAACAGGTTTGAAAAACCTAATTGACATGGCTATCATAACCCGTGCGGAATCATATGGTCTTGACAACATCCTTGGCGGCTACACTTTGGTGGATGAAATCCCCTTTGACTTTTCCAGGCGCAGAATGAGCGTGGTGCTGACCGACCACAGCGGTAAAAGGCAACTGATTACCAAAGGAGCTGTCGAAGAGATGGTCATGGTTTCTTCTTTCCTTGAGATGAACGGGCATATTGTCCCCTTAGACGATGAATCTCGCAGTCATGTTTTAGATGTGTATGAAAAATACAACTCAGATGGCCTTCGGATGCTTGGAGTTGCACAAAAAAACGAAGTGCCCGGCAGCGGCGCATTCAGTGTTGCGGATGAGTGTGATATGGTTCTAATTGGTTTTGTCGGTTTCTTAGATCCCCCCAAAGCAAGCGCCGAAACCGCCATAAGCGCTCTCAAAGATCACGGAATAAGAACCGTTGTGTTGACAGGTGATAGTGAAGGAGTTGCCATCAAAGTCTGTCGCCGTGTCGGTGTCAGCACATCGGTTGTCTACCTCGGCAATGACACCGACAAAATGGATGATACCGAGCTAGCCGCGGCTGTGAAAACATGTGACTTGTTTGCAAAACTCAACCCAACCCAAAAAGAGCGCATAGTGAAAACCTTCCAAGCTGAAGGGCACACTGTCGGATATCTGGGAGATGGTATAAATGACGCTCCCCCACTGAGACAGGCCGATGTCGGCATCTCCGTTGACGGCGCTGTTGACATCGCCAAAGAAACAGCTGACATCATCTTGTTGGAAAAGGATCTGATGGTGCTCGAAGAAGGTGTTATAGAGGGTCGTACCATCTTTGGGAATATCATCAAATATATAAAAATGGCTGCAAGCGGAAACTTCGGTAATATGATATCTGTCATGATTGCCAGTATTTTCCTCCCGTTTTTACCCATGCTGCCGGTTCAAATTCTCACCCAAAACCTCTTGTGTGATTTCTCTCAACTGGGGATTCCCTTTGACAATGTAGACAAAGAGTACATCAAAAAGCCTCGGAAGTGGGAGACAAAATCAATTAAGTCATTTATGGCTTATTTCGGCCCAATAAGCTCAATTTTTGATGTGCTTTGCTTTGCCGTGCTGTGGTGGATTATAGGTGCCAACACAATTGACAAATCTCCGCTGTTCCAAGCAGGGTGGTTTGTTTTCGGCACGGTGTCACAAGTGCTCGCCATACACATGATCAGAACCTCCAAAATCCCTTTCATCCAAAGTATCCCCTCTTTACCGCTATTTGTGTCATCTACAATCATGGCTGCCATCGCTATTGTTGTCAGTTTCAGCGACTTAGCTACAGGGCTTGATATGAGCCCTCTACCCGTAAGCTTTGTTCCTTGGCTCGCTGCGATTTTAGTGGGATATCTCGCCCTTGTTCAAGTCTTCAAGAAGATATACAAGCGCAAATATGGCGAATGGATGTAGCCCTCTGCTTTGTTCCGTTCGGGGAAATATGAAAAATCCCGGCAGCAATTTCTGCCGGGATTTTTCATATTACAGCAATCATATGCGTTTTTTAAGTTCTGAAAGTGTAATTTCATATGCTTTGTCAGAATAGTCTTTGGCAGGCTCAAGTGGGTTCTTACCCGGCATTGCATATTCAAAAATCTTTTTGGCAAAGCGATTTCTAAGCCAAGGGTTTTTTACAAGCATCGGTCCAATGACAAAGCTGATCAAAGTATTGTCTTGCATAATGCCTTCAAATTCTGTCTCATTTCCACTGTCATCAAGGATGCCACCGGGGCCAAATTCACTTTTAAATAGAGGGATTTCCACATCAGTTAGAAAAGCCGATTTGTTGATAAATCCGATCAGCAATTCCTCTGAGCCATTGCATTTGTAAATTATATCCCCCGTTTGTCGGGTTTTGGTCTCGACGGCCTTTGAACTTATTAGGCCAAGACCTTTAACCGCTTCACCTGCATAAATCAACTCCTGGCAGGCAAGCATAGCAGCGCTTCCTGTAAAAAGCATGGGAATACCCCTTTTAGACGCAGCTTTGATTTCCGCACTGTAGGGAGCTAAAATTGAGTTGGCATATTTTATGTTCTTCTCAGTGCCGGGACCTGCATACAAAAGAGATTTGTCATCGAGACTTGGGATGTCGCCGGGGTTGAAGTGTTCCAGTTCAACCTTCGCGCCCATCTTTCTCAGCGTGTCGCATAGGACGATGATATTTCCTCGATCTCCGTATAGGTTGAGCAGGTCGGGAAATAAGTGCAAAACCCTTATCACAAGCTCACCTCTTTCCATTTATCAGGCAATCTCGAGATGAATTTTTCTCTATCTGAAAAGCAGGTAATGACATAGAGGTCTTTTGACTCATCACCTGCACCGCAATCGCCACCTCTTGCCTTTTGCGGATATATTTTTTGTGTTTTCATGTCTCCAAAGTCGTTTGTTTCTGCTTTTAAAGCTTGGTTTTCGCTGTAAAGCAAAAGGGTTGACACTTCGTCAAGCGATTCAAGCAAAGTTATTTTTTCTTGATCAATCGCGCTAAATGCCAGTCTCTCCGCGATATCATACACATATTTTCCGGCTATGTAAATTTTCCCAACATTTTTGTTGGAAAGCGGTTCAAAATTTATATCCCAGAGCCATGAGGTCTCTCCGGTAAAGTATTTTCGACTGACAGCGTCGACAATTATTAAGACATCGCATTTTTGTTTGGCTGTATACTCAATGGAGGTGTTATATGATACAGAGTTTTCGTGTTTTGATATGAGCAGCACTGCTTTTCGAGAATTAAGCTCCCATGAGCGAATGCGCCCGTTTTTCGGAAAATAATTTGTCAACGCAGCGGCAACGCTTTTCGAATCTATGCCAATCTCTCCTGCCACCGCAAATGCCGCTGCAATATTGTATGCGTGGTACATCGAATTTATCGAGGAGCACAGCAACTCTTCATTTATCGCTATTCTCCCTGATTCCAGATCAAACGCCGTAACCTCAGTCGCCGCATCTGCCCTTGAGTAACCACAGGCCTTGCATCTGTAGGAGCCAAAATGTGCCATGGTTTTGTATGCATACTCAAGTTCTCCCGCACATATCGGACAGTACACGCCGTCGTTATACATACCTAATTCCACATACGGCGGTGCACCTGATTTTGCCACTCCAAAATAGGCGGTGTCGCCGGCTCTTTTTTCGGTTGCAAGGCGAGATACCAGAGGGTCATCCGCATTTAACAGCAACTTTATTTCAGGGTATAGGGCATCCGCTATCTTGTCATATATATACTGCGGGTGACCATTTCTCGTGAGTTGATCACGCAGCAGATTCAACACAATAAAGTGAGACGGCTTTAAATGTTTAAATGTAAGCCTTGCATATTGTTCATCGTTTTCCAACAGCACTAGGTCGCTTTTCACTCGCCCAAATAGGGTGCTGTCTCGGATTAACGCCGTCACCACACCTTCGGTTTGGTTGGAACCCTCTCTATTGAGACAGACACTGTGCCCGGCGTGTTCAAATATTTGAGCCATCAACTCCACTGTTGTGGTTTTTCCATTTGAACCGGTCACTGCGATGACAGTTTTTGGGATGTCCATCTTTCTAAGTATGTTCGGACAGATTTTAAGCGCAAGAGCACCGGGCAATGAGGTGCCTTTCCCCAAGATTCTACCCATCTTGGCTGCAATTTTACAGACAATTATGGCAATAATTTTCATATGTTGAGTCCGTTTCTATAATTTAAGAGGACTTCCCGGGCGTTTTCAATGTCTTTACGCATGGCCGAGACAAGTTCTGTTGCTGAATCGAACTTCAATTCTGATCTGAGGAATTCATATAACCATACATTTGCCCTCTGATCATATAAGTCCCGGCAATGTCCCAATATATGTGTCTCAAATACAAACTGTCCTTCGTCATAAAAAGTGGGGCGTGTTCCAAGACTGCTGACAGCATCATAAAGTATGCCGTTGAAACTGACGCGCGAAGCATAAACTCCTGATTTTGGTTTAACGACAGTGTTTACAATGCCAAGGTTGATTGTTGCAAAACCCAGTTTTTTCCCTCTGGAGTCCCCGTGCTCGACTGTTCCACATATCAAATGAGGATGGCCCAGAAATCTAGCCGCTTTGCTCATTTCGCCTTGAGCTATCAACTTTCTAATTGCACTCGAACTGACAATCTCCTCTGCAATGCTCACCGTGTCCACCGTTTTTGTCGAAATGCTTTTAGCGAGCACTTCAGGTGTCCCCAATGCTTTTTTCCCAAATCTGAAATCTTCTCCCACAACGACGCCGACAGCATCCAGATTGTCAAGCAAAACCTTTTGAATAAATTCCTCGGGCGGCATGTTCATCAATTCATCTGAAAAATGCAGTTCTACAACTTCAACACCGGGAAAAAAGGTATATATGAGGGTCTTTTTAGTCTCAGAATCCGAGATTAAGGGTACCGGATTTTGTCCTAATAAATTTTTTGGTCTTTCGTCAAAGGTTACTATTGTAGGCACAGCGTTTTGGCTGACCGAAATTTCTATTGTTTTCTTTATAATAGCCGCATGACCAAGGTGGACACCGTCGAAAAAGCCCAGAGCACAGACGCGCCTCATGTTCCAACCTGCCTTTCGGGATAAATATTTTTGTTATTGGTAAGCAAATTGAACATTTATATGTGAATGTACTCCACAACTATGTGACTTCGTAAAAGCTTTTCTCACATTTCCAATAACCATTTTCTAAATTGCTTACTGCAAGAAATTCGCCGGACTGCGTATATATGCGAGCCCGTTTGCCCTCGTTTGTCGGGGTTATGAGGTTTTCCGGCACATCCACTCCATTTTTGATGAGATATGCCGCCCTGTCGCTTGCATGCAGTGCCGGAAGAATTGAAAAAGCAATGTCGGTGGACAAAACAAAGCTATAATTATTATTTCCTACTTGCTCTCTCATGGTCTCCAGTGTAGATGCATCTGCCAAATTAAAGTTCCCAGACGATGTTCTTCGAAGCTCTGCCATTGTGCCATATGTTCCTGCTGCGCGTGCTATGTCACGACACAAGGAGCGGATATATGTCCCTTTCGAACACAATATATCCAGATAGAAACGCCCTTCTTCTTCATCTGCATGTGATATCGCTATCTCATGCACAGTGATCTCCCTCGTCGGTACGTCCACCTCATGGCCTTTGCGTGCCAGATTATATGCTCGCTTTCCGTCAATCCGAATCGCACTGAATGCAGGTGGTACTTGTTGTTGCAAGCCACGAAAATCGTCCAATACTTTATTCATTTGCGCAAGACTTGGTTTGACAGATGACGTTGCCACTGTTTTTCCTGTTACATCACATGTATCTGTCTCTATGCCAATTTTTAAAAGGGCTGAATATCGTTTGTCGTTTCCAATCAAATATTGGCATGCGCGTGTCGCTCTTCCAAAGCAAATTACAAGAAGGCCGGTCGCCAGTGGATCTAAAGTGCCCGCATGGCCGGCAATTTTGGCTCCGACTATTCTTTTGCTGACTGACACTGCCGTTTGTGAGCTCAACCCTTCCGGTTTGTCCAAGAGGATGATGCCACTTTTTGGATTTTTATTCACAGATATATTTTTCAAGTTCTTTTACCATCAGTGAGGCAGCTTCTTTATGCCCTGCGTTGATAGTGCATCCTCCGGCACGGGGATGTCCACCGCCACTGAAGGCAGCGCATACCTTTGCCGCATCAACCTTTGATGTCGTACGCAGAGACACTTTCATTGCGCCGTCACTTTGCTCATATAAGGATATACCGGCTTCAACACCTTCGATTTGTCTCGGTATCGCTGAAAAATCATCGATATCATCCTCTGTTGCTCCCGTTTTTTCACGCATCTCCAAACTGACGTAGATAGCAGCAATTTTCCCGTCACAATAGAATTGTAAATCAGAGTACACAAGCCTTTCCATTTCAAATCGCGCAAGTCTTTTCTTTTCAAAAAACTCTGAGTTGATATACTCCAGATTGACTCCGATTGAAATCAAATCACTTGCTATGGCATGTGTTTCTGCCGTTGTGTTGGAATATTTAAAGCACCCGGTATCGGTGGAGATAGATATATAAAGAAGCTCCGCTATCTCCTTGTCAATGCTGACATCAAGTGCTTTGATTAGATAATAAACAATCTCTCCCGTTGCCGCTGCCGATCTTTCTACCAGCTTACCCTTCTTTGCACTCATGATATTGGAAGTGTGATGATCTATGACAAAGTCCAATTTGCCGCGAAATATCTCCGCTTCCCCCATCTGGGCGTATGCCGGAATGTCTACGGATATTGTGTTTTCATAAGCATAGTCTTGCGGTGCTTTATAGGGGTTAAAGTAATCGGAAAGCCTGCGCGGCATCTCTGTGTTTTCAAAGAGATAGGCAGTCTTTCCGATTTTTCGCAGCGCAAGACAAAGCGCCGCCGCTGACCCGACAGTATCTCCGTCGGGGCGGCGGTGCGTCAATATCAAATAGTTATCATGAAGTTTCAAGCTTTGTGCAAATCTCGGGAGGTACTTTTCAAGCTTCTTCCTCACCATTGCCTCTGCCCTCTTCAGATTTTTTTATTTCATTCAATAAGTCAAGCGTGGCGCGTGCTCGCACAATCCCTCTGTCGCCATGAAACGACAGTTCCGGTGTATGACGAAGTCGCATGGATGAAGCCAGCTCACGTCTTATATATCCTGCCGACGATTTAAACCCTTTCAAACACTCCTTTAGATCTTCTTCATCGCCCATAACACTTACAAATACCTTGGCATATTTTGAGTCATTGGAGAGCTCCACTCGCGTAATGCTCACAATGCCGCTAAGTCTTGGATCTTTTAGAGTTGGAATGATTTTTGCTATATTGCTCTTCATTTCATCGCCAAGCCGTTGTATTCTGTGTGCGTCCATTCTATTACCCCACTTTATCACTTGCGTATTTTAAATGGCTGTTACACAACCACCATATTATAGCTCTCAATAATGTCGCCTTCTTTTATATCAGGATAATCCTCTATACTTATGCCGCATTCATAACCGGTTGCGACTTCTCTCACGTCATCTTTGAATCTTCGCAGAGAAGAGATATCCCCTTCGTGTATGACAACACCATCGCGAACAATTCTGACTTTGGCAGCCCGCTGCATTTTGCCGTCTTTAACCATGCAACCTGCAACCGTTCCGCTGCCTGTAACTTTAAACACCTGTCTGATCTCTGCGGTGCCAAGCAACTCTTCTTTATATTTTGGTGCCAGCAAGCCTTTCATCGCAGCTTTAATTTCGTCAATGCACTCATATATGACTCTGTATAGCCTGATGTCTATACCCTTTTGTTCTGCGGAATTGCGTGTGTTGATATCCGGTCGCACATTGAATCCCACAATAATTGCATCAGAGGCTGAAGCCAACATCACATCGCTTTCATTGACAGCTCCCACACCTGAATGTATTATATCGACTTTCACTTCTTCATTTGAAAGCTCTTCGAGGGATTTTTTCAATGCTTCGACAGAGCCCTGAACATCAGCTTTCAAAATGATATTGAGCGATTTTACATTTCCTTGCTTTATCTGTTCGAAAATATCTGTGAGAGTCATTTTTGACGTGGGCTCGTTTTGGGCATCTCGCTCCTGTCTCCGTCTCTCAAGGGCAAGTTCTCTTGCCATACGTTCGTCTGTAATGACATTGAATCGTTCTCCGGCTCCCGGAGTTTCGTCAAAACCTGTGATTTCGACAGGCATGGATGGACCGGCACTGGTAATTTTTTTGCCTTTGTAATCTGTCATAGCACGCACGCGTCCGACGGAGGAACCAGCAATGACAAGGTCGCCAACTTTTAAGGTTCCGTTTTGGATCAACAAAGTCGAGACTGAACCGCGCGCTCTGTCAAGCTTTGCCTCAACAACAGTTCCCAGAGCATCCCTGTTGGGGTTTGCTCGCAGTTCACGCATGTCCGCGACCAGGAGAACCATTTCCAGCAGGTCAGCAATACCTTCGCCTTTGATAGCGGAAACTTTACTCACTATGGTGTCTCCGCCCCATTCCTCAGGCAGTAAATTCTGTTCGGTCAATTCCCGCATAACCCTGTCGGGATCTGCAGTTGGTTTGTCCATTTTGTTTATAGCAACGATTATCGGTACTTCTGCTGCCCGCGCATGGTTGATTGCCTCGATTGTTTGAGGCATAACACCGTCGTCTGCGGCAACAACCAAGATCGCCACGTCTGTTACAGATGCTCCTCTTGCGCGCATTGAAGTAAATGCCGCATGTCCCGGTGTATCTAAAAATGTAATGGTGCGCTCATTTAATCTGACTTGATATGCACCTATGTGCTGGGTGATGCCTCCGGCTTCGCCCGCCGCTACGTCTGTTTCCCTAATGGCATCCAGCAAAGAGGTTTTGCCATGGTCAACATGTCCCATAACAACGACAACAGGATCTCTTGGCAAAAGCTCAGATTCTTCGTCAATGCGCGGTACAATCAGTCTTTCTTCAATGGTCATGTGTACTTCACGTTCAATCTTTGCACCATACTCCATCGCTACCAGGCTTGCTGTGTCAAAGTCGATTATGTCTGAAACACTGGCCATAACTCCAAGCTTCATTAGGTTTTTCACAACATCAGCACCGGTCTTTTTAAGCCTGAGAGCAAGTTCTCCCACCGCTATTTCATCCGGTATCAAGACTTTGAGGACAGCTTTTTTTCGCACTTCCATTTGAAGTTTGCGTAGTTTTTCTTGTTCCTCCATACGCCGTTTTTGGCCTATGTTCTGCGTTCTCCGATCAGGAGATCGCTTTATCTTTTCACGTCCTCTTACATTGTCAACATTTTGAGCCCTGTCAGGTACAAGCTTCTCCGCTCGTTCATCGTATTTTGACATGTCAACAGATGCTATGCGCGTATCCACATATCGACGCTCCGGTCGCCTTCTTGTCGAAGTTGCTCCTTTTCTCGTCGCAACATCGGTTTGTGGCGGTCCGCCATCCGACGGCGCAGCCGTCCTTTGCGCTGCCGGTCGCTCTGTCGACGCTGCGGGACTCCGCTTGGGTCTTTGAGTTTGTCCGGCGGCAGGTCTTTCTTTGGGGCCGGTTTTTTTAGCTCTTTCCGACTTACTCTCCGCCGGTTTTACTGTTTCTTGCGATACCTGTTCTTTTGGTTCAGATTTTTGAGTTTCTTTTGGTGCTTCTTCAGATGTTTTTGATATCTGTTGAAGTGCCACTTCAATATCAGCCACTTGATTGTCAAGTGTGATTGTATTAAAAATCGTATTAAGCTCCGAGACACTCAAAACTTTTGCAGGGCTTCTGGGAGGTGTTGCGTTTTTCGACAATATCGTCATTATCTCCTTGTTAGCCACACCAAAATCCTTGGCAACATCACTGATTCTTATTTTAAACAATGTACTCAAATGGGTTCACCTCCGGTTTTCATCTGTTCTGAAAGCTGATTGTACACAGCTTCCGGAATCTCGCGCGAGAGCGCTCGCTCCAAAGCACGTATCTTTTTTGCTTTATTGAGGCATTCGTTGTCTCTGCAGATATATGCTCCTCTTCCATTTTGTTTTCCTTTGAAATCTATACAAACTATACAGCCCTCTGACTCAGGTGTCAGTATCACCCGAATTAATTCTCTCCTCGGCTTCATAACACGGCAGCCAACACACATCCTTTTCGGTATTTTCTTTACTTTGGCCATATCCTTCTCCGTTCTTAAAGCCTCTTTATCAACATAATTGCACTCGAATATATGTGTCTGCGCACAAATCTACGCAAAAGTGTTTTTTGCTTTGATATCTATTTTAAAACCCGTCAACTTCGCGGCCAGTCGGGCATTCTGGCCTTCTTTTCCTATGGCTAAAGAAAGTTGATCACTTGGCACAACAATTGTGCAACTTTTTCCATCTTCATTGACAGTGACGCTCAGCACCTCTGAAGGCGCCAAAGCCGCTGCCACATATTCCTCCGGATTGTCTGAATATTTTATAATATCCATCTTTTCGCCGTTTAATTCTTCGATTATACTATTTACACGGGCGCCCCTCGGTCCGACACAAGCTCCGACCGGGTCGACATTTATGTCATTTGATCGTACCGCTATTTTAGTCCTGGAACCCGGCTCTCTTGCCACAGACAAGATTTCAACAACACCATCATATATCTCAGGCACTTCCATTTCAAACAGCCTCTTGATGAGTCCCGGGTGAGTCCTGGATATTTGAAGCTGTGGTCCCCGTGAGTTTTTTTGCACACCAATCAAATAGACTTTTAGATATTGACCTTCCTGAACATCCTCATTTCTAAGCTGTTCCGCAGGGGTTAGAACAAAAGTCTGATCTTCTGATTTGCCGGGCATGGAGAGAATTATATTGCCTGTTCTGCGATCAACTTTTACCACTTGAGCAGACAATATTTCGTGTTCTTTTGAAGAAAACTCCTGGTAGATAGCACTGCGTTCGGATTCGCGTATTCCTTGAATCAACACTTGCTTCGCGGTTTGTGCGGCAAGTCTACCAAATGTTTTCGTGTCCAACTCGACCCTGACAATATCCCCTTCGCTGTGAGGCGCTCCGCTTGTGTAAAGGGCATCCGCGTCTTCGATGAGAATTTCTTTGGTTTTATTTGTAATTTCCGTGACAACAGTCTTGTGCGCGTAAAACTTCATAGCTTTTTTCTCCGGATCAAGCTCCAGCTCACTGTTCCCCGCTTCAGGATGTTCGCGGCGATATGCGGCTGTCAGTGCCTGACGGATTTTTTCAAGCATATAGTCTTTTGGAATCCCTTTTTCTTTTTCCAGTAAGTCAAGGGCTGTATACAGCTCTTCATTCATTTTATTTTTTGTGCACTCCTCTCAATTTGTGTTCGATTGCACATTGATTACTTTTTCTTATTTATCGATGAAAAATCAAAATGGACATTGCATTTTGAGATGGAGCTCAATGGCAAGACAATCTCTTCTCCGTCTTTTTCCAACACCAATTTGTCATCTTCTCTAATGATAAGCTTGGCTGTGAACTTCTTTTCTCCATTTTTCATCGGCGCATATAGCTTTATATCCACCATACTGCCTTTGTATTTGTCAAAATCAGATGGTCGATATAGTTCGCGTTCTATTCCGGGGGAGCCCACTTCAAGGACATAACTTTGTTCTATCGGATCCATCCTGTCAAGCTCTTGATCCAATGCTCTGTTTACTTCTTCGCACATATCAATGGACACATTTCCCGGGACAACAGTGTCAATTAACACGCGCAAAACCCATTGACCTGCTTCACGCACAAATTTGACATCCCATACTTCACAGCCAACCTGTGCGGTTATGGGTTCTGCAATTTGTGTAACCAGTTTAACAATATCTTTTGCGTTCATTATTGCGTCCTTTTCTATGCATTCAACAATAAAGAGCGGGAATCCCGCTCTACACCGACCTGCTTTCATCACTAAAAAACCAGTTCTGTTAAAAACAGATTTTAACAGATATATTATACCATATAAAACATGCTGATGCAAGTATTTTTGCCTTTTCAAATAAATATTTTCATTGTGTTTATATAAGCTTATAAAGACGAGGCTCGTTGGCTTTTTCACAGATTATAATGTTGTTTGTAATCATATGATATTATAAATCAAGGGGAATTTCCGCATCGGGAAAAAGTTCATTCAGATTGGCAGACTTAACTTCTGCCAGAGAGGTGCTTTTATAAAAGACCATCATTTTTGGAGAAAATTCGCTGAGCATCTGCCGACAAAGGCCGCACGGCGCAACCGCCACTTTGCCCGATGATACAACAGCCACGGCTTCAAACGCCTGCTCTCCATTGGAAATCGCAGCGGTAAGAGCAGCTCTTTCCGCACAGATGGTCGCCCCGAAAGATCTGTTTTCAACATTACACCCGATATATACCGTGCCGCTTTTGCCAAGCAATGCGGCTCCGACTTTAAACTTTGAATAGGGGGCATATGCGTTTTGCATCGCCTTTTTCGCTGTTTCCAGTAGGTTTTGCAGTTCCATTTTTATCATCATACCGTATCTTATATCTGCGCGTCAAAATATTATGGTTGAAACGCCCAGCCACTTTCTGTTTTTATCAAAATAATCATACCCTCATCAAGTACCTCAGGCCAATAACCCAAAAACACATCGTCTCTCTCAGAATAAGGAACGTAATCAATGGTGTATACAATGCGTTCCCCCGTATCTGATTCTTTTTGCACTGTATAGCTTTTCATATATAAATCCGGGTATGGGGGCAGTTTTTCCTCGCTGCCATACAGCCTGATAAGGGTGTGCCTGTCATTGTTTACCGCCGCATTGGTAAATACCGCAACCAATTCTCCGGGTGAGGCCATCAAAAGGGACGAGGCTGACGGGACGATGTTCTTGTCTTTTCCCTCACTTAAATACTGATCTATTGTGACTTCTTCCGGGTTCGGATTTTCCAGTTCATATTCGATTGCTTCGGCTTCAGCCATATCAATCAAATATGACTTGTTGTTGTCATAGAAAAAAGCCAGCGCATATCTATCATGAGTAATCAGCGTGTGTATTTCTCCGTGAATGACAATCTGTTCCACATCCTCCGGATATTTTACAAGTGTTGCATACTCTCGGCCATTTACATCAAGGCGTTGTATAAAAGCTCTTGCTCCATGATAAGATAGAACCTTTCCGCTCTTACACTCTGTCACTTGACCTTCGGTATTCCCTATCAAAAGGTTCCCAAAATAATTTTCACTTTTTGCAAACAGCAAACCTTCGGTAATTACAGCAAATATTCGGTCTCCTCCCGTGGGATAATAAGTGGGCCTCTCGTCTTTTCCCATATATATAAATCTGTTCTCAAAGGGATCTGAATAATAAATGCCTCCCTTGCTTCCAAACAGCTCCGGTATGGCAAGTCTTTCTCCGCGTGCCGCGGTGAAAATAGTGCGTTTTTCTCCGTTTTCATAATTCATGGAAATAATGCTCACGGTGTTGTCTGTAATTGATAAATAGTATAAGTTGTCATCACCAAAGACAATTGTTTGGCGCGAACATGATTGTCTGTTTCCTGCCAGTATATGAGTGCTCCACTTTTCATCGTTTATTGTGTATACATATAAAACAGTTTCGTCAACCATGTTGGAGGTGTCAATGAAATACAAAGAGCCTCTTCTCATGATCCCGTGATAGAAAGGCATTTTAAAGAGCTTTGTGTATTCGTTGCCGTCAAGTTTTATGGAACTGATGTGTCCTGTTTGCGTATCCCGAAATAAAATCCTTCCTCCGGCTACCAAAAATTCTTCCCAAACAGTTCCTTCATATAGATTTGTGGATTTGGAGTCTTTACGAGTTGTTCTCATTAAATATCCTGTTGTCGGAGAAACGTAAACAATTTGCTCGTCATCAACATACAGCTTTGTCGAGTATATTGTCTCCTCGGCAGGCTCCTCAATCTCCGGAGGCGTGACTTTGTTTTCCGTGGTGGTCACGCCGCTTTTGACTGTCTCGGAAACAGCTGGTGTATCTCCGGGTTTGCACGACACAAGCAAAGTTGCAAAAATGAGCAGAATTAAAAGAAGATTTTTATTTCGCAAATCAGCCCACCGCCTTATATTAAAATAACCGCAAACAACCCTATTCCATATCCTATATACGGTCAAATTATATCAATTTGTGTTCTAATCGTCAACCAGAACTTGGTTTGAATTCATCCTAAAATAATTGATGTTGACAACAATTGTTCTCTATAGTATACTATATGTAGTAATTTAGCATATAATAACAGTCATATATTGTTTAAAATGAATCTAGGAGGAATGAATGGCAACTATATCACCTGCTTCCTACGGCAATGAAA
Organism: uncultured Oscillospiraceae bacterium; assembly: GCA_964439435.1. Taxonomy (GTDB): domain Bacteria; phylum Bacillota; class Clostridia; order Oscillospirales; family QAMX01; genus CAYTOF01. The sequence goes on from CAYTOF010000006.1 coordinate 38,013, forward strand.
GTATAACACAACTCAAAGGCGCGGACAGAGTGCGTAAACGTCCGGGTGTTATTTTTGGTTCTGACGGAATTGAAGGTTGCCAACACGCAGTATTTGAAATACTTTCCAACTCAATAGACGAGGCACGTGAGGGTCACGGAAATGTAATCTACATCACCCGTTTTTCTGACCATTCAATTGAGATTGAGGATTTTGGCCGCGGCTGCCCGGTTGATTGGAATCCCGTTGAAAAAAAATACAACTGGGAGCTTGTGTTCTGCGAGCTATATGCCGGCGGCAAATACAAAAACAGCTCAGACTCCAGCTATGAATTTTCGTTGGGGCTTAATGGGCTTGGTTCTTGTGCCACGCAATACGCTTCTGAATACATGGATGTCACAAGCATATACGATGGGTTTAAATACTCTTTGCGCTTCGAAAAAGGCAAAAATGTAACAAAAGACAAAAACGGTTTGATAAAAGAACCATATGATAAAAAACGTACCGGAACCATCCACCGTTGGAAACCCGATTTAGAAGTCTTCACAGATATAAACATACCGCTTGAATATTTTATGGATACATTGAAAAAGCAAGCGGTTGTAAACAGTGGTGTGAAATTTGTTTTGCGAGATCAACAGGAAAACGGGAAGTTTGTCGAAACCGAGTTTTTTTATGAAAACGGCATTTCTGATTATGTCGTTGAGCTTGCGGCCGACGACATGTATTCACCTGTCAGATTTGCACAGACAGAAAGGAGCGGTCGTGACAGAGAAGATAAACCGGAATACAAGGTCAAACTCTCCGCGGCATTTTGTTTCACTAAAAACTCCCCCAATATATCGTATTTCCACAACAGCTCTTGGCTGGAATATGGCGGAGCGCCGGACAAAGCCGCAAGGAGCGCTTTTTTGTCTGCAATAGATGCATATCTCAGGCAAAACAACAAATACCCCAAAGGTGCATCTCGCATCAATTTTTCTGACATAGCAGAGAGCCTTGTATTGGTCACCAACTCCTTTTCGACGATGACTTCATACGAAAACCAAACTAAAAAAGCTGTAAACAACAAATTTATTCAAGAATCCATGACAGACTTCTTACGTTCCACTCTGGAAGTGTATTTCATTGAAAATCGCGCAGACGCCGATAAGATTGCGGAACTGGTCCTTCGTAACAAGCAGATAAGAGAATCAGCAGAATCCGCTCGGATGAATGCCAGAAAAAAGCTCTCCGGTGCGATGGATGTCACCTCCAGAGTTGAAAAGTTTGTTGACTGTCGGACGCGTGATGTCACACGGCGCGAACTCTATATAGTCGAAGGTGACTCTGCTCTTGGCTCATGCAAACTCGGAAGAGACGCAGAATTTCAAGCGATCATGCCCATTCGCGGCAAAATTTTAAACTGCCTCAAAGCTGACTATACCCGCATATTCAAATCCGATATAATAACCGATCTTCTGCGTGTTCTCGGATGCGGCGTTGAAGCCGGCACAAAAAACAAAGAGTTTTCCACATTTGACATAAATGCCCTGCGTTGGCAAAAAGTTATAATATGCACAGACGCAGATGAAGACGGTTTTCAGATACGCACACTGATACTTGCGATGCTCTATAGATTGGTGCCCTCTCTTATTCAAAACGGCTATGTGTATATCGCAGAAAGCCCGCTTTATGAGATAACCACTGCCAAGAAAACCTACTTTGCCTACAATGAAATCGAAAAATCTGAAATACTTTCTTCTTTAAATAATACAAAACATACAATCCAACGCTCAAAGGGTCTCGGTGAAAACGAGCCTGAAATGATGTGGGAAACAACGATGTCTCCATATTCACGAAGGCTTATACAGGTTGTTCCCGAGGACAGCACTGCCACAGCCGCTATGTTTGATCTGTTTCTGGGCGATGATTTAGCCGGACGCAAAGAATTTATTGCTCAAAACGGTTCTGCTTATATTGAACTTGCAGATATATCTTAATTTACAGTTACGAAATACCCGGCCTGCCGGTTTATGAGGATGTCATGGCAAAGAAAAAAGCCAAGAAAGAAAAAGAGAACGATATTATAAAAGAACCCGAGCTGATGCCTATAACACGCACGCTCGAGGTCAACTATATGCCCTATGCGATGAGTGTCATCGTTTCACGAGCTCTTCCCGAGATAGACGGTTTCAAGCCCTCCCACAGAAAACTTTTGTATATGATGTATAAGATGGGCCTGCTTGGCGGCGCTCGAACCAAATCCGCCAATGTCGTTGGCTCCACAATGAAGCTCAACCCCCATGGTGAAGCGGCAATCTACGAAACTATGATTCGACTGTCTCGCGGATACGAAGCCCTGCTTCACCCCTTTGTGGATTCTAAAGGCAATTTCGGCAAGGTATATTCCAGAGACATGGCCTATGCAGCTTCCCGATACACAGAAGTTCGACTTGAACCCATATGTCATGAGGTTTTTTCAGGTATAGACACGGACACAGTGGATTTTGTCGATAATTATGATGGCACAATGCGCGAGCCCACCTTACTCCCCACAACCTTTCCCAATATTCTCGTCAGCCCTAATTTAGGCATTGCCGTGAGTATGGCAAGCAATATCCCGAGCTTTAATCTAAAAGAAGTGTGTGAGACGACAAGCGAGTTTATCAAAAATCCCGATCATAACATTTTGTCCACACTTAAAGGCCCTGATTTTGCCATGGGAGCTGAGCTCTTATATGATGGTGATGGTTTGACCGAAATAGTTGAAAAAGGTCGCGGAAATGTGAGATTGCGCGCTGTTTGGAAATATGATGCCAAGAACAACTGTATTGAGATCACCGAAATACCCCATACCACAACAGCTGAGGCGATCATAGACAAAACTGTCAACCTCATAAAGAGCGGAAAAATAAAAGAGATTGCCGACATTCGCGATGAAACCGACAAACAGGGTCTGAAAATCACCATTGACCTGAAACGCAGTGTCGAACCCGACAAGCTCATGGCGAGACTTTACAGGCAGACAACCTTGATTGACACCTTCTCATGCAACTTCAATGTCTTGATAGAGGGGACACCGCATGTGATGGGAATCCGTCAAATACTGGATGAATGGGTTTCATGGCGCATTTTGTGCATTGAAAGACAGATCTACTTCAAGCTGACCAAAATGAAGGAAAGATTACACCTTCTTTTAGGTCTTGAAAAAATTCTCCTTGACATTGACAAGGCAATCGCAATCATAAGAAATACCGATGAAGATGCTGAAGTTATACCTAATTTGATGGTCGGATTTGGGATTGACGCATTGCAGGCGGAATTTATCGCGGAAATAAAACTTCGCAATATAAATAAGGCCTATATTTTAAACAGAGTAAACGAAACTGAAAAACTAAAAAAAGAAATAGAAGATGCGCAAAGTATTTTAAAAAGCAAAACAAAAGTCAAAAACATAATCCAAAAAGAGCTCGCTGAGGTTTCTAAAAAATATGGAGTACCCAGGAAGACTAAGATCGTATACGAAGTGGAATCTGATATGGAAGATATAGATGAACCGGAGGACTACCCTGTTCATTACTTCCTAACTAGGGACGGATACTTCAAAAAAGTGACACCTCTTTCCCTGCGAATGAGCGGCGACCACAAACTCAAGGAAAACGACGAAATTGTGCTTCAGAAAGACGGCTCCAACACTGACATACTCCTGTTCTTCACATCACATCATCAAGTCTACAGAGTTCAATCAGACGAACTGCCCGAAATCAGAATAAGTTTACTTGGCTTATACATACCGCAGCATTTGGAAATGGATGAAGGTGAGCAAGTTGTCTCAATGGCAATCGCTCCAAAAGGAGAGCATCTTGGCAGCATGATTTTTGTCTTCGAAGACGGTCGCATCGCAAGGGTTCCCTTTGACAGTTACTACACCATTTCAAATCGAAGAAAGTTAGTCGGTGCTTATTCCGACAGAGCGCCTTTGGTCGCCATGTTCCACATTCTGGAGGAGCAGGAAATATTCTTGACATCAAGCAGTGGGCGCGGATTACTCGTGCACAGCTCAGAGATACAGCCCAAGGCGACACGCAGCACTTTGGGTGTAAGGGCGATGTCTTTAAAGCCAAATCAAAAGATAGTAGATGCATCCATCCCAAAGGACCTTCCCAGGAAAAGCCGCACCCGCTTTAAAGCTAAAAACCTGCCTGCTGCAGGTGCCCTCATACGCTCTGAAGACTTAGGTCAAATCCAATCGGAATTGTCTTAAGTAAATTTTTCGCACACTCAAAAAAACACAGTCCACATATGCGGACTGTGTTTTTGGTATAAATATATTCGGTTATAAATCATATTGGGCAATCACCTTTTTTAATTCGTCCAGATAAATCGTGCCGATTCTACTGAGCCCCATGTTTTTATGAGAAATCCACCCGACGTTGATGTGTTCATCGACTTGAAGAGGAACAGCTATTATATTCGTTCCGTTTAGCTCAGCATCGATTATGCCGGTTGAAATTGTGTAACCGTTCAAGCCTATCAGCAGGTTAAACAGTGTTGCTCTGTCGCTGACATATATGTTTTTCTTGCGCGACTCTGTGCTCAGTATTTCCTCATAATAATAAAATGAGTTGTGTTCACCTTGCTCAAAGGAAAGGCAAGGATATGGATCCAAATCAGCAAGTGTGACTCTTTTTTTATTTGCCAGCGGATTTTGATTGCTTATGAAGATGTGTGGTTTTGCTTTAAACAGTGGATGAAACTCCAATTTGTTGTCATCTATGAGTTTTTGTATAACCTTTTGGTTGAAGTTGCTCAGATATAATATGCCAATTTCGCTCCTTGAGCATTTAACATCGTTTATTATTTCATAAGTCCGTGTTTCGCGCAAAGTAAACTCATACTCATCGTAGCCATATTGCATGATCAAGCTGACAAAGGCTTTAACCGCGAAAGAATAATGCTGTGACGATATGGAAAAGTGTTGACGCATTTTTTTTGTGTTTAAATATCGAGCTTCCAACAATCCGGCTTGCTCCACGACTTGTCTTGCATAGCTTAAAAATTCTGTGCCTTCACGGGACAGCGAAATGCCTTTATTGCTGCGACGAAAAATAATAATGCCAAGCTCCTCTTCCAAGTCCTTGATAGCACTTGAGAGGCTGGGTTGCGAAACAAAAAGCCGCTTAGCCGCTTCGTTCATTGTCCCGCTTTCTACAATTTCAACAACATACTTTAGTTGCTGCAGTGTCATATCAATCCCTCATTTTCTCTTTTTTGAGTATAACACAAATGCTTTAAGATATGCAAATAAATGCTAAGCGCAGAGCACTCTTTCAAATGTTGCACACAGATGCTCTGTCATTTCCGCATTGTTCAATGTGTATATGTGAATCCCATCTATACCGCTTGCCAGCAAATCTGTTATCTGGTCCGCGGCATATGTGATGCCGGCATCGCGCAAGGCAATAGGGCTGTCTCCGTATTTGCCTAGTATTTTTCTAAATTTTGGCGGGACACTCGCATTGGAAAGCTTTATAATTCTCTCTGTTTGTGCCTTTTCTATAACCGGCATGATTCCGGCACAGATGGGCACTTCTATTCCGGAAGCTCTGATTCTTTCAAGGAATCTGTAAAACAGTTCGTTGTCGAAAAACAATTGTGAAATAAGATAAGATGCACCTGAGTCAACTTTATGTTTCAAATAATCTATATCCTTCTTTGTCGACTCGGATTCCGGGTGTCCTTCCGGGTAACACGCTGCCGCTACGTCAAAGCCCATCTCTTGACTGTGTATGTAGTCAATCAACTCATATGCAAAATTGAAGTCCCCCTTTGGTTTTGATGGATTTCTATCACCTCGCAGTGCCATAATATTTACAAGTCCCTCATTTTTGAGCTGTTCGAGGGAAAATTGTATTTCTTTTTTTGTTTTGCCAATACACGTCAAATGTACCAGAGATTCCACTTTCTCTCTTTTCACTTTTTTTGCCAGACCAAGTGTATTGCTGGTGGTGGCTGTTCCGCCTGCCCCATCAGTTACGCTGATAAAATCGGGCGCAAGGTTTTTAAAACGCTTCAATGCTCTTTCAAGGGCATAATTTGCACTTTGTTCTTTGGGAGGAAACATCTCAAAGGAAAGGACAGGCTTGCCTCCGGTAAAAACTGAAGAAAGTTTCATGAACACCACCTTATACTTGTTTTATTCGCCACTTGGCGTTATTTTTATTATATAACAAAGTGATTTGATTGTGTATTACCGATTTTCTATGCCTCTTTATAGGCAATACCTATAACAACAGCTATTTTATAAGGTCTTTCAATTAACTTTACCGCGTCACTGGTTTTTCCTCGATTCTCATTCTGTCATGCCATCACACTGTACAGAACAGGCTAAATATTGTATAATTAGTTCAATTTTAAAAGGATGGTATATGCATGGAAGCAACCACAAAGTCATATTTCAAAAATTTTATAAACGGCCTTATAATCGGAGCGGCTATGTTGGTGCCCGGTATAAGCGGGGGCACTGTTGCCATTATACTCGGGATTTATGATCGTCTAGTCGCATCAGTAGCCTCTTTTTTCAGCTCTATCAAAAGAAATTTCTTATACCTCGGCAGTGTCGCGTTGGGCGGCGCCATTGGTTTTTTGTTGTTTTCAAAACCTCTGTCGTGGTTGATAGATCACTACGAAGTTCCAATGCTTTGCCTGTTTATGGGTGCAACATGCGGCAGTTTACCATTACTTTTTCGTAAGACAAAGAGCTCCAAAAAGCCCTGGATGGCACTTTATTCATTGCCCGGTTTTGCCCTTGTCCTGCTTTTATCGTTTTTGCCGCAGGATATGTTTGTGTTTACAAATCACAGTTTTGCGGGTTTTTTTCTCCTCTTCTTCACCGGCATTCCATTGGCTGCGGGTTTTGTGCTCCCGGGTATCAGCTTATCATATTTAATGCTTGTTTTTGGCATTCATCGCCCATTGCTCTCGGCTCTTTCCGGTTTTGAAATCATGTTTCTTTTGCCCCTAGGGCTCGGGTTGGCTGTTGGCACTATGCTTGTAACTCGTTTTATAGACAAAGCGATGACTCACCATCCCGGGCCGACTTATTTTATCATTATCGGTTTTGTGCTCGGCTCAATAATCGAAATCGTGCGAAATCTGCCCACGCCGGATAGCTTCTTTATCTATCCGGCCGCCGTTGTTCTATTCATCATCGGAGCCATTGCTGTCTGGCTTTACTCACGCAAATCACAATAACCTTGTTTCTTTAATTTATACTCACGTTTTCTCTATTTATATCAAATACAAAAAATCCGTGATGCTCGGCATATATGTCGGGCATCACGGATTTGATATTTAGCTATCTGATTTGTTTTAAAGGGCTTTTTTAACAGGGCAAGGATCGTCCACTTCAATAACTTCTATATCCGCATTCAGCTTTTTAAGCTTTTCAACGATGTTTTCATAGCCTCTTTCGATATGTTCAACGCCTTCAACAATCGTCTTACCTTTGGCTGCCAGCCCTGCGATGATCAGGGCAACACCCGCTCGCAAATCGCAGGCACTTACAGGCGCTCCGGTGAGCTCTCCCGCCGATTCTATTATTGCCACTTTGCCATCCACTTGTATTCTGGCTCCCATGCGCCGAAGCTCATCGACATATCTAAATCTGTTGTCAAAAACACCGTCGGTAACCACACTGGTCCCATTGGCAAGACATAGGACACTCACGGATTGCGGCTGCATATCCGTGGGGAATCCGGGATATGGCAAAGCATTCACATTTGTTCTTATGATCTCATTTCTGCGTATAATCCTCATAGACTCGTCGTTTTCTTCTATCTCGACGCCCATCTCAACGAACTTGGTCGTGATACACTCCAGATGTTTGGGTATGATGTTGTTTATAGTGATGCTTCCACCGGCAGATGCAACCGCAGCTATAAAGGTGCCCGCTTCTATCTGGTCCGGTATGATGGAATAGAAACCACCACGCAGTTTTCGTACTCCGCGCACCCTGATGATATCAGTTCCCGCTCCCCTCACATCTGCGCCCATGGCATTTAAAAAGTTGGCAACATCGACAATGTGCGGCTCTTTTGCGGCATTTTCTATGATTGTTATGCCGGGCGCACGCGATGCAGCCAACATTATATTTATAGTGGCACCAACAGATTTGCAATCGAAGTAGATATGGCCACCCCAAACACCGTTGGTAGTATCGGCGTGGATGACACCGTTCTTAACGGAGACCTCTGCGCCCATGGCTTCAAAACCTTTGATGTGCTGATCAATGGGCCTGTCTCCAAAATCACATCCTCCGGGCATGCCCACTCTGGCCCAACCAAATCGACCAAGCATAGAACCGACAAGGTAGTAAGATGCTCGCATCTTACGCATCATGGCGTATGGGGGTTCGGTCTGTCGAATTACGGTGGTGTCTATTTCAATTGTGGTATCGTTGATAAGCTTGATCTTTGCACCCATGGTAGATAGAATATTGAGCCAAAGAGTAACATCAGTTATTTTCGGCACATTCTCAATGCGACAAACACCCTCAATAAGGACTGTCGCGGGTATTATCGCAACAGCCGCATTCTTTGCGCCGGCTATATCAACACTGCCATAAAGCGGCTTACCACCGTTTATAACATATTTTTTCAAAATAAAAACCTCTCTTTCCGGACACCGGAATATAGGTATTCACTTTCGAAATTATAGCATTTTTTGCTGTTTCTGTCAACCATTTCTATGTATATCTGTTCTTTTATAGACATAGACAGCTTTTTGGAGTATACTATTCATGTTCTTTTCAATGATGAAGTATATGAAAGGATTGTTTATGGGAACTGAAGACAAACAAAACAAAATCAAAACAAAGATTAATTCAACGCTGTTTTTGACGTTTTTTAAGATCGGGCTGTTTACATTTGGCGGAGGCTATGCGATGCTGCCTCTCATACACGCCGAAGTGGTGGACTCCAAAAAATGGATATCAAATGAACAGATGCTGGATATGCTGGCCATTTCCGAATCGACTCCCGGTCCCTTTGCCATAAATGCAGCGACCTTTGTCGGCTATCATACGGGAGGTTTTGCGGGTGCCGCCGCCGCAACTCTGGGTGTCATCACTCCTCCGTTCATAGTCGCCATGATTGTGTCCACTCTTTTTAATATTTTTCGCGACAACTCTTGGGTAAATGCCGCATTTTTAGGCATTCGCGCAGGTGTAGTGGTGCTGATTATAAACGCTGTTATAAAGCTTGCCACAAAAATGAAATGGAAAATGACATATATACTCCTTGCCCTGCTTGCCTTTGTTCTCAACATAGTTTTTGGCATAAATGTCATTATCATTTTACTCATTTCTGCCATCGTCGGTATTATACACGCCTTTATCAACGTGGATAAGTCTCCAAAGGAGAGTGACGAAAAATGAGTGTATTGTTCGAGCTTTTTATATCCTTTTTCAAAATCGGTCTATTCACTTTCGGCGGCGGGTATGCCATGATTCCCATGATCAGCGCAGATATGATTGCCAAAAACTGGCTGACGGAGGTTGAGCTTGTGGATCTTATCGGTATTTCCGAATCAATGCCCGGTCCCTTTGCGGGCAGCATAGCAACTTTTGTGGGAAACCGTGTCGGTTCACAGCTCGGCAGCCCCTTTTTGGGTGTTTTAGGTGCTCTGTGCGCGGTACTTGGTGTAGTGCTTCCATCTTTCATCGTTATTTTAATGATTTCTAAGTTTTTCTTTTCATTTCGCGAAAACAAGATTGTTGCGGGAGGGCTTTCCGGTATCAGGCCTGCAGTAATCGGGCTCATTTCCGCTGCTGCTTTCTCCATCATAAATACTGGTATCTTTGGTGGCGCACTGCTGCGTATATTCAGTGAAGCTTTTGCACCCGGTCGGGATGCTATCTTCTCCTTTGGCATCGCTGTCACGATTTTTGCCCTATCTCGACTCAAGATAAAATCAAAGAGCCTTCATCCCACCGTATTGATCGGCATCGCCGCTCTTATCGGTGTTATTGTCTTTGGTGTTATTTTATAATATGCTCCAAGATAAAATTTAGGTAACCTCTAAAAACTCCAGATAAATTTTGATTTATAGTATCAGGTACAA
>CAYTOF010000007.1:0-14319 GCA_964439435.1 uncultured Oscillospiraceae bacterium
GCAGTCTTGCTCCGTTAAATCCCATGGCCATTGAGCGCAATATGTCCTCTTTCAGCTCCGCATCCGTCGGAGCGGTGTATATGCCATCGGGGAAAAACCCTTGGTCAAGCACCAGTCGCATAAAGACGGTTTTGCCGTTTATCTCAAAGGCTCTGCCCTGCAGCCCCACGCTGCGCAGCCCAAAATAGCTTGAAAGCAGATCGATTTCCCGCTCGCCCTGCAACAGCTTCAACTCCAAATCATAGAGCCGCCCCGCTCCGGGCTCCCAGAGGTGAATCTCGTCCAAGGCGATGCGCAGCAACGTGCCGTTCCAGGCGGCGGGAGCGGTTCCCTTGCCCACTTCCCTGCCCTCATAGTATGCCTTGAGCGAGATTTTCAGGTTTTCTCTGTCCGCGTCGCCGCCAAGCTTGACCAAAATATCGGCGCTGCCTTGCATCGCATCCGGGGTGATTGCGACCTCTTTTATATAAACACTCGGCACATGTTCCAGCCAAACCGTCTGCCAAATGCCCGTTGTCCGCGTGTAGCTGCAGCCGTATGACTCATATTTGTCACTCTGCTTGCCTATGGGCTGGGCTTTTCCCCGTGTGTCGTCCACCGCGCGCAGGACAATGCGGTTTTTCTCCGCAGTCACAAAATCCGTTATGTCAAAGGTGAAGGGCGTGTATCCGCCTCTGTGATCGCCTGCAAAGGAGCCGTTTATGAAAACCTCGGCAAAATAGTCCACCGCACCAAAATGCAAAAGGATGCGGCCACCCTTCCATGCCTTTGGGACGGAGAAATCCCTTGCATACCACACACAGCGCATAAAATCCTTCCGATTTATACCCGAGAGCTCGCTTTCAGGGCAAAAAGGCACCAATATGCGCTCCTCCAGTACCGCCTTGTCCACAAGGCTGCGTTCCTTTCCGCTCTCTGAGTTGTCAACTTCAAATTCCCACACGCCGTTCAAGTTTAGCCACTCCTGCCTGACAAATTGCGGGCGGGGGTGTTCGGCTCTTGGTATGTTGTTCATATTTCCTCCTTATTTATATCCAATGGCATTTCCTGTTCTGTTTAAACAGGGCTAAACCAACTTGCCTGAAAAATCTTTCAAGGCCAACACTCCTCCGAAGGTGTTGATGCCCGGGATAAGCAAGGTGCGCTCCTGTTCGTTTTCATCTCGTAAGATAGTCAAATCAGCCGCATTTTCCACAAAGCAGAGCGCCGCCTCCGCAATCACTCCGGTGTTGACGCAGTAAATTTGGTTAAATTCCCCTGCAAAATGCCTGCAAGCCGCCACGATGTCCTGAATTCTCAACACATCGCCGTATCTGTTGAAGCCCTTGTAGTGGTTGAGGTCTTGATGTTTTCTGCCCATTTTGTCAAAATGCGGGTACAGCAAGGGCACAATCACGGATTTTGCATCTATGCTTGCACAGAAGGCCTTTTGTGCAAGGTCTGCCGCCTTTTCGACATCCTCTGCGACAATGAGCAGGCGTTTGTTCGAAGACGATGCGTTGTTTTCAACAGTCACAAAGGGAAGATATGTGTGATAACGGTTGTCTCTGAGAGAGCCGTATTTATATATAAGCTGTTCTTTTTGCTCAACTTCTCGAATTTTGACAAAAAACCTGCCATCGTCAAACTTATCATCTTGGCCAAGCAACTCCTTTATAGTCTCCGCTCTTTCCCGCTCTGTCATGTTCGCGCTTTTTTCTTTCTGGTAGGATAAAAAGACCTTTGTGATCTTTTCTCTTTCTGCGCTGTCCGGTTCCGGCTTTTGGGGATTTAGCTTAAATCTCGTGTAGGAGCCAAGGTTCGGGTCCACTTCTGACCAGGAGTCAACATTTGCTTTTAGATGCTTTGCAAAAAAGTTATACGCCGCATGCCTCTGCTCCTTGTTGTAGTTGTGTTCCGCATCCACATAGATATAGTCCACACAGTCCTCAGCACCGTATAGGCTGTACATGCGTTTCAGATACGGATATTCGTTGTTTGGCAGGTGCACTGTCCAGTCTGTCGTGCTGCCTGTCAAAAGCAGAGGATTTGGCGCAAAAATCGCGGCTATTTCGGGGTTGTTCATGTCCACTCGCAGAGAGGGGGCGTTTTCACATACACAGCCCCCCTGCATCGTGAAGGAGACCATACTGGCAAAAGCGGCAACTTTGACCCTTTCATCGACGGCGCAGAGTATGAAAGACTGTGTGGCACCGCCGCTGGCACCCGTGCAGCCGATTTTCTCTTTGTCTACATAGTCCAGCTCAAAAAGCAGGTCGAGCGCTCTGATGGAGGTGATTGTCTGAAGCTGCATGGGGCCAAAACTCCACGCTTCGTCCTCCGCTGTCACGGAAAATCTGTGGGGCAATTGCCATGAATCTTCATAGCCGATCATGTCTATGGCAAACACAACATATCCCATCAGCGCAAAATTTGCGCAGCGCAACATGACGTCGTTTTCCTCGTTGCTGACCATCCTGCCCGCCTCCCAATGTCCATGGGGGCAGAGTATCGCAGGGTGCGGCCCCGCTCCTTTCGGCACAAAGAGGTTGCCCGAGGCAAAAAATCCGGGCAGGGGCTCAAAGCGGACTTTGAAAATCGAAAAGCCATCTAAGGCGATCTCGTCAAAAATCTCCTTGTTGAGGGGCGTTTTCGGTGCCTTCGGGTATATCCCAAGGCCTATCTTGAGCTTTTTGACCATCTTTTCTCTGCGCTTGCGCCAATCCGAAAGCGAGTTGTATTCCGTCGGTTCGAAGACCTTGTCGCAAAAAGCCTTGTCCACATCCCTTATGTCGTCCCAAAACTCAATTTTGCTGAGATAGTTCCGTACCGTTTCGTAGATAGCCGCCATAATCTCTCTCCTTTTGCTTGCTGTGTTGCAATCTTTTCAAACAAAGCACATTTATTTTGTAAACAACTCCGAGGCACACTCTCTGGCATAGTAGAAGATATACTGTTGCACAATGCCTGCATTTTCGCCGTGTTTTGCAGGGTCATAGCCATCTGGGTAGGCAGAGCTTATCGCCCTTTTCATCCACACATCCATGGGAAAGGCGTCATGGCGCGCAAAACCATATAAAAGCGCACAGTCCGCCACTTTGACTCCCACTCCGCGCAAGTTGAGCAGCTCTTTGCGCAGCTCCTCGGTGGAGAGCTCGCTTCTTTTCAGGTTTTCCAGATCTATATCCCCAAAGACAACGGCTCTGGCGGCGTTTATAATATATGCTGCCCGATATCCCGCTCTGATGCCCGCAAGATCGCTCTCTTCAAGCGCGGCAATCACCTCAGGATGCGGAAAACAGTGACCAAAGGGCTTTTTCTCGCCAAAGAGCTTGCAAAATCTGTCTATGATGCCCTTTATGCGAGGGATATTGTTGCACTGGGAGATGATAAAGGAGCAAAGCGCTTCCCAGGGCTCTTGGTTTAAAATGCGAATGCCCTTTCCAAACTCCGCCGCCGATGCCAAAAAGACGTCATCATCTCCGAGCAGGATCTTGTCATAATCCCGATCCAAGTCGAAAAAATCACGCCAAAAGGTTTCAAAATCCTCTTTGGAGCAAAACAACAGCGTGTCATCGCCCTCATTTCGCACCTCTATATATTTACACCCTGCGATTCCCGCATAGGTGCCCTGTGTCCCTTCGATTTTGTTAAAGCGAAAACACTGACCGCATTCAAAGGTGTTCTTTGGAGAAAAAGTATACTTCCCGCCAAGAACGATGTGGTCACTTTGATATTTTATCATATGTCACCGTTTGATTTACTCGCTGTTTTTGTGTATAATCTATTATATAATAACAGTTTCGCCCCAGAGGTGCAAGCCAATGAAAGAAAAAATATACACAATCCCCATCAATGAAGAATTTGAAAAGAAAGAGGGTTGTCCCTTTTGCGGGCTGTATGCCCGCTCAAAGGAGAGAGCCTTGGAATATATTACAGGCTCTGCCATGATGGAGTCAACCGTCCGCATAGCAAGCAACGAACAGGGCTTTTGCAACGCCCATTTTGCCGATCTTTTAAAGCAAAAAACCCGTCTGTCTTTGGCTCTCATGCTAGAATCCCACATGGATGAGGTCTACAAGCGCGTTTTCGGCTCGACAAAGGGCTTTTTGGGAAAGGGCTATGACCCGGAAAAGGTCGCAAAGAGGGCTGAAAAAGTTGTCGAAAGCTGCTTTGTATGCAATCGCATAGAAAACGAAATGAAGCACTACTTTAGCAACACCGTCCACATGTGGAAAAGTGAGCCCGAATTTCAAAAGCTGTTTGCAGCTCAGCAAGGCTTTTGTCTGCCCCACCTTGCTTCTTTGCTGCTTGCCGCCAAATCCGGCCTTGGCAAAAAAGACCTGTATGACATGACACAGGTCGCCACCAGGCTCTCAGAGGAACTCCACACCAAGCTGCGCGCGAAGCTTGCGGCTTTTTCCAAGACCTTTGACTACCGCTTTTCAGGAGAAGCCAAAGATGAGCGGGTCAAGCGCTCCATCGAAAACACTGTGCTCTATCTCTCCTCTGTGGATAAATAAAGCGCTCTCCAAAAGCCCATCATGCGGAGATTTCAAGGTAATCAAAGCCCCTATGTGCTTAGATGATTTCGGCTCTTGCCGAGAATGCATCTTTACACTTAGGGGCTTTTGTTCTGCTTTCGCTTGCTTTTTGCTGTCTTTAGATGATTTTAATCGATATCGGATCCATTGTGATGGTCTCGCCGTTGCGAAGCTCCACTGTAGCTTCCGTCTGGAGGTCGTTGTAGAGAGCTAGCTTGCCTGTTTTGAGTGCGCTCATATACACGCCGCGCGGTTTTTTGGCAAGGAGCATGTCGAGGGTGAGAGAATCCAACCCCTCTACCTTGGCAAGTTCATCTGCCATGTCATCGATATAGGCATCCAGAGGCTCGCGCATGGTGTTGATCAAGATAACCTTGCCCTTGCCTGTGTCGCCTCTTTGCCAGCGCTCATAAACGCTTTGATCTCCCTCGACACTCTGAGGACCCTGTCTGGCATTTGAGCGCAGAACAGGATAGATGACTGTTCCTCCTGCTTGCACATATGCGTCTATTTTGTCCAGGACATCCGCTTCCACAAAGTCGCCGTCGTGGTTGCGGCTCAAGAACACCAGGGCTTTGTAGGCGTTTTTCTCAAGTGCACCGTCCATTACCATGCGTTCGGAGCAGAAATCATAGTCCAGCTTGCGACGCATGGGGAAGACCTGTGAGAAAAACGAAGAGCCGTCGAGCCACCTTATCGACGAGTCACTTATCTTGGAGAGGGTGTCGGGATAGAGCACAGCCACATCTATGATGGGTTCTGCGCGTTCGTCCAGCAACGGAGCGTTTTCGAGCCAAAACCTTGTGCTCTCATCGCAGTTCATAAAGTTGCCCGTGTAGTAGAACAGATGATATCCGTTGTTAATGATGATGTTGTACAGGCGGTTTATGACGCTTCTTGCCGTGCCATAGCCCGCGGGCTCGGAGCCGAATTTAACGCCGTAAAACCTTGCGGCACTGGAGAGCATGCGCGTTATCGCAAAGTTGAGCTCATAGCTTTCGTCTTCGTTTGTCGCACGTATGCCGCCGTTGATTGGCACCATACCGGCGGTTTGGTCTGTGAAATCGGTGCCAGCCTCGCAGAAACCCCAACCTCCTGCTGACTGGAAGATGTCATGGGATTTCAGCTCATCGCGCACCCACACGCCCCATTTGTCGCACCAAAGTGTCATCTCATACAGATACCAATCGACAAAGTCTTTGCGTTTGCGTTTTTCGTTTGTTTGATAGGGCAAAAAGGTGCGGACTTCGTCAAAAGAGTTGATCTCCTCTTTCCATGCCTCTGACAATTTGTCTGCAGTGCCGTATTTGTTTTCGAGCCATGCGGCAAATCTGCCGTGGGCGCTATCGTCGCCTGCCCACCAACCGATGTGCATGTGCTCACGTCTGCCCTTATATCCCCAGTTGCCTGTGGCGGGGTATTGGCTTTCACCATAATTTCCGCTGGGGCCCAGGCGTATGCCGAAGACCTTTTCGTTGCCTTCATAGTGTTTACCGAGTTCATGGAGATAGTCTACAATAAAGGGTGTCTGTTGGTCGTTGAATATGGTCGGGACATTGTTTTCCATGCCGTGTTCAAGGCATTTAAACCCCGTAAAGCCCTCCACCTCTTCTCTATACCACTCAGGCAGCGCGTAGGCAGAGCCGCCGATAATCAGAGGAAACCAGGAAAGGCCGTATTCAGCTCCAAGGTCCACAATGGCATCATAAAAACTCCAGTCGAACACGCCTCTTTCGTACTCCACGAAGTTCCATTTGACATAGCTTTCCGAGCCGTTGAAACCGAGACTCCGCGCATAGGGAACTTGCTCTTTCATTGATTCAAGGGAATTTGGCAGATCGTCTCTGCTGGCTGTCTCTCCACCGCCGGGGTTTGTGACAAGCTGCAGCGGTCTTTTCAGAGTGAAAGCCGGCTTGACCTCTTCGGGTTTGACTCTGTCGGCCTTTGCAGCTTCGATCAGGGCCTCATCCCACCCCGGAACTATATAAAGGCTCTTGATTTCGCGCAGGCCGACTACGCTGACAGATACTTTACCCGCAAGGCCCTCATCGCCCGCATTGTAGATAAACACGCTTTTGCGCAATTTACCTGTGCCGCAGCTTGTGTATCCCGCAGCTCTTGCCGCCGGTATGCCGTTTACGCTCATGAAGATATAGTTTGGTTCACCGTCAATGAATTCGGCGCAGATTGTGTATTTCGATGCCGCAGGTATGGCCTCATCGGTTTCATACAAAGCACTTTTGCGCCTGTACAAAAAATCCTTGCCTTTTCCAATCATGTCAAAATCATCTTTGACTTTTTTCAGATAAAACATCGTATTTCCCCTTTCAATCTTTATTGCACCCCTATTATATCATAAAGTTATATCGGATTTTAGCCAAAGTTCTGCGGAATTGTATAATCATTTTGCACTTTTTCTTGAGAGCTTGATTTTGTCTCGTTTTTGCTTGTATGGCTTTTTGCTTGCTTGGCTCTTTGCAGGCAAAGACCCGAGCAAGCAAAGCATCGGGGAAATTTGCACGATATGCGTAAAAGCAAAAAACAAAAGTGCTGTGAGTTGGTTGAATTGTGCTGGTTTGTCGGATGAAATCCCCGTACAAAAACACGTGAAAATGTATACCTACTGAAAATGGTGAGCCGTTTGCCGCGGTAACTCTGCAATTTTGACGTTGCTTTTGACAAATCACCGACACATATTCAGAATAAGGCAGATAACGCGCCGGATGCAGATAAATATTGCACCGATGGTTTTTCATGTTGTGTTGATAAGGTATACCCTTGTAAACACATTCGGAATTGCCGAAATAAAACGACACATTTATTGTTAAGGGAATAAACAAGAATCTGCGGCATTTCATTGCGATTTTGACGCACAAAAACCGTTGTCTTAGCCTTAACCATGAAGCACTTCGAGCAGTTGTCGAAGTGCTTGTTGATGCCTACAACCGTTTTGGCATTGCTAGAATGAATCTCCGCAAAAAGAGCAATTCTGCTTCCCGTGAATTGCCCATTTTTGTGCTCGATTCTTATAGTCAAAGCATTTGTCCACTCCCCTTTTTTATACAGAAAGACTTTTGCGGAAAATTGTGATAGAATATGCGGAGAAATTTACAGGGAGGAATAACTCATGCAATGCTACCATTTGACCGTGTACGGCGAAGAGGACCGTTTTGCCGGTTGGCCGGCTAACCACGGAATTTGGGCCTTCGGCAGCGAAATCGTCGTCGGCTTTAATTTGGGTTGGCTTGACAAAAACACCGACCCCGACCGTGTAATCGATTTCCATAAACTCGACTACCAAAAGCAAACCTATATCCGGCAGAGCCGCTCGCTCGACGGCGGCCAGACATGGTCCCTTGAGGAAGTGCCCGAGCTTTCCGCGTATAAAAGAGCGGATATCCGCGTTTTTGATGGCAATCTGAACTTTAAAGACCCAGAGACAGCCCTCCGTTTCCTCCCCTCCGGTTTAGAAGCCGGCGCGATTTCGCCGTTTTTCTATTCTACCGACCGCTGCAAAACCTGGATCGGCCCGTTTGAAACACCCGCCATGGGACTGACGGGCATTACCGCCCGCACAGAGCTGCTTCCCCTTTCGGAGAGCGAGGCACTGCTCTTCTTCGCCTGTCCCAAGGCCGACGGGCAGGAGGGCCGCGCCGCCGTGGCCAAAATCAGCGAGGGCGGCCGCAGATTCGAGTTTTTATCTTATATAGGCGACGAGCCGCTGGGGTATACAATCATGCCCGCCTCCTACTTCCGAAAGAACGGCGAAATCCTTGCTATCCTGCGCGAGTCCGACCCCTCCGGCTCACGCCTAACGCAGTTTGTCAGCGGTGACACGGGTAAGACTTGGGTGTTTGTCCAATATGTTGACCAGTTTACCATTTCCACGCCGCCCGCGCTCGCCGCATCGACCGACGGTTGGCTTTACCTATCCTACGGCTGGCGCGACAAACCCGAAGGCCTCGCTGTCAAGTATTCCGATGACGAGGGTCGGACCTGGAGCGAACGGATCAAGCTCCGGGAGGACGGCGGAGACCACGATTTGGGCTACACCCGCATAGCCGCGCTGCCTGATGGGTCGATGTTCACCACATATTACTACAACACAAACCGCGACGGCGTCCGCACAATCGAGGGCACGATTTTCAAGGTATGACCGGCCTCAGGGCGCGAAGGAGGACTTATGATAACCGCCGAAATTAACGGAATAACGCTCACCCTGCGAACTGACCCTGAACTTTTCCCCCCTCGGCACCGACCGGTGGACGCTTGCCATTCTGAAACTGACCGAGATTGACCCTGGCGAGCGCGGCAGCGTTGTGCAGAGCGGAAAACGTTGTCATGAGTGACGTTTCGCCTCACTCGTCGGCTCTCGCGCGGGAAAATGCGCTGGCCGCCAACCTCGACATTCAAACCGTGTACGGCGACGCGCACGGGGTTCACGCTTAATTTTTCAAACCCGCCATACCACGCGGATTTTTCCGTGCCAAAGCGTTTTCAACCGCTTGGTTGTGGGCAACAAGCTTGTCTTGACCACAAAGCGGCTTGACCGGCATTAAAACAAGCTGTCAGCGGTGTTATGCGGAGTGCGTCGCGCAACAACACCGAAGAACGGGGCAGTACCCGTGCGGACAGGTAACACGCCTGACCCGCCCGTATGCGCAGCAGCCTCTTTGTTCAGTTTTTGTTACCTATGGTTGACCCGTGCATTTGTCTATCAATTTGCCAGCAAAATCATGATCATTGACTATCCTCAGCCAAAGTGTTATAATATATAAAATTTAATTCCAGTGGCTGTGATTGGGTCAAGCATATGTTTTGCATCTACAGAAAATCGGCGCATGTTGAGAGCCGTGATGCCTGTGTATGCGCGCCACCCTTGAGCTCGTCGTGATGAACGACGCGGATTTGCCTCCGTTAGAATGGCCAATTGAGATGCGGCTTTAAACCGCAATCAGGGTGGTACCGCGATTTTCGCCCCTGCGCTTTTGCGTGGGGGCTGTTTTGTTCACATTGGAGTTTAAAAATCAAATCAACTATAATAGATGGAGAATGATATGAAATATCACGGACTAAACGAGATCAGAGAAATATTTTTAAAGTATTTCGAATCAAAAGAGCATCTTCGCCTGCCAAGTTTTCCACTCATTCCACAGAATGAAAAATCCTTGCTGCTGATAAACTCCGGCATGGCGCCCATGAAATCCTGGTTTTCCGGGGAGCAAACCCCTCCGAGCCCCAGGGTGACCACATGTCAAAAATGCATTCGCACGCCCGATATTGAGCGCGTCGGCAAAACCTCCCGCCATGCCACATACTTTGAAATGCTCGGCAACTTTTCCTTTGGCGATTATTTCAAGCGAGAGGCCTGTGCCTGGGCATGGGAGTTCTGCACCGACATTATGGATTTGCCCACAGATAAGCTGCATGTTTCCATATATGTCGAAGATGACGAGACCTATGATATTTGGAGACATGAGATCGGCATCCCCGACAGCCACATCACAAGGCTTGGCAGAGCCGACAATTTTTGGGAAATAGGGGCCGGCCCCTGCGGTCCCTCCTCCGAGATATACTTTGACCGCGGCGAAAAGCATGGTTGCGGCAGCGAAAACTGCCGCGTCGGATGTGATTGCGACCGTTTTGTGGAGTTTTGGAACCTTGTCTTCACCCAATTCAACAACGACGGCGCGGGAAACTACACCCCGCTAAAAAACAAAAACATAGACACCGGTATGGGACTTGAAAGGCTTGCTTGCATCATGCAGGATGTTTCCAACCTGTTTGAGGTGGACACCGTCAAGAGCGTCATGGCGAAAATCGCCGCAATTGCCAAAATAAAATACGGCGATAACGAAAAGCATGATGTCTCGCTCCGCGTCATCACTGACCATATCCGCTCCACAGTTGTTTTAATCGGAGATGGCGTTTTGCCCTCAAATGAAGGGCGCGGTTATGTCCTTCGTCGGTTGCTTCGCCGTGCGGCGCGCCATGGCAGATTGCTGCACATAGAAAAGCCCTTCCTTGAAGAACCCGCCAAGATTGTCATCGCCCAAAACAAGGATATCTATCCCGAGCTCGCCATGCGCAGTGAGTATATCCTGCGCACGATAAAGGCCGAGGAGGAGCGTTTTTCAAAGACAATCGGTGCAGGGCTTGGTAGGCTCACCGAGATGATCGAAGGGCTCAAACAAAACGGCTCCGATGTCCTGTCCGGTGGCGACGCTTTTATGCTCTATGACACTTTCGGTTTTCCCATCGACCTCACAATGGAGATTTTAGAGGAGCAGGGACTGACACTTGACCATGCCGGCTTTGAAGCGAGCATGGAAGAACAGCGCTCCCGTGCCCGCGCAGCCCACACCGCCGCCGGTGATTTTGGGTGGAGTGCCACCAGCTTGAACGGACAGGAAGCGCCAACAGTATTTGTCGGCTATGATAAAGACGAAGCGGAGGGGACAATAGAGCATATCATTGTCCAAGGGGAGCAAAGAGGCGCAGTATCTGCCAATGAAAACGCCATTTTGGTGCTCGACATCTCCCCATTTTATGCCGAAAGCGGCGGACAAGTCGGAGACAGGGGTATTATCTCCTCCAAAGACGGTGTTTTTGTTGTCAACGACACGAAAAAAACACCGGATGACAAGTTCTTGCATATCGGCAGTGTCGTATCCGGTTCCTTTGCCACTGATGACCGCGTTGTATCCAAAATCGACATCAGCAGGCGCAATGCCATCAGAAGAGCGCACTCCGCAACGCATCTCCTGCAGGGTGCCTTACGCGAGGTTTTGGGTTCAACTGTGGAACAGGCAGGCTCCTATGTCGAACCCGATATGCTGCGCTTTGACTTCACACACCACCAAGCCATGACATCAGAAGAGCTTGTCCGCGTGGAAATGCGTGTAAATGAACTCATTTTGGCGGACCTGCCTGTAATAACTGAGGTTATGGAACTTGCTAAAGCCCAAAAAGCCGGAGCCATTGCCCTCTTTGGTGAAAAATATGATGAAAATGTCCGCGTTGTGGAGATGAGTGGGTTTTCAAAAGAGCTGTGCGGAGGCACACATCTGCAAAACACAGCCCGATCGGGCCTGTTTAAAATCAAGTCCGAAGGCTCCATCGCGGCGGGGATTCGCAGAATAGAGGCAATCACGGGGCTTGGCGTGCTGGAACTCATTGCAAATGAGCAGAAAGAGCTCTCGATCCTGGCCTCAACGCTCAAAACAAGCCCGACAGAACTGCCGCGGAGAGCGGAACAGGTGATGGCGGAGCTGAAAACCTCCCGCGCGGAGGTGGAGAAACTGGCCTTGTCCTCCGCAAAAGCCGCATTTATGTCCGCCTTTGAAAATGCCAAAAACATCGAGGGTGTCAAGCTCGCCATTGTGCGGCTGAAGGACATCTCCCTTGAGCTTGTCCGAATGCTTGGCGACGATTTGCGCTCGCGCGATGATGCCTTGACTGTGCTTTTCGCCCTGGAGGACGACAACCCCAAATTTGCCACTTTCTCCACAAAGGCAGCCGTCAAAGCAGGGCTTCATGCGGGTAAACTGGTAAAAGAGGTTGCCATGGTCACGGGCGGCAACGGCGGCGGAAAGCCCGACAGCGCCAGCGCCGGTGGCAGAGATCTGTCCAAATTGGATGAAGCACTGGCCTTTGCCCCTGTCGCAGCGGAGAAAATAATCGCCCAAAAAGGAGAAAAGCAATGAGCGCAATAAAGCTGAATAAAGAACGCCTTGCCTATAAAGACGGTGCCCTTGTGCCGACAGCGCCCGAGTCCTCATCGGAGGGCACAATCGCAGCCGGGGTGCTCTCGGCCCACAACAGCTCCAAAACCTCGGGCAAGTTGGAGTTGAAATTCGACATCCTTGCATCCCACGACATCACCTTTGTAGGCATCATACAGACGGCGCGCGCCAGCGGCATGGAGCGCTTTCCCGTTCCCTATGTGCTGACCTGCTGTCACAACAGCCTCTGCGCTGTGGGAGGCACCATAAATGCGGATGACCACGCCTTTGGCCTGTCCGCCGCAAAAAAATACGGAGGCGTATTTGTCCCCCCTCACATTGCCGTCATACACCAATACATGCGCGAAATGGCAGCGGGGGCAGGAAAAATGATTTTGGGTTCGGACAGCCACACCCGCTACGGGCCCTTTGGAACCCTCGGTTTTGGCGAGGGAGGTCCCGAGCTTGCAAAGCAGTTGCTTTCCAGAACCTATGACATAGACTCACCCGAGATTGTCGCGGTTTATCTGCACGGTAAACCGCAACCTGGAGTTGGCCCCCAGGATGTGGCCATTGCCATCATCGGCGCCGTCTTTAAAAACGGCTTTGTGAAAAACAAAGTCATGGAGTTTATAGGCCCGGGAATCAAAAATCTCCCCATGGACTTTCGTATAGGGATAGATGTCATGACCACCGAAACCACCTGTCTTTCCTCCATATGGGAAACGGACAAAGTCGTCTTGGAATATCTGAAAGCGCACGGAAGAGAGGCCGAATACAAAGCGCTCTCGCCGCAAAACGGCGCAAGTTATGATGGTGCCATCGAAGTGGACCTGGGTAAAATAGAGCCTATGATAGCCATCCCCTTCCACCCAAGCAATGCCTACGCAATCAAAGACTTTATCAAAAATGCGCAGGATATCCTGCGCACCGCGGAGCTTGATGCCGCGGCAAACGGCATGGGTCAGATAGACTTAGTCGGAAAGGTGAAAAACGGACATGTTTTCGCCGACCAGGGCATTATTGCCGGGTGTGCGGGCGGGCTGTTTGACAATGTTATGTCCGCATCCACGCTGCTCGGAGGCAAAAATATCGGTTCCGACAGCTTTTCTCTCAGCGTTTATCCCGCAAGCCAACCTGTGTTCATGGAGCTTGTGAAGAACGGCGCCATCTCACAGCTGATGTCCACAGGAGCCACAATCAGATCCGCTTTTTGCGGTCCCTGCTTCGGTGCGGGAGATGTACCCGAAAACAGCGGATTCTCCCTGCGACACACAACGAGAAATTTCCCAAGCAGAGAGGGCTCCAAGCCGGGCGAGGGGCAGTCCGCCGCGGTCGCTCTGATGGACGCCCGCTCCATAGCCGCCAGCGCCTCCAAAGGCGGTATGCTGACACCGGCAACCGAGCTCTCACCCGACAAACTCACCGTGTCATACAGTTTTGACAAATCCGTCTATGAAAATCGCGTCTACAAGGGCACAAACAACCCAAAACCCGAAACGGAGCTGGTCATGGGCCCAAATATCACCGATTGGCCAAAAACCCCGCAGCTAACGGAGGATATTTTGCTAAAGCTTGTCTCCGTCATCACGGACCCCGTGACGACAACAGACGAGCTCATCCCTTCGGGGGAGGCTTCTTCCTATCGCTCCAACCCCTTACGCCTTGCTGAATTTACCCTCTCCCGCAAAGACCCCGAATATGTCACCCGCGCAAAGGAGGTCGCCGCGGAAAACGCAGAGGAAATTCTCAAAGAACATGGACTGGGGCATGGCGAGGTCATGATAAAATCTGCCATATATGCGACAAAGCCGGGAGACGGCTCTGCCAGAGAGCAGGCCGCTTCCAGCCAGCGTGTTCTCGGCGGCGGTGCCAATATTGCGGTGGAATACGCCACAAAGAGATATCGCTCCAATCTCATAAACTGGGGCATGCTACCTCTGCGACTTGAAAGTGCAGAACAGGCGAAACTTTTTGAGGTGGGAGACTATGTCTTTATCCGCGACATAAAAATAGCCGTCGAATCAGGCCAAAGGCATATCAAGGCCATGCTTTTGAAAAAGGATGAACAC
>CAYTOF010000007.1:14329-28696 GCA_964439435.1 uncultured Oscillospiraceae bacterium
TCGACGAACTTACACCCTCTGAAAAAGACATCATAAAGAGCGGTTCTTTGATCAACTACTACGGCGAGAAAGGAAGATAAGAACATGGCTGAATGTGTTTTTTGTAAAATCGTCTCCGGTGAGATACCGTCAAAATTGCTTCACAGCGACGAGCTCTGCGTGGCCTTCAACGACATCTCTCCCCTTGCTCCCGTGCACATCCTCATAATCCCGCGGGAGCACATCTCCTCGGCCTCCGAAGTGGACGCTTCGAACAGTGCGGCAGTGGCCAAAATCTTTGAAACAATCCCAAAGCTTGCAAAAGCCGCCGGGATTGAAGACGGTTTTCGCATTGTCACCAATTGCGGTGAAAGTGCGGGGCAAACCGTGAAACACCTTCATTTCCACCTGTTGGGCGGAAGAGAGCTCCACTCCATGGGTTAAAAGCCAGGCAACTTCAATTGCCGTCACCAAGATAATGCTCAAACTGAGAAACAACCAAAAACCGCCCCTCTTTTTAAGAAAAGAGGGGCGGTTTTTCTCTATTTTACTTTGTCTTGAAAAAACAGTTTTTTGTTGAGGTTTTCAATCGGCTCAAAGGGTTCCCTTGAAGCTCCCTTGTTTTGCAGCGTGTTTGCCTCGGGTTTTGCCCACCTTATGGCGTTGGAGATGACCTTTAAGACATTTTCATCGTAATACGACGGGCAGTTTTCATGTCCAGGATGGAAATAAAAGATCTTGCCGAGATCCCGTGTAAATGTGCAACCGCCTCTGAAAACATCGCCCCCGGCAAACCAGGTGATAAAGACGATGTCATCGGGTTGTGGAATGGAGAAAAATTCACCGTACATCTCCTCGGCTTCGAGCTTGAAGTTGTCCGGTACACCCTGGGCTATGGGGTGAGAGGGCTTGACTGTCCACACGCGGGCATGCTCTTTCCAGCCTCGCCAACGCAGGGAGCAATCCGTTCCCATGAGTTTGCCAAAGGGTTTTGAGGCGTGCGCCGAGTGGAGTGCGATAAAGCCCATGCCGTCGCGCACACGTCGCACAACTTTGTCGACTATCCTGTCCTCCACTAAATGATGCGCTCCGTGTCCCCACCAGGTCATAACGTCGGTGTTTGCGAGAACTTCGTCTGTCAATCCGTGTTCAGGTTCGTCAAGCGTCGCCGTTCTTATGTTGAAGTCTTCGGCGGCAAGGTTTTTTTGCAGCACTTTGTGCATCCCGCCGGGATAGAGGTTTGCCACCTCCTCATCGTGGTGTTCGTGCACATACTCGTGCCAAATTGTCACATTTATTTTTTCCATTTTGTTCCCTCTTTTCTTATTTTGTTGTTTTGCGTTCCCTCTCCGTCTGTCCGAGCTTAAACAGGCTATAAAATCAACATGCAGTCGCCAAAGGAAAAAAAGCGATAGCGCCGTTGCACAGCTTCTCGGTATGCGCACAGCACACGTTCTCTGCCGGCAAGGGCACTTATGAGCATGAGCAATGTGCTTTCGGGCAGATGAAAGTTTGTCAGTAGACCGTCCGTTGTCAAGAACTCATACCCCGGATATATGAATATGTCTGTCTCTCCGCTACAGGGTCTGATGTCCCCGTGTTGTTTTGCCACAGCTTCCAGTACTCGGCAGGATGTGGTACCCACCGCAATAATTCTGCCTCCCCTTGCCCGCGCGTTGTTTATCTTGTCCGCACAGTCTTTGTTCAACCAAAAGGCTTCGGAGTGCATCTTGTGGTCTGTTATCTCCTCTGTTTTGACAGGTCTGAAGGTCCCAAGCCCGACATGCAGGGTGAGAAAAGCTTTGTCCACACCCATATCGTCCAGTTTTTCCAGGGTTCCCGGGGTGAAATGCAGGCCTGCCGTGGGTGCCGCCGCCGATCCCGGCATTTTCGAATATATCGTCTGGTACCTTGCACTGTCTTCAAGCTCTGTTTTGATGTAGGGTGGCAGAGGTGTTTTCCCCAGTCTGTCCAAGATCTCCTCAAATATGCCGCTGTAGGAAAATTTTATGAGTTTTGTTCCGTCTTGCGTGTCTTTTTCGACATTTGCCCACAAAAGCCCGTCACCAAAGACTATGCTCTCCCCGGGCTTTAATCTGCGTCCAGGCCGCGCAAGCGCCTCCCACATACCATTTCCGACAGGTTTTAGCAACAACAGCTCAGCGGGGTTTCCGTTTTTTCGCCTTCCAAGCAACCTTGCGGGTATGACCTTTGAGTCGTTGAAGACAAGACAGTCTCCCGACTTTAGATATTTTGAAAGCTCTTTGAATTCGGTGTAAATCGGTTCACCGCTTCTTTTGGGGAGCACAATCATGGAAGAGCCGTCCCGCTCCACAGGTGGTGTCTGAGCAATCAGTTCCTCGGATAAATCATAATAAAAATCACTTTTTTTCATCTGTTGCCTTGTGTTGTATTGAAATGCCCGCTCGCATTTGAAACGGTCTGTGTTTTTGTTTATTCGTCAAACCCTTCGATTTTAATGCCTGTGTAGAAATACTTTACTATCTGATCAAATGTCCAGTCCGCCTTGGCCATGCCAAGGGAGGCGTGTGCACTCATGCCCACATTGTGTCCCCAACCACGGCCGTCAAAGACGAAGACGCGGGGAGCACCCGGATCATCTGCTATGATAATTTCCTGTATTCCATCTGCGGTGAGGGCTTTTCTGCCTTCGGGCGGCAGAGGCACGGTCTCACCGTCCCCGTTTATGACATAGGCACTTCCAAGCCCACCTGCAAGGATTGTATCGGAATCGTTGACATACACGATTGATGAGCTATATACTTTGAAATTGTGGCTTAGCAAAGTGTTTGTCCCAAGCAACATGCGCATGGGCTCTTTGCTCACGGTCAAGCTCTTGGGCTTGTCTGAACTGTCTGTACCCGTAAAGGTCAAGCTGTACACATTGCCGACCTCTGTGAGTTTTGAGACATACACATTGTTTATCGTTTTGAATCCATGTCCTTGGGCGTTTAGCTTTGTCAATATCTCCTCGGCAGTCTGTGTTCTTGTCCAGAGGCCATAATTTGCAACGGACAGAGATTCAAACTCCGCCACGGGCTTGGCGCGCAGATAAGGCAGAACTCCAACCCACACGTTTTCACTATTTTCCGTCCATCCTCCGCTGGAGGAGTGATAAGCCGCTTGGATGGGCTTGCCCTCGTATGTCAATATCATCCCGGATATCGCTTTGATGCAGTTTTTGATTTTCTGCGTCAGATTGGTGGTTCCGCCATAGACCTGGCAGTGTTGGCCGACACACACATCGTATCCGGAATGCCTGTTTCTACTGCTGACTCCAAAGGTCGCCGCGCAGAGGGAGAGGGCTTTCAGACACTCCTCGGGCCAGGTGGTGTTGAGCTCGTAGGGGGTGACTCCGCAAATGTATTGGGTGAGGTTGACAACATTGACGACAGTGAAGCTCGTGTCGCTGTTTTTGACAAAGTCAAAGCCGCCGTAATACTTGCTTCGAACAGAGGTGTTGAACTCCAGGGTTTTATACCAGGTCTCTGTTTCGGAGCCTATCTCTTCGGAGACAACACCTCCATAGGGTAAGAGCGCCAGTTGGCGTGATGCGCCGTCCCATTGAAAGAGAATGTCGTTGTTTCTGGTGACGCTGTAGGCATTTGCCCCGCCCCCAGTGCG
Organism: uncultured Oscillospiraceae bacterium; assembly: GCA_964439435.1. Lineage (GTDB taxonomy): Bacteria > Bacillota > Clostridia > Oscillospirales > QAMX01 > CAYTOF01. Next base: position 17,954 of record CAYTOF010000007.1, read on the forward strand.
TTTCAGCGTGGCAGTTGCATATCCTTGTGTGGCGTTGAGCCTTGAAGTGATGGTCTGCTTTGCTTCATCCGCGGCTGCGGCTGAGGTGAAACGCCCTATGCGCACACGATAACCCGAGCTTGTGTAGGCGGGAAATGTGTAATACTTTGTGATTTCGTTGACCTCTTGGCAAGCGGCATCAAGTGCGCTTTGCCCGCTGAAACTGACTTCAAGCTCCAAATGATACCCGCCTATGAGAGAGCCTTGATCTGCATATCTCAAGTTGACATAGTCAAAATTTTTGTCCCGAATGACGGTGACGGCGGTTTTTCCGCCAAGGGTGTAAATGTCCACAAAATCCCTGCTGTCGACATAATAACCCGCCTTAAACCCTGTTCCTGTTCCCGAAACAATCTCAAGCTTGGCATAGGCCTGGGCAAGCCGTGCTGTCGTCGAACCATAATATGAGTTCAAAGCCACACGCACGGTGTAGTCGTGGTAGTCCATATCGGCACTCACCTGCATGGCGGGAAAGACGGTGGTGAGCACCGCCATTATGAGTATCAGCGCCACAAAGCGCATGGTTTTTTTTGCATTGCTTGGGTCAGTCATTGTTCTCCTCTGTTAAACACCAATGTGTGTTTATAGGCCGCAATTCACTGTGTTTTTCTTCTTTTTGAAAAACCAAAGCCTGTTTCAATGTATTTATTGACACAAAACATGCTGTTTGCTATAATATAGTGAAGCTTATCGCATTTGGCAAAGGCAGCTTGAGCAGTATTTTTTAGCTTTATCTGTGAGAGCATTATACAATAGTTCATATTTTTTTTCAAGATAAATCGTTTTTTATATATAAAACAGTCCGTTAACAGGTGAATTTATGAGAAAATACAAAGTTGGTATACTTGGCGCCACCGGCATGGTGGGTCAGAGGTTCGCTCTTTTGCTTTCAGACCACCCCTGGTTTGAGATTTCGGCCTTAGCTGCAAGCCCCCGAAGTGCGGGAAAAACATACGAAGAAGCATGTGGCAACAGGTGGATTATGCCCTCTCCCATGCCTGAATATATGCAGAACATGATAGTGGTCGATGCGGCCGCAGACATGGACAAAATCGCCTCAGAAGTTGATTTTGTTTTCTGCGCCGTTGATATGCCCAAGGCCGAGACCCTCGCCCTTGAAGAAGCCTATGCACGTGCAGGGATTCCCGTCATGTCAAACAACAGTGCAAACAGATTTACACCTGATGTGCCGATGATCATACCGGAGATAAACCCTGGCCATGCCGAAATTATCAAATCTCAAAGGCAAAGGCTCGGCACGGACAGAGGGTTTATCGCCGTCAAATCCAATTGCTCCCTGCAAAGCTATGTTCCCGCCCTGCATCCCCTGTTGGATCTCGGTGTAGAGCGCGCTTTGGCATGTACATATCAGGCCATCTCAGGCGCGGGCAAGACCTTTGAGTCCTGGCCCGAAATGGTGGACAATGTCATCCCCTTCATCGGAGGCGAAGAGGAAAAAAGCGAACGGGAACCGTCAAAAATCTGGGGCACTCTCAAAGACAATGCTATTGTTCCCAGAGACTTGGTGCCAATCACGTCCCAGTGCATCAGAGTGCCTGTGAGTGACGGTCATCTCGCCGCTGTTTTTGCCAAGCTGCAAGACTTTCCGGGCCTTGATGAAATCAAAGCACGTTGGGCCAACTTCCACGGTCTGCCACAGGAGCTTTCCCTGCCCAGCGCTCCAAAACAGTTTTTACATTATTTCGATGAAGAAAACAGACCTCAGACCGCTCTTGACAGGGATCTTGAAAATGGAATGGCCGTTTCCCTTGGCAGGTTGCGCGAAGATTCCCAGTACACAATCAAATTTGTCAGCCTTTCTCACAACACCTTGCGTGGCGCCGCGGGTGGCGGAGTTTTGATGGCTGAGCTTCTGTGTGAGCTTGGATATGTCAAAAGGAATTAGCTTTCTTTTGAGTTTAAACAATTATATTGAAGTCTGCTTTGACCGCTCGTGCGGCCTAAACGGGCAATAAATAAAAAAAGGAATTGATTTTTATGAAAAAGCCTGTATTTTCGGGTTCGAGCGTGGCAATTGTCACACCATTTAACGACGACTATTCGGTTGATTTTGATTCGCTGGCTCGCCTTATTGAATTTCAAATCAGCAATGGGACAAAGGCCATAATAATCTGCGGCACCACCGGTGAGGCTTCCGCGTTGGACGATGACGAGCACAAAAAGTGTATTGAGTTCTGCGTCAAGCAGGTAAATGGGCGCGTTCCCGTTGTCGCCGGCACAGGCAGCAATGACACCTTTTATGCCACGCAGCTTTCCCAATATGCGGAGAGTGTGGGTGCAGATGCCCTTTTACACGTCTCACCCTATTACAACAAAACAACCCAAGCAGGCCTTGTGAAACATTTCACATATATCGCCGACCGCGTAGAAATCCCCATCATTCTTTACAATGTGCCCTCCAGGACAGGAATGTCCTTTACCGCCGAGACCTACAAAACCCTCTCTATGCACCCGATGATCAACGGTGTCAAAGAGGCTTCAGGCAATTTTTCCCTCATAGCTCAAACTTTCTCGCTCTGCGGTGATGATTTGAACATGTGGAGCGGCAATGATGACCAGATTGTGCCCATCATGTCTCTTGGCGGATCCGGTGTCATCTCCGTCGCTGCCAATGTCGCCCCCAAAGCTATATCCGAAATCTGTGACACATATCTGCAAGGGGAGCACATGGCCGCCGCTAAGTTGCAGGCATATTGGTTTGACCTCTTAAACGACATGTTTTTGGAGGTAAACCCCATACCTGTCAAAACAGCGATGAAGGTTCTTGGGCTTTGTTCAGACGTTTTGCGCATGCCTCTGTGTGAGATGGGAAGTGCCCCACGGGCAAAACTTGTGAAAACACTTGAAAAATACAACCTCATCTGATATTTGCCGCACAAAAAACGAACCGCATTCTCTTTTTTTGCGCCATTAAGGAATAAAACATATGACAAGGATAATCTTGACAGGATGCAACGGCCGCATGGGCAAATCCATTGCGGCTCTTGCAAAGGAAAACGAAAATACGGTTATCGTCGCCGGTGTCGACATTGTAAGTGCCTCCTGCGGGGACTTTCCCGTTTACAACGACATTGCGCAGTGCACGGTTGATGCCGATGTCGTCATCGACTTTTCCCACAAAAATGCTCTGTCCTCAGTGCTTAGCTATTGCCAAGAGCACAACCTCCCGGCTGTCATAGCAACTACGGGGCACGACGCGGAGCACCTGACTCTGATTGAAGCTGTATCTGCTCAGATTCCTGTTTTCAAAAGCGCCAATATGTCAATTGGTATAAATCTGCTCGCCGATCTTATCAAGCGTGCCACCGCAGTTCTCGGGGATGCCTTTGACATAGAGATTGTCGAAAAGCATCACGGCAAAAAATTGGATGCCCCCAGCGGCACAGCACTCCTACTTGCCGATGAAGTTGCGTCGATTGGCAACGTAAAGCACTATGTCTATGACCGCCACGCCGTGCGCAAGGAGCGGGACAAGTCGGAAATCGGCATACACGCCGTGCGAGGAGGCACGATAATCGGGGACCACGAAGTCATCTTTGCCGGTTACAACGAGGTCCTCACACTTTCTCACTCCGCCCAGAACAGAGAGGTTTTTGCGTCCGGTGCCCTGCGCGCCGCCGTGTTTATGGCAAATATCAAAACACCCGGGCTATACGACATGAACAGCTTGATAAAGGACATCTAAATCAAATAATCCGCCGCGGCACGTTTTCTTGCCGCGGCTTTTTTTATATCCAAGGCATAAGAAGCTGCTCAGATCAGCACTCAACGCCAATCCCCTCTGAAAAGCAAAGGCATGTCCCTTGCCTATGTCTGTGAAAGGAACAAAATGATGAGAAACGACTTTGATTTTCCATATCCTTCCCTTCGGTATCCCGTGTATTGCGGACGCAGTGCCCTGTGCACCTCTCAGCAACTCGCGGCAGAGGCAGGGCTTGAAATACTCAGAAGCGGCGGCAATGCAATCGATGCCGCAGTGGCTGCAGCCGCATGTCTCACCGTTTTAGAGCCTCAGTCCAACGGTATCGGCGGAGATGCCTTTGCGATTGTCCACACCGGCGGCCGCATATACGGTTTGAATGCCTCCGGTTGGTCGGGTAAACTCTGCACCTTGGACGCCTTCAAGCGGATGGGATATGAGAAGATGCCTCAAAGGGGGATACACTCGGTGACAGTACCGGGCGTGCCTTGGGCATGGGCGGCGCTTTCAAATCGCTTTGGGAAAAAAAGCCTTGCGGAAAATCTTGCACGCGCGATAGACTACGCAGAAAACGGATTTATAATCTCTCCCATTATGCACCGTGCCCTGTGTGGCGGCGCAGACCTGTATAGAAAAGCTTTAACCGCCGAAAATAGCGGTTTTCAAACCTGGTTTGACTTGTTTGCGCCACAAGGCAAAATCGCTTCAGTGGGAGAGAAAATCAATCGCCGCGCCATCGCAAAAAGCTTGTCAGATATAGCCAAGAGTGATGCACGGGAGTTCTATGAAGGAGATATTGCCTTGCGGATGGATGCGTTTTCAAAAAAACTCGGCGGTTATCTGAGATACGAGGACTTTGCGCAGTTTTCCCCACAGTGGGTGGAACCCATATGCACAAATTATCGCGGCTATGAGGTTTGGGAAATTCCTCCAAACGGCCAAGGCATTGTCGCTTTGATGGCACTTAATATACTGAGTCATTTTGATTTTGACAAAAAAGACAGTGTGCGCACATGGCACACTGCCATTGAAGCCATAAAACTTGCCTTTGCCGATGGCCTGGAGTATATTGCAGATCCGGCACATATGCGCATCGGTATAGATACGCTGCTCTCACCGGATTATGCCAAAACTCGTGCGTCACATATAAAGGAAAGGGCAAGTGCCCTCTGTCCGGGCACACCCAAGGACGGCGGCACTGTCTATCTTTGCGCCGCCGACAATGAAGGAAATATGATCAGCTACATACAGTCCAATTTCAACGGTTTTGGATCCGGACTTGTCATTCCGGGTACAGGCATAGCCCTCCAAAACCGCGCCTTTGGATTTTCCTTTAAAGAGGGTCACGCCAACTGCATTGCTCCTCGAAAGCGCCCTTATCACACGATTATTCCGGCTTTTATAACACAAAACGGCATGCCCGTCGGACCTTTCGGCGTGATGGGTGGACACATGCAACCCCAGGGGCACACACAAGTGGCGATGAACCTCATAGACTTTGCCATGAACACGCAATCAGCCCTTGACTGCCCGCGTTTCCGCTGGAACAGCGGTCTCAATGTCAGCATTGAAGCCTTTGCGGGCGATGAAATCCTTGCGGGCCTCTCCGATAAGGGTCATGACTTGAACATCACACCCCGTGGAAGCGACTTTGGGCACGGGCAAATTGTGCGGCATGTAGGTGATGGCTTTGAATGCGGGACGGAACCACGGACGGACGGTGCCGTGTGCGCTTGGTGATTGTTGAACTAAATACTGCATGTTTTGTTTTTCACATGTAAAAAGAGTATCGAATGCTACACTCGATACTCTTTTCTTTATTTAAATATTTATTTTGAATCCACGTCAAAGACAATTTCCATTGAAAAACTACCCTTGAAGCTTTCGAAGCTTTCAATGTCAAACTTCAATTCCATGGTTACCACGCCATAAAGCCTGTAGTCTGATTTTTTCCCTTCATGAGCCGTGATCTTGTATTCCATTTTCGAAGACATCCCATATTCGTCTTCTACTTCCTTGCCTTCTGCCACACCTTTGACAAACTTCACGTCATCAAGCTCGATTTCGTCTCCTCCAAAGAAGAGATCCTCAGCTGCGGTCAGCTCTAAGTAATCATCGCCAAGATAAACGTCGCATTTGATATCTTTGCCTTTTAGATCTTTCAGCTCTTCCAGTTCATCCAGGTCGATGCCCCAGCTTTCTGCAAAATCTTTAAAGCCACTGTCAAATTTGATGTTTTTGATTGTCACAGTGCCCTTATAGCTTCCTTCGAGCGCGCTGTGTTTAACATCTTTCAATACGGCTCCGCCGCCGCCGCCGCCTCCGAGTACGACAATCAAAACAATAACGGCTACGAGCACAACGCCTCCGATTATGAGACCGGTCATGAGACCTTTTTTACTTTTTTTAGCCGTTGGCGGCGTCTGGGCATAGGGATATTGCTGTGGATATTGACCACCGGGGGCATATGGCGTTTTTTGTTGCGGCGGTTGTTGCTGCCACTGCTGTTGTTGTGGCTGCTGTTGCTGTGGTTGCTGTTGCTGCCACTGTTGTTGCGGTGGTTGTTGCTGCTGAGGTTGTGGTTGCCACTGCTGCTGCTGAGGTTGCTGCGGCGGTGGTGGTGGTGGCGGTTGCCACTGTTGTTGCGGTGGTCCTTGTGGTTGCTGCTGGGGTTGTTGCGGTTGTGGGGCAGGCATTTTAGCGCCGCAATTTCCGCAGAATGGTGCGCCTTCTTCCCCTTGGGCACCACAGTTTTGACAAAAGACTTTTGCCATTTATTCTCCCTCCCAATATTTTTAAGCTGTTGAAATTATTATATCATAATGTTGCCAAAAAAGCACCCCTGATAATAATATTCATCTTATTTTTATTTTTTAGTTGCCATCACCGAATTTGCATATGACAATCGAGCTTTCAAAAGCATATGGCACCGCCTTTTCCTCAAATAAAAGTTTTCATCAAAGACAAAAAAGTCCTTGACAAATGAATGGGCAATTGATAAAATTATATAAATCAATATTAAACCTATGATTGAGAAGAGTAAGCTTGCCGCATGTCAAAGACAGAGAATCGCATCTTCGGTGAAATTGCGTTATGACTGGTCAAGCTGAATGGACTCATGAGGGCGGAGCGAAACGATCGTATCGAAGTAGTATCCGACGGGGTGCTCATCCGTTATAGCAGTGAGCGCGTATGCATGTACGTCAAAGCCGGGCATTTATGCCAATTTGGGTGGTACCGCAGGAATTCTCCTGTCCCATTTTTATGGGACAGGAGTTTTATATTATATCAATAGGAGGTCGACATGAAAAGGATTCCAACCAAAATCTATTTAGAAGAAAGAGATCTGCCCAAATCCTGGTACAACATGAAGGCCGACATGGCCAAACAGCACGACCCAATGTTGCATCCGGGAACACTCAAGCCTTGTGTGGAGGAGGATTTGGCCCCTCTTTTCTGCACGGAGCTCATCTCACAGGAGTTTAACACAACAGACAGATTCATCGAAATCCCACAGGGCATTGCTGATTTTTATCACATGTTCAGGCCCTCTCCCCTGATTCGCGCCTATTCCCTTGAAAAACAGCTGCAGACACCGGCACGCATCTTCTACAAATTCGAGGGCACCAACACTTCGGGTTCTCACAAACTCAACACCGCCGTAGCCCAGGCCTTTTATGCCAAGGAGCAGGGCATAACAAACCTCTCCACCGAAACGGGCGCAGGGCAATGGGGCACCGCCTTGTCCATGGCCTGCGCATTCTACGGCATGGATCTCACCGTTTTCATGGTAAAGGGCTCGTACAACCAAAAGCCCTATCGAAAAATCGTCATGGAGACATACGGTGCACGCGTTGTCCCCTCGCCCTCTGACACCACCAAAGTCGGCTCCGATATTTTGCTCTCCGCCCCCGAAACCTCCGGTAGCCTTGGCTGTGCCATTTCGGAGGCAGTGGAGTATGCAACCACCCATGACAACTGCCGTTATGTGCTGGGTTCCGTTCTGGACCATGTGATTTTGCATCAAACCATCATCGGCTTGGAGGCCAAGACAGCTCTTGAAAAGATCGATGTCTACCCCGACATAGTCATCGGCTGTGCAGGCGGCGGCTCCAATCTCGGCGGTTTGATTGCCCCCTTTATGGGTGACAAACTCACCGGAAAAGCCAACCCCTATTTCATCGCGGTGGAACCCGCTTCCTGTCCCACCTTGACACGCGGCAGATATGCCTATGATTTTGGCGACACCGGCAAAATCACACCCCTTATGCGCATGTATACCCTCGGCAGCGGCTTCATGCCCGCCTCCATTCACGCGGGCGGACTCCGCTATCACGGCATGAGCCCCATATTGTCCAAGCTGTATCACGACGGTCATTTGGACGAAGCCCGCTCATATGAGCAAACAAAGGTCTTCGGCGCAGCCTCGACTTTCTTGCGCTGTGAAGGCATCCTCCCCGCTCCGGAATCCTCCCATGCGATTCTCGCCGCCATCGATGAGGCCATCAAGTGCAGAGAAGGCGGATATTCCAAAGACATTTTGTTCAATCTCAGCGGAACGGGATATTTTGACATGGGCGCCTATGCCAATTACAACGAAGGCATTATGGTTGACTATGTCCCCTCTGACGAGGAACTGGAAAAATACGCCAAAACCCTCCCGATAATTCCGGGGATACAAGAGTAAATTCCAACCAAAAATCGGCCCGGTTCAAAATATATTGAACCGGGCCGATTGGTATGTATTTACAGGGCTAAAATGCCCACATGTTCAAAGAGGATTTTGAAGCCAAGCACAACCAAAACAGAGCCGCCGACTATCTCAGCTTTTTGCTTTATTTTTGTGCCGAGGGAGCAACCGATTATGACTCCGATATATGAAATTGCAAATGTCGTCAGCCCGATGACTGAGGCAGCTCTCAGTATCCCAACACCCAACAGTGCAAAACCAAGTCCCGCTGCCAAGGCATCTATGCTTGTCGCCACAGAAAGGGCCAAAAGCTCCTTTATGTTCAGTTCCCTTGCGCAGCACGCCGCCGCCTTTTTCCCCGCTCTCAACGCTTCGTATATCATTTTGCCACCTATAAAGCCCAGCAGCAAAAAGGCAATCCAGTGGTCGATGTGTTTTATATAATTTTCAAATCTAGAGCCCACCAACCACCCCAGAATGGGCATCAGCATTTGAAACCCACCGAAAAACAAGGCAATGAGCAGTGCCTGCTTATAGTCTTTCTTCTTTGCGTTGAGACCTTTGCAAACTGCAACAGAAAAAGCATCCATCGAGAGACCGATTCCTATCAGAAATACCTCTATTTGACTCATCTTCCCATACCTTTTATCGCATTAGTCTGTGTAAAAAAGACACAGGTGCAGGGTCTTGACCGCACTTGAGCCTTTTCTATCGCTTATTGAATGTTTGCGGCAATATGTAGCATCGGATAATCGCCGTAATTTTATCATGCTAAATAAATATTGTCAATTTTCATGACTTAAACGAATATGGAACCCACTAAAAACACAATATATGACACAATCCAGGCAACACCCGTCTGCATGACCACAACACCAATTGCTTTTAAGCTACCGCCGAGTTCTCTTCGAACTGCACTGACAGCTGCAGCACAAGGTGTATAGAGCAGGGTAAACACCAAAAACACGTATGCTGTCAAGGGTGTGAATATGCCGGCAAGGGCTGCTGTGAGCCCTGCGGCTCCGGCTCCGGTCAACACGGCAAAGGTGCTGATAATGGCCTCCTTGGCGGCAAAACCCGTCAACAATGCCGTCGATGCACGCCAGTCTCCAAGACCCAGAGGTTTAAAAATAGGGGCCATGAATCGGCCAATCATAGCCAAAATGCTCTTTGTGTCGTCGGTGACGGGGTTGAATCTTATGTCAAAGCTCTGCAAAAGCCAGATCACAATTGTGGCGAGGAAAATAATCGTAAACGCTCTGGTTATAAAGTCTTTTGTTCTCTCCCAGAGCAGTAAAACCACAGATTTCGGAGAAGGTAGCCTGTAGTTTGGCAGTTCTAAAATAAAAGGCATGGGGTTTCCGCGGAAGGCTGTTTTCTTGAGGGCAAGACTGCTGATAACACCAATCAATATTCCAAGTAAATAAAGAGACATCATGACCAAGGCGCGGTGCTTTGGGAAAAAGGCCATGGTAAAAACACCATAAATGGGCAACTTTGCGCTGCAGCTCATAAAGGGAGTGAGCAGTATTGTCATCACCCTGTCGCGCTCGCTTGAAAGAGTCCTTGTCGCCATTATGGCCGGAACGGTGCAGCCAAAACCGAGCAGCATGGGCACTATACTCCTGCCGGAGAGGCCAACTTTGCGCAAAAGCTTGTCCATGACAAAGGCAACCCGTGCCATATACCCTGTGTCTTCCAATATGGACAGCAAGAAAAACAGGATTATGATTGTCGGCACAAAGGATATGACCTCTCCCACACCGGCAAAGATACCGTCAACAATCAAGGCACGCAAAATATTGTTTACATTCGCCGCTTCGAGAGCTCCTCCAACAGCACTCCCGAGGGCATTTATAGAATCGGCAAACAGGTCTGAAAGAAAGCTCCCTATCAACCCAAAGGTCAACCAAAACACCAGGCCCATAATGGCAAAAAAGATTGGAATGGCCAAATACTTGTTGGTTAAAACCTTGTCTATCTTGATGCTTCTCTTATGTTGTCGGCTTTCCTTTGGCTTTATCACCGTATCCGCGCAGAGCCTTTCAATAAAGCTGTAGCGCATATCAGCAATGGCCGCCTTTCTGTCGGTAAGTGTTTCTCCCTCCATGTGCACTATGCACTCCTCGATCATGTGCAATTCATGCTCATCCAGCTCAAGGGCTTCTTCCATCGGTTTGTCATTTTCTATCAGTTTTGTCGCCGCAAATTTAGCCGGTATGCCTATCTTATCGGCATGGTCCTCCACCAAGTGGGTGGTTGCGTGGATTGCTCTGTGGACAGCTCCCCCACA
>CAYTOF010000007.1:28706-48082 GCA_964439435.1 uncultured Oscillospiraceae bacterium
TCCTGCCTTTGGGGTGCTTGTTTCGTCTTTGCTACGCGGAGCGCTACATCAATCAGCTCATTTATGCCCTCAGCTTTGACAGCGGATATGGGCACAACGGGCACGCCAAGCTCACGGGACATCTCCTCTGTCTTGATTGTGCCTCCGTTGGAGCGCACCTCATCCATCATATTCAGCGCAATCACCATGGGTATGCCAAGGCCTATGAGCTGCAAACTCAAATAGAGATTGCGTTCGATGTTCATCGCATCCACTATGTTTATAATGGCATCGGGTTTGTTTTTAGTTATATAATCGCGTGAGATGATCTCTTCGTTTGAATAGGGGGATAGAGAATATATGCCGGGCAGGTCAACTAAAATGACCTCTTTTTGAAATTTCACCGCACCTTCTTTTCTCTCAACAGTAACCCCCGGGAAATTACCCACGCGCTGATTTGCACCTGTCAATTGATTGAAAAGGGTTGTTTTGCCGCTGTTTTGGTTGCCAACCAGTGCAAAGGTCATTTCTCCTCAACCTCCTCCACATGAATGTGCTGTGCATCCTGCAGACGAAGCGTCAGTTCATATCCCCGCAAAGTCAGCTCTATGGGGTCGCCCATGGGAGCCGTTTTGCGTATCATAATTTCAGTTCTTGGGGTGAGTCCCATATCAAGAAGACGGTCGCGCAGAGCACCCTCGCCTTTAACATTTACAATCCGGGCTTTTACTCCGGTTTTAAGTCTGTCAAGTGTCATAATGTACCCTCACTCTATATATAATACATGCGCACCGCCAAAGGGTGCGCGTTGAGTTAGCCACGGCTATCTTTACAACAGTATAACAGAATTGACGCCATATTTCAAGCGTTTTTTCCCATTTGAAACAGATTATTTATCATGTCAAAAAGGTACGTATTTCTCCTTTTTGGCAATGCATCTCGATCTCTCTGCGCGTATCGCTTGACAATTCTTTTGCCGGTCAGATATACTATTTGAAAAGCAGCAAATCTTCAAAAGCAACACCCGGCTTTTGGCTAGTTTGAGCAGAATAGGAGTGTATTATGGAAAACACACATGAGAAATTACAACGCGCCTTGAAATGCATAAAGGATGCCGTAAAATTTAAACCCCATGTCGCCATTGTTCTGGGTTCCGGGCTTGGTTCTTTTGCCGAAAGCATTGAAATCACGCAGACTTTGGATTATTCCGACATAGAGGGCTTTCCCATCTCCACGGTTTCGGGGCATCGTGGAAGATTTGTCTTTGGCTATATCGATAAAATACCCGTCGCCATCATGCAGGGGCGCGTGCATTTTTACGAGGGCTATCCTATGGAGGATGTAGTCCTACCCATCCGTTTGCTGGGTCTTTTAGGTGCCAAGATACTGTTTCTGACAAATGCCGCGGGTGGGATCAATAAAAGTTTCAAACCCGGTGATTTGATGATTATTCGAGATCACATCTCCTCTTTTGTGCCCTCTCCCTTAAAGGGGCCAAACCTCGATGAGCTCGGTGTCCGCTTTCCCGACATGAGCGAGGTTTACAGCACTGCGCTGAGAAAAAAACTTCAAAAAGCCGGAGAAAACACCGGTATACCGCTGAGCCAAGGTGTATACCTGCAACTTTCCGGACCCAACTTTGAAACGCCTGCGGAAATCAAAATGTGTGCCCTGCTGGGTGCGGATGCTGTGGGCATGAGCACCGCTGCCGAAGCCATGACCGGGCGGCACATGGGTATGGAGGTGTGCGCAGTGAGCTGCATTTCCAATTTGGCCGCAGGTCTCTCATCAACGCCGCTCTCCCATGAAGAGGTGTCAGAAACCGCACAGAAAATCGAGCATCAGTTCAAGGCACTGTTAAAAGAAGCCATCGGCTTGTTTTTTTCTTAGAAACAATTCAATCAAAGACACACATAACAACCGCCCTTCGACTGTGTCGAAGGGCGGTTGTTATGTGTGTCAATAAATCATCAACGCGGTATCGCGCCGCCTGATTTTATTATTTCAATATTGTCTTGAGTTTTCCTCAGTGTCACTATGTTCACCGTGAAACCCGGGTTGGAAATATCGGGATTGTCACCGAAAAACACCGCATATTGACGGCTTGTGACCTTGTAAAAACTCACTGTCTCGGAAAACCCGCTCTTGTAAGTTATTTTATAGCGATAGGCAGGTGTTTTCTCTTCGAGCTTGTCGGCCATCACATCATCATAGCTTGCGCTTATGATGCTCTGATAAAGCCGCCTGCCATTGTCCTCCGACATGACCTCTCCGTCCAGTGTTGCCGTGAAAGTACCGGTTTTGGCTGTTGCATCTGTGGTGTCATCCACAAAGAATTTGTATTCACCACTCGGTGTCTTGATGTCAATGGTGTTGACTTTTTTGATATCATGCAGCCAGACAAGGGTGGCCCGCACGCTGAGGGGCGTATGATCTAAAAATGTGGCTTCACCATATACCATGAAGATGCTATCAACATCGTTGACCATCATGTAATAAGCGCCCCCCGCTGTGTTTCCGCTCGGCACTCCGATTTTATACGTGACAGTGAGGTCTTTCAGTTCGATGGTGACACTGCCGGGTTTATCGAGGCCGTATTTTGCCAGATCGTCCTTTGTCGGGTTGTTCATGACGACTTCCACAGCATTTGCCGTGGAGATCAGATCAAGCAATCCCTCTCCAAAGGCAGAGTCATTGATATAGGCATCATAGGGCTCAATCATTTTGAAAGTCGTGTAGATAATCTCGCCCTCTTTGTCGCTTTCAAAACTCTCATTTCTGCGCCCTTTTATGATGTCACCGTATTTGTTTTCCAGCGTAACGGTTTTCACAGCATCATAATATGTCCCAAGGCCCGGAAATACATTTAATGAGCGATAACGCAGTGAACCGCGCAGATAGGTGTTGGCATCAAAAGTGCTTATGAGATAGACCTCCGGTCTATCGTCCCATTTGGCATAGAAGCCTCCGCCACCGGAAACAATTTTGTTTTCCGCACCGATGAGCAAAGTCAACTTGTCGTAGTCCTTGCCGTCTGCGGGTGAAATGATAACTCTGACCGCATGTTCATCGTCGAGCCTGTATTGCTCAAGGTCTGTTTCGTTTTCCGAGACAACTTCCTTTATCTCAAGATCCAAGAAACGGGTGAAGGCATCTTTAAGGAGTTCTTGGTCAAAATGGAACATGTCCTCTTTGCCGTCGTCATAGAAATACAACAGCGATTCGCTCTCTTCCGAGGCAACCCTTATGACAAAGTATTCGTATCCCTCTTGTAAGTCCGCCGGGTAGGACACCGCCACTATGGACATGTCCTCCGCCGTGCCCACTTTTGCGGGTTCGCCGCTCTTGCTGCGTTGAGCAATCATGGACAACCCATCCGGTGTTGCGGGGGGTGGGTCAGGTAACAGCGCATTTAATATAAAATACGCAGCTACTACGACAATGAGCACGATAAATGCAAATATGACAATTTTTAACTGTTTTTTCATCAGCGATTTTTCCTCCTGCGCCACATAACAAGCCCGCTTATCAGAATCAACACAGGCACTAAGGTGAGCAAAAACAGTGTGATCGAGAGGGAATTGCCAATTATTTTAAGCTCCGGATCGGTAAACTTTCTGGAGGGAATGCTTGCTGTCAGGTTTTCTTTGTTAAACTGGGCAAACACATTGACAGTAAAGCGAAGGTTTCCATAGCTTTCCGTATTTAGGAACTCCTCCAAGAAGATATATGGGGACGATAGGAACAGGATGTTCGACTCCACATGCTCGTTGTTTACAATGCTTGAATATGTCGAAAGCACCGCTGTGGCAAACGGGCCTCTTTTGTCGCCCTCTTCCTGTTCATAAGAATCGATTTGTTCGCCTGTTCCCGTCTTTATAGCTTTGGAATAGGCCTCGTTCGATGTCCCGAGCAGCGGCACCACTGTTGTCAGCCCTTTTTCCGCCCATAAAACCCTCATTTCACGGGAAAAAGGCATAATGACATATTGGCTGGTGCCAAGTCCTTCGACATAAGCCTCCACAGCACCACTCGAGGGCACCGTGACTATTGCCTTGTAATCCCCGAGCACTCTGTATTTTGCGTCGAGCACGAGGGAGTTTTCAAATTCGATGCCCCATTCCTTGAACAGCAGCTCCAAATTGACAAGCCTTTCGACTTCGCCCCCGTGCATAAATATCAGGTTGTTGAACTTTGCAAGATAGCGCTCAAGTTTTAATATCTCATTCTCCGCATAGTCAATACCGGGACAAGACATGATCAAAAGCGTCACATCGTCCGGTATGTCGTCGGTGTTGAGATTGAGCATGACCACTTCAAAGTTTGTCTCCTGCAAAAGCACCTGCAATCTGCCCAGATGCAGCTCTTGGTGCCCGTAAAGCAGACCTACTTTGACGGGATTTTCCGTCATAATATTGAGTATGTTCGAGGAGATACGGCGTTCAATGGTTGTGCCCACCGCATTCTGCCTTGAATTGTCGTACCAATAGAAGATGTCGGCGTTTTTAACAGCTCTAAACTCTTCTCCCATTTCGATGACAATATCACCTTCGGATATGGTGAGGTCGCCCTTGTATTTGTTGGCAAATGTCGGATTGCGTAGCGGGTCTATGTAGTTGATGTCGACAAGCCCTCCCGTGTACACGCGGTACTTGTCCATTGTCTCCGCCATTTCGTTTCCAAATTTCTGTGCTCGGAACTTGGCTTCCGTCATAAACACATTGACATAGATATTGTCCTTAACTCTGTCAAGAACTTCCTTGGTACCATCGCTGATTTCGAAGCGCTTTTCCTTTGTCATGTCAAACTTAATGCCGTATTTGTCGGTAACCAAGCCCGTCAAGACATTGAGCAAGATCACAACCGTGATTACAATAGCGGTGAAGATTGTAGCCAAGGTGCCGTATTTGTATCTTTGTTTGCGCAATTTAAAGTTGTATGCGCGTATTTTGCTCATCAGCCCCTCTATCTGCACTTTCTTTTCGGGAGCAGAGGTGCTCTTTTGGGGAGGGTTGCCGGTTTTGCCAGTCCTTGGCGCTGTGTTTTGCCTGCTTTTTGCTCCGGTGGCGTCGGTCTTTTTCCCGGCTTGCCGCTGGTTCTTAGGGCTTTTCGTATTCTTCTCACTCATTGTTTTTCTCCTTTCGCCTAAGCATAACGTCTTTTGTCAAGCATACGCACCGTCAAAAAAATAAAGACGAAGGATACGCTCAAATAATAGATGATGTCCGAAAGGTCGAACAAACCATATGAGAAGCCAACATACCGTGAAAACACAGACAGCCAGCCAAATACAACTTTTACTGCGGTCACCTCAATGCTTGCCACCAGTATGTCCACAAGATACAGCCCAATCAACACACTCCATGACACCAAAGCTGAGACAAGTTGGTTTTCGGTGAGAGATGATATGAACAAACCTATGGCAATAAATGAACTTGCAGCGGCAAAGATTGCGATGTAGTTTCCAAATATCGCCCAGGGTTCCGAGACACTGTATGCCGCCAGGATCAACGGTATCAAGAATGTGCCGAGCAGTGAAATGACAAAGACGCTTACAGCCGCCAGATATTTACCAAGGACTATGTCCGTCATTCTGATGGGTGTGGTAAATAAGAGCTGGTCTGTCTTCATCTTTTTTTCTTCGCTCAAAAGGCGCATTGTCAAAATTGGTGCCAAGAACGCAAGCCCTATAAGGAGCATGTAGAAAATCGGCTTGACATTTGATGAGCTTGTTTCAACGTTCATATAATAAAAGCTGAGATTCATAATCAGGATCAAAATACCGCTGAAAACATAGCCTATCGGCGTTGTGTAAAATGCCCTCAAGTCTCTCTTATATATAGCCAACATACGTATTTCCCCTTTACTCTGTTGAGTCTCCGCCCGTAAGCTTGATGAATATCTCCTCAAGCGACGCGGTCAGCGGATGTATCATTAAAATCGGATATCCGGCCTTTGCCAGTGTGTTGAACACAAGTCTGCGCACATCACTTGTGCCCTTGGTTTCAAGCAAGAAATCGCTCGTGCTCTCCTCATACACACCGTCGAACACAACTTTGTCCATATCGGGTATGCGGGACAAAAGCGGTTGAACCTTGTCTGCAGGGCCTGCTACACGAATCTGCATCTTTCTGTCTATGTCCACATATTTTGAAAGATTTATCGGCGTGTCATTTGCCACGATCTTGCCCTTGTGTATGACCAGCACCCTTTGACATATGGCTTGGACCTCCGGCAATATATGGCTGGATAGAATGACGGTGCGTTTTTTGCCAAGATTTTTAATCAGATTTCTGATCTCTATGATCTGTATAGGGTCAAGTCCCACCGTCGGCTCGTCCAAAATCATCACTTCGGGGTCTCCGATCAACGCCTGCGCCAGTCCCACGCGCTGCCTGTATCCCTTCGAGAGATTCCTGACCATGCGTTTGTATACATGGGTGATGCCGGCTAACTCACAGACCTCATCGATCTGTTTTTTGCGCCCTGTGTTGACCTTTTTCAAATCACAGATGAAGTCAAGGTACTCGTTCACACTCATATCCATGTAGAGCGGGGGTTGTTCAGGCAGATATCCTATGTGCCTTTTCGCAGCTATCGGGTCTTCCAGTATGTCTATGCCGTTGATTTTGGCTGTTCCCGATGTTGCGGACAGATATCCGGTGATCACATTCATTGCCGTGGTTTTGCCCGCTCCATTTGGTCCGAGAAAACCCACAAGCTCGCCTTCTTCGATTTTGAACGAGATGCCGTCCACGGCTTTTTTGTCGCCATAATGCTTGTACAGATTTGTTACCTCAATCATATCAAGCCATTGTCCTTCCTCTATATAATAATATGCTTTGTATATACTTTTTTGCGGTGATACACTCACTTTGAGCATAGGAAAATATGCATGTTTTACATTATATCATGTCTTATATAGTGAATGTTACATATTTGTAAACCTATTGTCGGTCAGATGTTGATAACTTTTCCTCATCTACTATGTCCAGTGTGATGTGGAGCTCTTTCAGCTGTTTTTCATCCACATAGTCGGGGGAACCCATCATTATTTCCGATGCGTTTTGTGCTTTGGGAAATGCTATCGTGTCCCTTATGCTTTCACAACCCGAGAGCAACATCACTATGCGGTCAAATCCAAAGGCTATTCCCGCATGGGGAGGGGCACCGTATCTGAAGGCTTCCAAAATATGTCCGAATCGGTTTTTTGCCTCCTCATCTCCTATATCCAATGAGGCAAAGACACGTCTCTGCAGTTCTTCGTCGTGGATCCTCACGGAACCGCCTCCGAGCTCAAAGCCGTTTAGAACCATGTCGTAAGCTATGGCGCGAACTTTTTCCGGTTCACTTTCCAGCAAAGGGATGTCTTCCGGCACAGGAGAGGTGAAGGGATGATGTCTTGCATAAAATCGGCCGTCTTCTTCATTGTACTCATACATTGGAAAATCCGTGACCCATAGGAGGGAGATCGCATCATTTGGTATTGCATCGTCTCTCCTTGCACATTCTCCGCGGAGCGCCCCGAGGGCAGCAAAGACGATTTCATTGTCCTTGTCGGCGACGATCAAGCAAAGATCCCCCTCTTGCGCCTTTGTTGACGCGGCAATTTGAGCCAGTGTCTCCGATGAAACGAGCTTTGTAAAAGATGAGGTGAACTCTCCATCGACTATCTTCATCCACGCAAGACCTCCCGCACGGTAGGTTTTGACAAACTCCGTCAGCTTGTCTATCTCCCTGCGGCTGTATTTTGCTCCTCCGGGAACGCATATAGCACGCACGCTTCCACCCTGTGCCAATGCATTTTCAAACACGGAAAAACCGCATCCCGTTACCGCATCGCCGATGTCTTTCAGTTCATAGCCAAAACGCATATCGGGTTTGTCGCTTCCAAATCGCTCCATCGCCTCCGCAAAGGTTATGCGTGACAAGGGCAGATCAATTGTCTTCCCCTGTGTTTTTTCATAGAGCTTTGCCATATATCTTTCCGCCACATCCATCACATCGTCTGCGTCCGCAAAGCTCATCTCGATGTCCACTTGGGTGAACTCCGGCTGACGGTCAATGCGCAAGTCCTCGTCTCGCAGGCAACGGGTGACTTGAAAATACCTGTCAAAGCCCGCCACCATCAACAGCTGTTTATACTGCTGAGGCGATTGGGGCAAAGCGTAAAACTTGCCCGCATGCACTCTGCTGGGCACCAGGTAGTCCCTTGCGCCTTCCGGCGTTGATTTTGTGAGGATTGGAGTCTCTATCTCATAAAACTCCTCATCACAGAAATACTTTCTTGTTATCTGAGCAAGTTCATGTCTCTTTAAAATATAGCTCTGCAAGCTGGGCCTGCGCAGGTCAAGATAGCGGTATTTCAGTCTCAACGCCTCATTGACGGTGATATTGTCGGTTATTTCAAAGGGTGTTATCTGTGCGCGGGAAAACACCGTCAGGGTATCGACGATGATCTCTATCTCACCCGTGGGCATATTCGGATTGATAGCCCCCTCGCCCCTTGAGGCCACAACACCGCTGACGCAGATGGTGTATTCACTGCGAAGAGCCAGGGCCTTTTCAAAGAGCTCAGCGTTTTTTGTTTCGTCAAAGGCGCATTGAACAATCCCGGAGACATCTCGCAGAGTTACAAAAACCAGTTTTCCAAGATCCCTTCTGCGAGAGACCCATCCACAAAGAACCACTTCTTTGCCTATATCCTCCCCTCGCAAAACTCCGCATCTGTGTGTTCTTTTAAGTCCGTTCATGCTCACATTCATTGATTTGCTTCCTCTCTTTGCAGGATTTCCACCGCTTTACAAATTGCGTCGGCGTCCATATCTATTGTCTTTTCTTCACCGCTTGCCATGTTCTTTAAACGCAATATGCGGGATTCAATCTCTTCGGAGCCTATGATCACGCTGTAGCGCGCTCCTGATCTTCCGGCGTATTTCATCTGGGCTTTCAAAGATCTTCCCACTGTGTCTATCATTGCGCTTATGCCTCTTTTACGCAGTGCACAGGTCAGTCCATGTGCATGGCGCCGCGCCGCATCGCCGACATAGGCAAAAAAGATGTCCGCCACGGGGCTTTCGGGGAAAAATGCCCCCGTCGCTTCCATTGTGAGCATGAGTCTTTCTATACCACTGCCAAAACCGAGGGCCGGCAACTTAGGTCCGCCAAGATTTTCCACGAGTCCGTCATACCTTCCGCCTCCGCAGACCGTGCCCTGGGCACCTATATCCGATGATACAAACTCAAAGACTGTTCTTGTATAATAGTCCAAACCCCGCACGATACGCGTATCTATAATATACTCAATGCCCAGCAACTCAAGCTCTTCTTTTAGGGCTTCAAAGTGTGTAAAGCAGTCTTCGCATAGATAATCTGTTGTATGAGGTGCGTTCTTTGCAACGGCGGAACACCGCTCTTCCTTGCAGTCCAGCAGGCGCAGGGGGTTGTTTTCAAATCGATTTTGGCACAGGGTACACAGATTGGCGATGTGCCCTTGATAATACTCTCTCAGGGCGGTGTGATATGCGGGGCGACATTCGGCACATCCGATTGAGTTTATGGACACGCGCAGCGAGCCGATGCCCAGCCTTGAAAGAAATTCATTTGCAAGACATATGACCTCCGCATCTGCCACAGGGGACTCACTGCCAAAGAGCTCAACACCAAATTGATGGTGCTGCCTCAGTCTGCCCGCTTGGGGCTTTTCGTATCTGAACACAGGGCCGATATAATATACCTTTAGCGGCATAGTCTGGGCATACAGTCCGTTTTCAATGACGCTTCTCACCACCGATGCCGTGCCCTCCGGACGCAGCGTTATGGAACGCCCGCCCTTGTCCTCAAAGGTGTACATCTCCTTTTGAACTATGTCAGTTGTTGTGCCGACTCCCCTCAAAAAAAGGTCTGTATGTTCAAATATTGGAAATCTTATCTCGCTAAATCCGAAATCCTTCGCTGTGCCCCGCAGAACTCGTTCAAGATATTGCCATTTATGGCTCTGGGCCGGTAGCACATCCTTTGTCCCTTTTGGAATGTTTATAATTTTTCCGGACATTTTTCCCTCCGTGATCAATTCTCTTTCTTTGTAGTCATTTCTCTTCCCTTGCCTCCCTCAGAGCCCTGGCAAGTTCATCCAGTATGGGAGCTGTGAGGCCTGTACACACGCGGTCCGCTCCCTTCGAGACAAGTCCGATGCATTGCTCCAGGGTTTTTATGCCGCCGTTTGCGATGCATTTAAGGCGCTGCCCAATCACAGCTTTTATCTTGGCCACATCGCTCTCACTTGCTCCTGCGGTGCCATATCCCGTGGAGGTGACAATCTCTGACGCACCCGCGTTTTCGGCTATCCTGCACGCTGTCTGTAAAAGGAAATCGTTTAGAAAACATGTTTCCAACACAGCACAAACGGATACACCTTTACGATATGCCGTTGTGACCACAGCCCTCAAATCCTGTTCGACAAAATCAAATTTTTCAGACAAAAGCCTGCCGATGTTCAAAACCACCATCAGTTCCTTGGCGCCGTCGTCAATGGCTCTTTGGGCCTTTGCAACCTTAATCGCGGTGTCGGAGGATCCATGGGGAAAGGACACCGCGGTGCATATGCTCACATCTGTTTCCTTTAGTATCCTGACCGCATCTGAGGTATCGCAGGGGCGCACACACACCGCAGAGAGATTGTTGGCGGCGGCCAGGGCACACCCCTCCCTCAACATGGTTGTCGTACAATCGGGGCGCATCATATTATGCATGAATAGAGAATTCATTCTTGTATTCACTGTCATAAAAAATCAGTCCTTCGCTCTTTTTCGCCCGATACCTGTATATGCCCGCTCATATTTGCTTCTCTCCTCCACCCACAACCCATACTTTGTCTGCAAATGGGCAAGCAGGGATGCCAATGCCTCATCGGAGCCGTCAATTAATTCCGCTTCTATTTCATAAAACTCAACAAATGCTCCCTCTTTGTCAAAAACTCCCTTGTCAAGGCATATTTCCAGCACCGCTTTTTCATAAATGATTTGCATCTGCTTTCTGTTAAAGGATAGAGAGGCACAGTTGATAAGCTTTCCGCAATCTTTGAGAGTTTTTTCGACTTCTCGGCCACCCAACTGTTTTATTTTACCCAAGCCTGCGGACAGATTGGAGGCTTTCACTTCCCATTCGTCTCTTTTCACTATGCTACACTCTGTGATTTTTGCATTTGCCTTCAGACACACATAGCCACGACCGTCGACGGTTCTGTAACGCAGCATTTTCCTTTGACTGTACAGTGTGGCGTTCTCATCATCATAATAGAGGGTGTTTATTTCACTGTCTTTATAGGATTGCGGGAGCATTAATTCAGATATGTCTTCAAATGCTTTTTCCAGGTTTTGTTTATCTCCGCCTGTCAATTTTATTTCACATTCTGTTTTCGGCATGCCTTTGTTTTTCCTTTGCCCTTCTGTTTATAAAAGAGAAGATGCTGTATGTGACAACGGTGATGATTGCAGGGAAAAAGGTCAAGGGGATCTGTTTATATGGCACAAGATCAAATCTGAACACTTGGCAAATTGACTTGACCCGCAAAAGCGCTATCACCACCGCTACGATAGCCGCCGTCATGATCAAAAGCTTTCTCTTTGACTCCGAAAACACGAAAATAAACGGTTGGCCCCATATGCTCATGATCAATCCATTTGCCATGGCACATAAGAATAGGGCCAGAAAAGCCGCACATGATGCGGCGGGCATCCCAAGGGACGTCACCGGATAATATTTGGTAAATATATAGGAAGAGGAAATTGCTGCAAACATCGAAGCGAAAACCAGCCAAATGCCAAGTTCTCTTCGGGGCAATTTGGCGTCGTTGCCGAGTTTGCCAAACAGATAGTGGCTGTCTGTGGTAAAATACGTCGTCTTGGTGAGACCTTCCTTGCTTGCCGCGATATTCAAGGTCTGGAACAGGGGGATGAAGATGATGAGGAGAACCGCAGCTGAGATATAAAAGGGTATAAATCCCGTAAACAACACACAGAGCAGCATTGATGCGGAGAGACCCAATGGGGCAAACATCAAGTTGTGATATGCGCGCTTTGCCGCTGAGCTTGCAATTTTAACCGTTTTGGAAAGCTCAGCTATATCTGTGATTTTGGGTGATTTCACGGAGATATCCACAGCATATTCTTCATTTGCCTCTGTTCCGACGGCTACATCCGCACACTCAAAGACACCGTCATCTTTTTTACCCGAGGCACTGAGCAAAATCCTGCCTTGGCTTTTGTGGATTTTGGCAAGGGTTTTTCTGTGTTTTGGTCCCATTTCAGCCGCAAGGGTCGCATGTGCCGCCGCGCGGGATAGATTTTCTGTTCTGAAGTTTTCAATGCGCGAGCCTGTCAAAATCCGGCTTATTTCCGTTGTTATGCCAAGGCTGTTGGCTTTGTGGTATGCCAAAGCGACATTTTCATCGCTCACATACATGATGTCCATGCCCTCGCTCTTGAGTTTTGCTATGGCTTCTTCCGCGTTTTCTGAGATCTGAGCTGAGAGAATGATATATCCCATAAAGGCCAAATCCTCTCCCACCGCCCCGTCTGCCACCATAACAGCCTGTTTTCCGGAGGTGTATATCTGTTCAAGGGTTCTTCCCAGTCTTTTCAAGTCCGACTGGTCAATATCCCGCAATCCCAGCGTTGTTAATGTTTTGGTCAGATGGGGAAATAGCCTTTCGGGCTTCCCCGCTACACATCTCAGGATCTCGCCCTTGTGGGAAAGATAGGTCACAGCCGCAAAGCCGTCTTCTTCGGTATATCCTTTATATGAGTATGTTTTAAACCGGAAAAGCGCTCTGTGTTCCAGGGGCGTTGTTCGCATCATGCGCATCAACCCGTCGCCTATTTTGTTGGCATATCCAAATGCCTTTCCAAGTTCTCCGTTGTCACAGAGATTGAAACCAAAAATCAAAGGAGCATGTGCATCATAGGAGAGCGCTGAAATGCTTTTAAATTCTCCGTCTGTAAATACTGTGTTTATATCCGGGTTTTTGTCATTTTGAAAAAGCGATTTGTCGGCATAGAGATAGTTTGCGGCCGCTGCGATGCCAAATTTTTCTATGTTTATGCAGTCTATGTCCTGCTGTTTGAGGTGGACAACGCCATTGCCAAAGGCTACGACGATGACACTTCCGATGCCAAGCGTCATTGTGGCACAGAAGAAGGTGACAATGCCAAGGATTATCTCATAGAAGCTCTCTGCGCGAATTGCAGCAAAAATGGTGAATGCGACGGCACCCAAGGTGCTCAAAACAATGGGACCGCTGCGAATCCAGGAGGGGAAATAGAGGATATTCCGCCAAGACGGACCGACAAAAGAGGAGTGCCCAAGCCTCAATGCAGATATTTTATCGATACCCATGAGCTCTCGTTGAAAATGCTCGGTATAGGAGAGCATCAAAAGGGACAAAGCAAGGGCCAGCAGCACAATCAGGGCGTTGACGATGTCGTCAGTTATATAGACAAGCAGTGCCGAGGCGCCAAAAAACAGCACCGCCATATAACGACCAAGCCTCATCAGCAGATAACCATAGTCCTCAAGGGCATTGTTTTTTTCCCGGGGAGGATTTTCTGACAAGGACTCGTCGTGTTCTCGGGCTGTTTGTTGCTCCGCATCCAAATCCATTTGGTTTTGTTCTATTTTTTCTTCGTCTTCAGAACCGTACATGTTGCTCCATCGTTTCCATTGTTCGCAATCTTGCGGTCGCGATATATTTTCTGTTAGATGCCGTTGACAGCCACATTTTCAATGCCATTTTGTGAAAATTCGAACATATAGTCCTCTATTTTTTCAGACAGCAACTCACTGTCCGAACCGTCAACATCCTTGCCTTTCAAATCACGCCTTGCAAGCTCTTCGGCTAAAATACCGTAGAAGACCATATCTTCATAATCTAAAACAGCATCATGGATGCCGCCTTCAACATAGTTGTCCGATGGCAGAGGATTTGCTGTGCTTTGTATGAGCTGTTGCAGGCCAAATCTTGAGCAATTTGCAAAAACCTTTGTCATAACTTCGTCGTATTCGTCAATCCTGTCTTCGCCTCGGGGTGAATTGAGCACCCAGTTGCCCGCATATACAAGGTCAAGCAAAAGTCGAAACTCTTTTGCCGATAAAGAAATATTCATGATACCACCTCACTGTGCAAAATGGCGGCATGTCTTAGCGGTTAAGAAACCGATTTACATATCCCGCATCAGGGCGCATACTTTGCCCAATATGGCACAATCCGAACCGTCTATCGGGCTGTATGTCGGATTGGCCGGCATCAGTATTGCCCGACCGTTCTCAACTTGCAGCCGTTTGACCGTCGCCTCATCATCTAAAAGTGCCACCACAATGGAACCGTTGTCTGCCGACTCCTGCCTGCGGACAACCACGATATCTCCATCTAAGATGCCCGCACCTATCATGGAATCCCCGCTTATGCGCAGGGCAAAATATTCTGCTCCCGGCTTTCCTTCATAGCAGATATAGCCTGTGATATCCTCCACGGCAAGTATGGGGTTTCCGGCGGTCACTTTGCCCAATATCGGAACTCTTGCCGAGGAAATGGGTGCGGTAAGGGATATTGTGCGCATTTTCTTTGAATCTTTTCGGATATATCCGTAGTCTGTCAGTCTTGAAAGATAGGTGTGAACCGACGACGGAGACGACAGACCTACACCCTTGCATATCTCCCGCACAGACGGTGGCACACCACAGTCTTCAATCGTCGCGACGATGAAGTCATACACTTCTTTTATTCGGCCTTTCAGCTCCTGCATAATACCACCCTTCCGCGAGTGTACATATAGGTTTTGAACTTTTGATGATATATGATAATTATAACACAAATGTTTGGTTGCTGTAAATATGCAGGTGCATAATGACATGTTTTCTATCTCAAAAATAAACACCTTTTCCATCGCCTTGCAGTCCGGGACAAGAAAGCTCCTTTTACGGATCAATTCTCCGACATGTCAGCGGGTATTTTATGATGTTCTTTCTGATTTTGCAAACCAAACAATGCAAATCCCGGCAAGCAAGGAAAAACAATATGGGTGTTTTTTGATTGTCGTGAAGGTCAATAAAATAACACGCACATATGGATCAGCTTGCAGAGAAGCGCCCTTTGTGCATATGCACCCTATAATGTCCCGGCAGGTGTTTTTAATGTCGATTGATTATAACACAATACTTCCTTTAATAAAACAGCAATACAATGAAAAGGAAGAGGGTTGGTGTTTTCCGTGCATATTTAAAGATGGTGTGCTTTATATAAATCCGCACTTATATGCCATATTTCCCGAAAAATCCAAACTCTGCTTTGCTTTCGATGTTGAAATGCTATGTGGTTCAATATATAATAGTGATAACATGAGTACGACAAATCAAATTACAGCCACAGACTGGAAGGAGTGTTGTTCGATGATCGTGCTTGGCGTAAACACCGTTCT
Source organism: uncultured Oscillospiraceae bacterium (assembly GCA_964439435.1). Lineage (GTDB taxonomy): Bacteria > Bacillota > Clostridia > Oscillospirales > QAMX01 > CAYTOF01. The sequence goes on from CAYTOF010000007.1 coordinate 44,159, forward strand.
TTATAAAGGTGTTTCCCTTAGGGATGCAGTGGAAAACATAAAGAGAATCGGTTACGATGGTTTTGAAATTTCAGCAATTGAGGGCATGTGTGAACACCTCAAGTTGTCGCAGTGGAAAGACCAAAAAAATGAAATCTTGGAGATGTGCGACGAGTTTGACATCAAGCTGACGGCCTCTGAAGTCGCTTCCTCCGACCCTGCCCGTCTGAAGCTTGCCTTTGAGGCAGCCCAGGGCATCGGAATCCCCGTCATAAATATCGGCCCCAGGGGCAAGGCTGATGTGGAAGAGGATCTCGCATCCTTCATCTCTCACATGAACGAACTGTGCAAAATGGCGGAGAGCTACGGCGTGACCCTCTGTGTGAAGGCTCATGTAGGCGCCTCCGTATACAGCACCCCCACCACTTTACGCCTGATAGAAGGCGTTGACAACCCCGCATTTGGTGTCGACATGGACCCAAGCCATATCTACCGCTGCGGAGAAGAACCCGAACAGGCATTGGCATCTGTGCTCAGTGCCATGAAACACATCCACATCCGCGACTGTGTCGAACGCACAGGCTCTCCGGGCACTCCCTTTGAGCAGATTTGCGGAGCCGGAAACATCAATCTGCGCGGCTATGTGACGGAAATGGTCAACCAGGGATACAAAGGCCCGGTCAACTTCGAGGTGATTGGCCCTGAGCTCTCCCTTGCCGATGCCAACATCGTCGCAGGTCGTACCTTTGGCTACCTTCATGCGCTTTTTAAAGAGCTCGGCGCAATGTAGAAACCATTTTTTCAACTCAGCATTCAAATCAATTAATAAAGGAGTGTACTAATATGAAGAAAAAGCCAAATGTGCTTTTTTTCGGCATTGACTCATGTCGATCTCTCAACATGAGCCTTTGCGGATATCACAGGGAGACAACCCCCCATATCTCCCGCATGGCGGAAGACGGTGTCAATTTCCTCAGCTGTTTCTCTCCGTCCATTCCCACCCCTCCGGGCTATTCCTCCATACTGACAGGCAGAGATTGTTTCGGAACGGGTATTGTCACGCTGCGCAATGTGCCGCAGCTTCCCAAGGGCATCACCTTGCAGGAAGTCCTCGTGGAAAACGGCTACAACGCCACCTGCATCGGCTTTGGTGACGGCGCCTATACCCACGGCTTTACGAAATATATCGACTATGCCGGATGGGGTGCCGACAGGGAAGACGGCAAATCGCACAAGGCAGAGAACATGAACGATGTCGCCATTCCTGAACTGAAGAGACTGGCCGCACAGGATGAGCCCTTTTTCCTGTTTATGCGCCATATGGACCCCCATTCGCCCTATCTGCCCCCCTCACCCTTCGACAGGATGTTTTACGGCGGCGACGAACTTGACCCTGAAAATCATTCTCTGGACGAGCTTTATGACTTCAAACCCTTCAGAGATTATTTCAGAGAGTGGTTCCCCGCAGGATGCACCGACGCCGAGTATATAAACGCCCAATATGACGGCGCCATAGCCTATATGGACAGCTGCATCCAGCAGATTTTCACCGTGCTTACAGACCTCGGCATTGAAAACGACACCTTGATTGTCCTGACCTCCGACCACGGCGAAACACTGGACGAGCATTCCTGCTATTATGACCATCACGGTCTGTATGAGGGCACATTGCATATACCTCTGGTGTTCAAGCTGCCAGGTGTTGTCCCGGCAGGTTATCTGTTTGACGACATTGTACAGCAAAAAGACATCATGCCTACAGTGCTTGAGCTTCTCGGCATCAAAACTAAGCTCAAGTTCGACGGTCGCTCCCTCTCCCCCCTTTGGAACGGCGGCGAGCGGGAAGCTGAGCCTGAAATGTATCTGACAGAAGCCACATGGATGCGCAAACACGGTTGGCGCACACCCGAGTGGAAGTTAATCGTTGCACTTGAACCCGATTTCCATTTCAAGCCGGAAATCGAGCTCTACAATCTCATTAAAGACCCGCTGGAGCTCAACAATGTGGCTGCCAAAGAACCGGCGGTGGTGAAAATGCTGAAAGCCCGCATGGAAAAGCACGTGGCCAAACGCGCAAAGGCGTGGAAAACACAGAGCCCGATTGACGTGGCCGCAAATCTTTGGAACGATCTGGGCCGACCCTTTGCCTCTTCGGAAGAAGCTTATGAAACCATGCACATAGGCAACCCCGCAGCCGCCCAAAAGCTGCAAGCTCAAAAGAAGTGACAAAACAAAATAAGGAGATGATAACCTTGCTGAAAGTATGTGTCATCGGCATGGGCCCCATCGGGAATTTACACTCCCGCATATATGCCTCTCTGCCCGATGTCAAGCTCAGCGGCGTGTGCGACAGAATTGAAGAGCGTGCCAAAGCCGCCGGCGAGAGTTTTGGTGTTCCTTGGTTTACGGACGCCCGGGAGATGTTGGACAGGATAAAGCCCGAACTGTGCAGTGTCGCCACCGGCGGATATGAATACAGCTCCGATCACTACGAGCCGTCGATACAGGTCTTGTCCGCCGGCAGCCATTTGCTGTGCGAAAAACCCATTTCCAACGACATTGCCCATGCCCGCGAAATGGTGAAGCTGGCCAAGGAAAAAAATCTGTGTTTTGGTATCGATTTGAACCACAGATTTACCACCGCCGCACTGACCGCTAAGAAATGGCAGGATGAGGGGCGTCTTGGAGATCTTTTGTTCTGCAACATGGCCCTTTGGATAGGAAAACCCGGCGAGTTCGAGTCGCCCTATTATCACCTGAAAGCCCTAAATCCCCACAGTGTGGACATTATGCGCTATTTCATGGGTGATGTGGCGCAGGTGCAGTGCTTTGCCATGAAGGCCCCGGGCAGAAATATCTGGTCCAGCGCCTCCATCAACATGAAGTTTGCCTCCGGCACAGTGGGACACCTGACCTCAAGCTATGATCTGTCGCGCGGTCATCCGATGGAACGCTGTGAGGTCGCCGGGACCGACGGCAGATTTGTCATCGAAGACATGTGGCGGGATGCGATACTGTACCCGGCAAATGACCTGGTGAAGCTTGTCTACACCAATCCGGTATTTGGCGGATACCGCGATTTCGATGATACCTTTATCGCCCGCATATCTGCCTTTGTCAAGCAGGTTGCCCGCGGAGACCGCCCCGACGAAATTGACGGCAGCGGACAGGCGGGGCTCGAAGCTTCCCGCGTGATCCACGCCGCCATCAAGAGCCTCGATGAGGGCAGGATAGTCGACATCGAAGAGATATAATTAAAAATGTTACAATATCTGATTAAATACAATTGGGAGGTACAAAAATGGCTATAAAAGCAGGTGTCGTCGGCATGGGCGGCATAGGCAATACGCATGCGCGTTGTTATAAAAACGACGAACTATCAGAGCTTGTCGGTGTATGCGACATAAACCGCGAACGTGCCGACAAAGCCGCGGAAACCTTCGGCGTCAAGGCCTATTACAGCATGAAGGACATGGTGGATGACAACCCCGACATGGAGGTCATCTCCATCTGCACAAGCGGATATGAAAACGGCTCGATGCACTTTGAGCCTGCAATGGAAGCCCTTGAATACGGCAAAAAGGTCCTGTGCGAAAAGCCGCTCTGTGCGGATATACGCGATGCGCGGGAACTGGTGGCCTATGCAGCTTCCAGAAAGCAGTATCTGGCCTGCAATCTGAACCACTATTTCACAGACATAGCTGCCCTTTCTAAAGACCGCATTGACAAAGGGGAGATCGGCGAACTTGTCTACTGCCTGCACAAGGTCGGCTTTGACGGCGGTGACGCCGGTTATGGCGGTGTTGGCGACATCAGATCTCGCTGGCTCAAGCCTTATTCCCATGTCAAAGCCTTCTTAACACATCCCTTTTCCGTGATGCGTTATTTCTGCGGCGACATAACCCATGTCCAAGCATTCCTTGACAGGCCCGGCGTGCGTAAGAC
>CAYTOF010000008.1:0-34317 GCA_964439435.1 uncultured Oscillospiraceae bacterium
GGTCTCCCTCACCTCTTGCCGTAGAGCTTGCCGATCAGTTCGCCGAACTGATGGTAGACGAATACCAGGATACAAACGGCATACAAGATGCCATCTTCAAGAGTTTGACAAAATGCGGCATGTCCGGATTTTTTGTCGGAGATATGAAGCAGAGCATTTACCGTTTCCGCCGTGCCGATCCCATGATTTTTAATCGGATGAAAAAAACCTATCAAAAATTCTCGGTGCAAAACTCAGATAAAGGGGAGTTTTACTTTGAGCACCCCGATATCTCCCTGAGTTTTCGACACAACTTCCGTTCGCGCATAGGTGTACTTGACTCTGTCAACCATGTCTTTTCCAAGCTCATGAGTGAAGACCTTGGCGAGATTGAATATTCCGACGATGAATCCCTTTTATCCGGTATAGAGCAGTCTGCACCGGACTGTGGAATGACCGAACTTGATATACTTGACATCACAAGAGAAGCCAAATCATCTGAACAGCCAGAGAGTGGTGAGTACCCTGAACTGCTTGAGTTCGACGTATCAGATGGAGATTTCCAAGTTCTCAGCTCTCGAGAGCTTGAAGCCAAGCACATTGCCAAACGCATAAAAAAACTCCTTCTTAGTAAATACGAGATAACCGACAGCGACCTGGGAGGCAAACGACCGATAAGGCAGAGTGATATAGCTATTTTAATGCGTTCTGCGATAAACCGCATGCCCACTATGCTTGCAGCCCTTGCAGAGCAAGGCATTGAAGCCAGCTCATCAGGCATGGAGGATTTTTTCGAATCCTCTGAAATCAATGCCATGATGGCACTGCTCTCCGTGGTTGACAACCCCAGGCAGGACCTTGCACTGGCAGGTTGCCTGCGTTCACCGTTTTTCGGTTTTACAGAAGATGAACTCGCCCGCATAAAGCTGTGCGGAGATAAAGACGATCTCTTTCATGATGCACTGCAAGCCTGTTCTGAAATGAAAACTCAGCTCGGAAAGCGATGTGCCGATTTCCTGGAAGAACTGAAAAATCTGCGCCTGGCTGTGGCGGATAAGAGTGTGTCCTCCACTCTGAATTTCATCGCCGATTTCAGCGGCGCATCCACCATATTTGGAGCAATGGAGAGCGGAAACGACCGCCTTGCAAATTTATATATGCTTTTTGAGCTTGCGCGCGACTTCGAAAAATATCAGAATGGCGGACTCGGAGATTTTTTGAGGTATTTTGAAAAAGTCGAGAACAACGACCTTGCCCTGAAAAGCAGCACAAAGTCCTCCGGTGACGGCGTTAAGGCGATGACAATACACAGATCAAAGGGGCTTGAATTCCCAGTCGTCTTTCTGGTATTCACCTCAGACAGAATGAACAATGCAAATGACAGAGCGCAAATGCTGCTGCACCAATCATATGGAGCCGGCCTGAAACGGCGTTTTGCTAAATCTCTGCACGAATACACAACACTCCCATTGGAGGCTATCCGCTCTGTGCTCGAATCAGAACAGCTCTCAGAGGAGCTCCGCTCTCTTTATGTGGCTATGACCCGCGCAAAAGAGAAGCTCTTTATCTCAATCGCGCAAAAAAATGTGAGTTCGTGGAAAGAAAAACTGGAAAACAACGGCAGCGCAAAGGAACTGACAGCTCTGTGCAAAAAGCATAAGAGCTTGGGAGATTGGCTTGGTGCTTCCATTTTATTTGACGACAACGCCCCTTTTAAAATCAATTATATTGAATCTTACGAAAAGAGCGCGGATATCGAGGAAATATCAACAGAAAACATGAAGTCCGGAGCGGGAATACAGGAGTTCACTGAAAAAGACGAAGAACAGGAAGTCCTTAAGCTTGCGGATATAATAAAATCCCGCCTCACATATATATACCCCCATGCAAGGGTGTCAACCATTCCGGCAAAGCTCACCGCAACAGCATATAAAGGCATGACTCAGATAGACGACGATGCGGAGCCCCTCTCTTTTGGCGCCCATGAACGCAGAGGCTCTCGCGTCCCGAGCTTTATTCATGGCAGGCGGACCGTAAGTCCCACTGAGCGCGGCACTGCCGTGCACCTTGCCATGCAACTGCTTCCCATGAAGCAATATACCCATGAAGACAGCGTACAAAAAGAGCTTTTGATTTTGAGAGAAAAGGAGCTGATCTCACAGGAACAACTTGAGCTAGTGTCACCGGATGCCATACTTGCGTTTTATCAAAGTGACATAGGGCAAAAGGTGCTTTCACTGCCTTTGGGTAAAGTGATCCGTGAGTTTAAATTCTCCATACTCGTGCCCGCAAAAGACTATTTTCCGGATTTAGTCAAGGACAGCTCAGAAAAAGTGCTTCTCCAGGGTGTTATAGATCTGTATTTTGAAAACAAGGACGGCACATTGTCTTTATTGGATTTCAAAACAGACAGAATCACAAGGGGCAGCGAAAATGCCGCAGCAAGACGTCATCTGTCTCAGCTTGCCGTGTACAAGTACTGTCTGCGCGAAGTCACCGGAAAAGCGGTCAGCCAAGCCGGCATCTACTTTTTTGAAACAGGCAGCTTTGTGCCCGATGTCAAATAGGTCTGCAAAAAGCTCTTGAGCTCTTTGGATTGCTTTTCCCGAAGTTTCTGGTATTTGCCAACTTTTCCGCTCCAAAGACCGCAAACCAAATGACAGCCTGATTTTAACTGTGAATTGCTTAAATATCCGTGCAATTAGCGCAGCAATCTGCAATTATTATACGAATTGCAATATTATTCTTGACAAGGCCATCGTCTTGGGATATAATAATTTTTGCTTATTTCGAAAAGTGGTGCAACTGATTTACAGCCGGGAGGATTTCATGGTCATAAACCTCAGAAAAGTCTTGACAGGTATTGAAAATCCGATTTCTTTTCAATACACGGCTGACTTCTCAGATTACGATTTATTTGGCGCGAAACCCTTTACCTCCGGTCTTCATGTAGATGGAACAATTACCAACCGTTCGGGGTATATGTCGCTAAACCTTGATCTCTCCGCACAGCTTGAATTGTTTTGTGCAAGTTGCGGAATTCCCTTAGTGTTGCCGTTTGAGGTTTCGACGGAGCATGTGCTCGCAAAAGAACCTTCAGACGAAGACACGATACAAATTTATGGAGATGAGATAGATGTCTCGCCCATAGTGCTCGAGGATGTCAATCTGAACATGGAGATGCGTCCACTGTGTCGAAAAGATTGCAAAGGTCTCTGTCTTTTGTGCGGAACCAATTTAAATGACGCCGAATGCTCCTGTGAAAAACTCGGGAATACGGCCTTTGAATCCTTAAAAGAAAAATTCCCCAAGCTTTAATATAGCAGGAGGTGTAAAAAATGGCAGTACCAAAGAGAAAACATTCTTCATCCAGAAGGGATAAGCGCCGCAACGCCCATTGGAAATTGAAATTGCCCGGACTAGTGAAATGTCCGGAGTGCGGAGCCGCCAGGCTTCCTCACAGAATGTGCAATGAATGTGGATACTACAAAAACCGTACCGTTGTTTCAATGGAAGAGGATAAATGACACAATGCGGACATGCGGCTCTTGCTGTAAACAGCTAAAAGTTGCCCTGTCGATGTGAGAACCATCCTCTGTGTCAGGTCCGTGTTTTATACGGAAATTGTGAGTCTACAAACCCGCGGACACGGCGAAAAAGCCCGTCCGCGTTTTTGCTTGCCTCCCGTTTGTTTTGAAAAGGTGGTGGCACATGAGCCAGATAATCACTGGAGTCGTTAAAAACAGCCTTGCACAGAAAGCAGGGGTTGCTCACGGAGAAATGCTTTTGCGCATTAACAACTCCCCGGTGAACGATATTTTGGATTACCTTTATCTTTCCGTCGAATCTGTGTTGACACTCGAGCTCGACGGGAAAAAAGGGCGCCGCGAAGTGCATATTTCAAATCCTGACTTTTTACCCCTCGGCCTTGAATTTGATACCACACTCATGGACGATATGCAGACATGCAAAAACAAATGCGTGTTTTGTTTTATTGACCAACTTCCGCCGGGCATGCGTGAAAGCCTCTATATTAAAGACGATGACATGCGCATGTCTTTTTTGATGGGCAATTATATAACACTTACCAATTTATCTGCCAGCGACATAGACAGAATAAGAGATTTAAAAATCAGTCCTATAAACATCTCCGTGCATTCGACAAATCCCGATATCCGTGTTAAAATGTGTAATAATAAATTTGCAGGATCATGCCTTGACACCATGAAGTTGTTTGCCGAAGCGGACATTATTATGAACTGCCAAATCGTGGTGTGCCCCGAGCTGAACGATGGCGAGGAACTCAACCGTACACTAAAGGACCTCTTGGACATGTTCCCTTTTGTGGCTTCAATTTCCGTCGTGCCCGTGGGGCTCACAAAGTACAGACGCGGTTTATATCCTTTAAAACCCGTCGGAGAAAAGGAAGCGGCGGAGATTTTATCCATAGCCGAGCACCTTGCCTTTGATATGCAAAAAAAACACGGTACTCGCATTGTCTTTGCGGCCGATGAGCTCTATATCAAGGCCAATCGCCCCATGCCGAGTGCTGAGTGGTATGAGGACTTTCCACAGCTTGAAAACGGCGTCGGTATGGTCGCCTTGTTGAAAGAGGAGTTTCTTGACGCCCTTTCCGATATGTCTTTTAAGAAAATGCCAAGACCCAAAGCTGTTTCTCTGGCAACAGGGCTTGCGGCAAAGCCCTTCTTGGAAGAGCTTGTTGCCCTGGCAAAGGTGCACTTTCCCGAGTTGAAATGCACGGTTTACGGTATAAAAAATGACTTTTTCGGGCCGCAAATAGATGTGGCGGGGCTTATAACCGGACAAGATCTCATCGCCCAACTTTCCGGCAAAGACCTCGGTGCCAAACTTTTAATCCCCTCGACAATGCTTTCCCATGAAAAAGAGCTCTTTTTGGACAACACAACACTTGCCGACGCGAAGAGGGCATTGAATGTCGCGATAGATGTCGTCAATACCGACGGAACTGCCCTTTTAAATGCCCTCTTTGGAATAGTTTAACGGAGTTAATATGTCAAAACCATTGATTGCAATAGTCGGCAGACCCAATGTGGGAAAGTCGATGCTGTTCAATAAACTGATAGGTAAACGGTTGTCAATTGTAGAGGATACACCGGGAGTTACGCGCGACCGCATCTATGCCGATGCCGATTGGCGCGGCAGGACATTTGGGCTCATAGACACAGGCGGCATCGAACCCCGCGCGGATACCGATATGCTGAAATTCATGCGTCTTCAGGCAGAGATTGCCATAGAGCATGCCGATGTCGTTGTCTTTATCACCGACATCACAACCGGTATAGTCGCAGCGGATGTAGAAATCACAACGATGTTGCTACGATCGGGTAAACCCATCATTCTCTGCGTGAACAAAGTCGACAGCATCGGGACACCGCCGCCGGAGCTCTATGAATTTTACAACCTCGGACTTGGCGAACCCGTGCCTGTCTCAGCTCTTCACGGACACGGCACAGGTGACCTTCTGGACAAATGCTTTGAACACTTCCCGCCGGACACAGAAAGTGTCGAAGATGATGATATTATAAAAGTTGCTATTATCGGCAAACCAAATGTCGGCAAATCCTCTCTTTTAAACACCATACTCGGACAAGAGCGCGTCATTGTGAGTGATGTGCCGGGAACAACACGGGACAGTGTGGACGCACACTTTGAAAACGAACACGGCAAGTTTTGTTTTATTGACACTGCCGGCATCCGCAGGCAAGCCAGAGTCGAGGAGACAATTGAAAAATACAGTGTTTTGCGGGCAATGATGGCCATAGAACGCGCAGATGTCTGTGCCATTATGATCGACGCCACCGAAGGTGTCACCGAACAGGACGCAAGAATTGCGGGCTTTTCTCATGAAAATGGCAAAGCAGCCGTAATAGTGGTCAACAAATGGGACTTGGTGGAAAAAGAAACAGACACCATGCGTCTTGCCCGCGAGCGCGTTCTTGCCGACCTTGCATATATGTCATATGCCAAAGTTGTTTTCCTATCCGCCAAGACAGGCAGCAGAGTCCGCACCCTCTTTGAGGAGATTGTTTCCGCCAACGAACAGTGGAGTAGACGGATTTCCACCGGTGTTTTAAATGATGTGTTAAACGACGCCACATCCCGCGTGCAACCTCCCACAGACAAAGGCAGACGCTTGAAGATTTATTTCTGCACTCAAAACTCCACAAAACCGCCGACTTTTATATTGTTTTGCAACTCTAAAGAGCTGTTTCACTTTTCTTATCTGCGATATATCGAAAACCGCTTTCGCGACGTGTTCGGTTTTGACGGCACACCACTGCGCATGATCGTCCGCGAACGAGGCGAGAGCGGCAATATCACTTTGTGATAACAGGGAGGGCATTATGGGCACCATAATAGATGCCGGCAAATGGGCAAATGACTTAAATTCGCTGTACCAGCTGCCTCTTATAGCGCTTATTTCCTATCTGCTGGGCAGCATCAACACCTCCATTATCGTGTCAAAGCTTGCATTGAACAAAGATATCCGTGACTATGGCAGCGGAAATGCGGGTTTTACCAATGCCGTGCGCTCCATGGGCTGGAAGCGGGGCTTAATTGTCCTGTTTGGAGATGTGGGCAAGTGCGCCATCGCCATTTTGCTCGGACAACTCATATACAGCGGAAATCTAAGCTTTCTTGAGGGTGCTCAAGGAAGATTAATTGCCGGTGCCTTTGTGTTTCTCGGCCACATTTATCCGCTCTATTTCAAATTTAAAGGTGGAAAAGGCGCCCTGACCATGGCGACCACCGTGGCCATGTTTGACTGGCGTATCTTCCTCATCGGCATGGTTGTCTTTTTCGCCATTGCCTTCATAACCAAATATATCTCCCTTGCCTCCATGTGCGCGTCCCTTGTAGTGCCCATAATGGTGTTGGTCTTATCCAAAACATCCCTTTCTGACATGGAGATGGCTCTCGGCTACACTGCTGTGGCAGCATTTATGTCTTTTATGCTTATTTTCAAGCACCGCGAAAACATCGTCCGACTCGCAAAGGGCTGTGAATCCAAGTTCTCTTTTAAAGGCGGAGCTCTCATGGAAGAAGACAAAAATTGCTGACGGACACCGCCGCGTCCACGGTGTATTGGAATGAAATTTTAATGTTTTCCTCTTTTCGTCTTGACAAGTGGCGATAGAGCAGTATAATATATATACGCAAAATTTTTATAAAGATGGATGTGCCGGTGTGATGGAATGGCAGACGTGACGGATTCAAAATCCGTTCCTGGTAACAGGGTGTGGGTTCAAGTCCCACCACCGGCACCATATTATAAAAGTCGGTTGAATAACTCAATCGGCTTTTTCTGCCAAAAGGAGGAAATTATGATCAAAGCAGCCATAGTCGGCTATGGCAATATCGGAAGAGGCGTGCATGAAGCCATCGATGCCTGTACGGATATTGCCCTTAAATACATTGTCGAAATCAGCGAAATAGAGGTTGATATCCCCGTTTTAAAAGACATCTCCATGCTGCAAGATGTCGACGTCGCTATTTTGAGTTTGCCCAGCCGCGTTGTCCCCTCCGCAGCCGCAAAACTGCTCTCAAAGGGCATATACACAGTTGACAGTTTTGACATTCACACGCAGATACTCGATGTGCGCTCCAAGCTGGACAAAGTTGCAAAAGAAAACAACTGTGCCTCCGTCACCGCCGCAGGATGGGATCCCGGCACCGATTCTATTTTGCGAACCTTGTTTTTAGCCATGTTGCCAAAGGGCCTCACCTATACAAATTTCGGCCCGGGCATGAGTATGGGACACACAGTGGCTGCTAAATCCATCAAAGGCGTAAAGGACGCTCTTTCCATGACCATCCCTGCAGGAGCCGGTGTGCACAGGCGCATGGTCTATGTGGAGATCGCCCCCGGAGCAGAGTTTTCCTGCGTTTCGGAGGCAATCCTCAAAGACGACTATTTTTGCCATGACGAGACCAAGGTCATCCAAGTGGAAAGTGTGGAAATGCTCAAAGATGTTGGCCACGGTGTGAGTATGATGCGAAAAGGAGTATCCGGAAAAACCGATAACCAACGCCTCGAATTCAATATGAGCATCAACAATCCCGCTCTCACCGGCCAAATACTGGTCTCCTCCGCCCGGGCGGCTCTAAAACAAAAACCGGGATGCTACACATTGATAGAGATCCCACCGATAGACTTCCTACCCGGAAACAGGGACAATCTCATCAAAACTTTAGTTTAAACAAAAATCAATGCCGTCACCAAAAGAGGTGACGGCATTTGCAATTGTTTGAAGCTCTTTAAGCTTTTGGAGGCCTCTAATTAAACAATCAGCTTATTTCGGACTTTATTCACCAAGGGTATTTACCTAAGATAAATTGAGAGATGGATCTTTTTTTGCTCACAGATCCACTTTCAAGGTAGCAATCGCACAGGCCGGCAAATCAAACTCCGCGCCGTTCCCGCTTATCACAATCGGGACGCTTTTCATCTCCGTTGTGTCTGTCAGGGACACACTTTTGGGACGCCTGTAGAATTCTATTTTTGCCCTTTGTGTGTTCCGGCCGGCGTTGTATACGCGCAACACTGTATTTCCGCTGCCGTCTTCTGCTGTTTTTATTGTTGAAAGCAGTATGTTTTCTCCCTCCAGGCGCGCAAAGGACATTTTAAGGGGCAGTTTACCAAAATGTTTTCGCGCACTTGTGTAGATCACCGGGTGTTCAAATACATTGGCCTGTTCCGCCATCTGATGTGAGCTTTGTCCTTGGACTAAGGCCAGTCCCAAGCGGATGTTGTGTTCACCGTATTCGGGATACGGATCAGGGTCATATGAGGAGCGGATAAGTGTCAACTCTACCCGGGACTTTGAGTTGCGGAAACCATATTTTGTGTCACTGGTGAGCAACATTGACGGCCCATTTTCATTCACGGGTGCAGAAAAACTAACGCAGGGCACGTCGTGTCCCATAGGTTTTCTCTCCGTGATACCCATAGGGATGTCGTTTACAAACTTTGAGGCCGCATATTTAAAGGGAACGCAGAAAGAAAGCTGCGGGATACCCTTTTCGCGGTTGCCCACCTCATGCCAGTCGCAGTGCACATCAAATTCCAAGGTTTTGGAGTGTATGCCAAGTTTTGCAACCACTTCAAGCTTGGAGTTTTCAAACTCAATGCTGTATTTCAAGAAGGAAAGGACCTCTCCTTTGTTGACATATTCAAGGCGCACGGGGTATTTGGTGTTCAAATCCTGCTTGAGCATCCGCTCGCCCACACGCCAGGAAGTCATACCGTGTCTTGAGTCCTCAACTATGTAGTTAAACCCACAGGAAGGGTTTGCAGAGTCGACAAGTTCGGTTTTTGTCTTGAGGTCCACAAGGGAAATAACGCGCATGGAGGAGCGTTTGAACTCGGCCCTCACATGGCTGTTTTCAAGGACAATATTGTCGTCTGATATATAGTCTCTTCTGTCATCTTTGTGAGTGACACTGATTTTTGACAGGGAAGCTTCTGCCTCATACAGTACATAAGTGCTGTATCCGAGGGCGGGGACAGAGGCGTCTATCAAAATCTTTTGGTATTTATGCCCCCAATAGTGATTGCCTCTTTCGGAAAGCTGTATGCGTGTGTCCTTTCCGGAAGCGGATTTTACCCGCATACGGGAGATCTCCCCCGGCCAATCCCACACTGTGAGCTCTACAGAGCCGTTTCGGTCATAGGCCGTTGTATTGTAAAGCACAAATATCCTTGTTTTCCCTCTGCCGCGCTCGGCTTTTGGGAAGCCAAAATGAGACGGTTGATCCAAGGTGTAGCCAACTCCCGCTCCTTCAGAAACACTGTGCAGATCATCGTCCATATCTATGCCGGAGGTGTCTATATAGTCGGAGATGTTTTGCATCGCATAGTTTGCGGCGGTTGCTGTTTGAGCCAAGGTGTTTTGAAACAATCCCATGGCATATTCCCTTGTCTCTATGGTACCGCTTCCGGGCAGTATATCGTGGAAGTGATTGAAAAGCACACCTTCCCATGCCTTTGTCATCTGCTTTGAAAGGTCTGTGCCGCCCACGGCGTATGACATCGCCCCAAGTTGCTCGGCATCATATAGCCGTGCTTGACCGAGTCTGTTGGCCAACTTGATGCGTGTCTGTGAGGTATAACAACCCGTAAACAAAAAGTTTTGCTCTCCTGCCAGCTCAGGTATACGCGGTGAGGCCGCTTCCACGCGTTTGAAAAACTCTTTGAATGTGCCAAATTTTATCGTCGGCATGATGGGCCATGTCATCATATCCAAGGCGCGCTCTATATCGCGGCGTGTCGGGCCTCCGCCATGGTCTCCCACACCATAGACTTTCAGAGCGCAGTCTACTCCATAATGGGAACAAAATTCAGGTACAAAAGCGGCCATCCCCGGTGAGATCTCCCCATTATACCAATCCGGTTCTCTGTAAACAAGCAGATTTGCTCCCGAAGGGGATTTCCATCTGTAGAGACTTTCGTCTGCGTGTCCGCGGCAGTGGTAATAATATTTTATTCCCCCCGCTGCACAGATTTCGGGCACATTGGCGGAGTGCCCAAAGGTGTCGGGCTCAAAGTCTATCTCAAGGCTTTCCGGATCAATCTCCAACAGTTCTGACAGATATTGCTTGGTGTTGAGGATATGCCGCGAAAGCGACTCGCCCGTGGGCATATTTTTGTCTGTTTCCACCCATGTGGAGGCCGGTACCTCCCAGCGCCCTTCTTTTACACGTGCCTTGATGAGGTCAAGCATCCAGGGGGCATACTCTTCTATAATTCTATACACCGATGCTTGGGACTGTGCAAAGGTGAAATCTTGGTATTCGTACATCAAATCCAGTATGGTTCTGAAGGTGTCAGCAGTGACCGCTGCGGTTTCTTGAAATCCCCACATCCAATTCATATCTATGTGGGCATGGGCAATACAAAGAAGCGTCAGTTTTTTGCATTCAGAAGATATCGGCAGCAAAAGCTTCTCTGAAAAGCTTGCCGCGGCATCCGTTATCACACCATCGCTTGCAATAGAAGCCAGCAGTGCATCCAGTGCTGTCTCTATATCTCTGTCATATTTGCCTTCTAACACGGTATTTACGCGCACAGCATATTCCGTTTCCGCAGCTATTCTGCCCGCCCAATATGATTTATCCCGCTCCCTGGCAATTCGATTCAGTTTTTCTGCGATGTTCATGTATTAACCTCCTTGTTTTTCAGCAAATTAAGAAATATTTCAAGTATAAGGGCTGCAGCCACGGCATCCACTGTGTTTTTTCGTTTTTTCCCATATACTCCGCTTTCACCAAGTATCCTATGGGCATCCATCGTTGTTCTCCTCTCGTCGATAAGTACAACGTCGATCCCTGTCAACTCAGAGAGTTGTTTTGCAAGTTTTTCCGATCTTTCCGCACCTTGCCCTTTAGTTCCGTCCATGTTTACAGGACAACCCATGGCGACATATATTGCGTCATTTTCTTTTATCGTGCTCGCAAGGGACAGAAGCAGTTTCTCTTCGTTTCTTTCGTGCAACACCTCTGTTTTTCCCACTATGCGAAGCTCTATGTCAGAAAAAGCAATACCCGTTCTGACTGTTCCAAGATCGATGGCGCAGGCTCTCATCAAAACCCTCCTTGTCAAATTCAGCAGCGCTCTTCAACAAAAACCCGGTCAGAGGCAACAACTGCCTACCGGTCCAAAATATTGCCCTTTTGGGAAACATATGATATGCTTTAATATATTTTACAGGTGTTTTATTTGTCCTTCTCATTATATAACATCTCGACCATTTCCCGCAACAGTTTCCTTCAAAAAGCACCATGAATTGCGCTTTATATCGGAAGCCTGGATCTCCGCCAAGAAAGGAAGTAGTATGAAAACAAAGAAAAGACGCGCGCTCGGTAAGAGAGCCATTCTCTGGCTTTTACGCGCACTGTTGTGCTTCATCCTCTTGTTTGTCGTTGCCGCAGTGCTGCTTCCGGTTTTTCCCGCCGTTGGTATTGTGCTTATCCTACTCGCAGCGCTCTTTGCATTCATTGCAGGCATCATGATACCGGCAAGTTTGAAACAATACCATATTCTCCCCTCCGAGAAAGGTGTCTATTTGCGGCGCGGGCTTATTGTCAGAAGGCTGTCCTTTGTGCCGTATCGTGCTGTCGTGACACATGCCGTCAGAGGCACACCGCTATCTCGTTTTCTTGGTGTTTTCACCATTGTTTTGCACCTTCACGGCAGCAGGATAGTCCTATACACCATCCCCAAAGAGGATATGACACAGATTGTATCACATCTGAAACGGTATAGTATATGAAAAACAGCTCAGAGACAATACGCCCTCATGTTGTTGACATTATCGGAGGCATGAGAAAATATGTTATCCTGCTTCTCATACCTTTGATACGGGGTTTGCTCATGGCGGGAGGCAGTTTCCACGCCTGGGTGATTGGTGCATGGCTTGACATCTCCACACTTTTCGTTGTTTTGTTGCTTGGTTTTATCAGGTGGAGGACATCAAAGATCACTATCTCTCAAGGCTGTGTAAAATATGAACGAGGCATCTTTTTGCGGAGCAGCGATACATATTCCGATAAAAATATAACAGCTCTCAAAATATCACAGCCCTTTTCGATGCGTCTGCTGGGCGCATATATCATAAAGCCCTGTACTGCCGGCTGTTCTCAAAGGGAACTGTGGCCCCTCTTTGTCAATTCCGGATCCGTTGAAAAAATAGCAGATGCACTTATTTCCGATTATGGCAATCACATTACGGCAGGTACAGACTCCTTTCCCTCCTATGAATATAAGCCCGATTATAAAAATGTCGCGCTCATCAGTGCCGCTTCCTCCAATATAGTGGGAGGACTTGCATTTTTCTTTGCTCTTATTGGCAATCTCGGACGTGTGCTCGGCGAAAACCTCGCCGGCAAACTTTCAGGCAGTCTTGAGACCATTGCCTCTTTTTTCGCTTTGAAAATACCCTCTGCGGTCATCATCTGGGTAATAAGTCTCTTTGTTTTGTATACCCTCGCCTTCATGCGTTCAATCGGGACATACTATAAACTGATTGTTCTGAGAAAGGGTCGATATTTTGATGTCTCCGGCGGCTTGTTTGGCAAATATCGCTATCTTCTGCCCGTAGAAAATATAACCTCGGCTGATTTGCGGTACAAACTGTGGATAAAACCTTTCCGACGTTGCAGTGTCACCGTCAATACCGTGGGGTACGGCGGAAAAACCTTTATGCCCATCATCATTCCATCCTGTCCCGTAGAACACTCCACCGCTGTTTTGGAGAAACTCCTGCCGGAATACAGAGTTGTCCCCTTTACAGTGTACACTGTAAAGGGTTTTGCCTCACGGCGATTTGCGTTGCCCCCTTTTATATTAGCCGGATGCCTTGCCTGCACCGCTTTGATCGGCCTCTTTCTGTTGCCTGATTTCAAAATGTTATTTGTGTTTTGGGGTTCGATTATCACATTGTGGTTGATATGGGTTGGAACCAACAAGTTGGTATCCGCAAGATATTCAAGCCTTGGCATAAAAGGCTGCTATGTTCATGCGGCCTATGAAAAACGTAGGACTTTTCATAGTGTTTTCTTGCCGATTGACAAAATAAGCGCTGTGACTATCTCGCGCAGCAGGGCACAGCGACGGGCCGGCTTGTGCACTGTCTCAATACAAGAATACAGCGACCACAAAATTCGCCATATTGTAAGACATGTACCCCTTAAAAAAATCCGCAATGCCTTTGAGAGTTCGGATTTTGCCGAGCTTTTAATAAAAGAGTGAGCAGTTGCTCACTCTTTTATATGTCATTTTTTCTTTTTAGTTCAGGGAAAACCCTATGGACAAGAATGACTCCCCAAATACAATACCGCTTGATTTTGCCAGATGCAGTCTGTGGGCGCTGCTGCCATCGGGACTCATACCCTCTGTCAGTCCGTTGAACCGCGCGGAAGTGGAGCGAGTTCTGTCATAAGGGTATATGCCTGTATAGCCTGCGGTTTCGTCAAAGTTGACTGTAGCTCCGGCGCCTGTGAGTGCGACGTTGTCAATATACAGCTCCGCTTCGCCTCCCTCAACGGCGTCTCTGTAAATTGAAAATCTCAAACTCGCCTCAGGATAATTTTTAAGCGCCTCTGTCATGTCGATTTCCACCGAGTGCCAGCCCTCATCTCTCTGCAAAGGCAGATTGTAGATCAATCTCCGCGAAAGGGCAACTCGAAGCCAGCACGTGCCCTCCTCCGGAACTTGCGCCATAAAGTCAAAGGAAAGAACTCTTTTCACCGCGTTCTCCGATGTTCCTGTTGTAAGCGTTCCCACATCGCTTTGAATCGTCTTCCCCGAGGCGCTGCGCGCAATCACTCTCCAGTGATATTTCGTGTTGTCCTTCAACACATCCACAATTGCCGCTGTGTTGGTTATATAAGGCCTGTCAACCAAAAGCGTGCCAAAGTCTTCCTTTGTGGAGATTTGCAGACAATAATCAGAGGCATATTTCGAAGGCGTCCACATAAAAGTCAAGGGGCCATTGCCTTGCATTGTGCCCATCGGAGCTGTCAGCGCGAAACTTTCCGGAGCCGGGGCATCGGGGTGCAGGGACATTAAAAGTGCGGCATCACTCAATCTGCCGTTGTATGACTTTGCGCAAATTTGCCAAACCATATCCCCATAACGAGCAAGACAGATGTTGTATATATAGGGCACATTTCCGCTGCCCGAGCTCCCCACGGACTCTCCGACACTGGGGTTGTCATAGTCCTTGTTGAACATAAATGTCTGGAGGTTGTAGGCAAAGGCTGCGAGGTCGGAGTATTCAAAGACTCCGCCACGGTTATAGCACTCGATTGCCGCAAAATAGTCCATCATTGCATGGGAGAAATCCTCCGGCCCCCCGCCGATTCCATCTCCGTAGAAAAAAGCGTCGTCATATTGCCACATCATCTGTCCGTTTTCATCAATCCACAAAAAACTTTTAAACGAAGAAAGCAATTCATCGGCACGCAAGGTGTATTTGAATGTGTTATCCGGGGATACAGAGGCCATGCCGTAGAGCCCCACGGCAAATGCGAGATATTGGTTGTGAGGCAAACTCTTTTCTTGGGTGATGCCATTCCAATTTCCGCTCCCGGGGCGATTCATATATATGCCCAGATGGCGGTTGTAGTCGCGCTCAAAGCTCGGTACGAGGTGATTGTTTGCCGCATCGAGCAGCTTATTAGCAAGCTCAAGATAGCTCCCCCCGGTGGGCACTTGTTTGTCTCCCAGCGAAGGGTCTGCTTGCACAAGCTGTATAAAATCAGCCCAGCCCTTCAGGGCAAAACCCGTGTGCACCGCATACTCATCGTATTTGCCGCCGGAGTAATTGCCCGTGCCCCATCCGAGATAACCGTCTCCGTCATTGTCGGCCAAGGTGTCATACATATTGGCACATACCAGTGCATAGGTTTCAAGATATCCCTCGTCCAGTGTGAATGTATAGGCTGTATACAGCGAGCGCATCACATAGGATGTGCCCCAAGCATAATTTGAGGAATCTCCCGATTTAGAGAGGTGTACTTCCCTCTGTGTGTCTGTATTTATCAGCTTTTGCGACTCCTCAAACCAAAAATCAAAGGCCGGGGCGGGTTTGCCTATGATTGCGGCAGGAGGCGTTGTGAGGTCATAGGAAAATTGTTTTACCGGAAGTCTCGGTATCGCCTCCGCCTTTAATAAGTCTTCCCAGTTTATCGACAGCGCTGTGCTTTCGATGCTTGTTGTCCCCATATTCGCCCCTGTATCCGATTTGCCAGTGTCTTTTGTTTCTCCGCCTTGCGATACGCAACCGGTTGTGATGACTGTAAATACAACCACTGCACACAGTATGATGGCGACAATCCTTTTGTTTTTCATATGAGCTTCTCCCTCTGTTTTAGATCTGCGGTTGTCTTTTGTGTATAATGCAATTTAAGTTATCCCTTATGCTTTTTTAAAATACTATCTTTTTTCATGTCCTTTGTCAATACAAAAATGCATTTTGTATAAAGACATTTTTCATCACGCATCCTTGCTATATATGTTATCTGTGACAGTTGACTGTAAAATACGTTTATCATATAATACCAATAGTTCCAGCAAGTACTTTGACTTGCATGTACTTCCAAATTTCAGCGTTTCTTGAGGTTACAATGGAAAAAGCAAGATATGACCGCGTTCCGTATACGGACGAGCAACTCAAATTGTATTTTGAACCCTTTGTCCTACTGGACGCACAAAACAAAGTCACCCTGCACTGGCACGAGCACATCGAACTTGCCTATGTTGTCGAGGGTGAGGTTGTGGTGCGCAATGGCGGCGGCGAGACCACAGCCTTCCCCGGAGACCTCATCGTCATGGATGCAGGCGCTTTTCACTCCTACAGGCATAACAACGAGGAAAGAGCGGTCTACCACAGTATTGTTTTAAAAGAGGCGTTTTTTGATGATCTTTTAACAGATTTTTTTTCAATGCAATTTCAGCTTCTTATTTCAGGGGATTTTGCCATAAAACACATGATGGAATTGATCATTGAGGAACTTTTGACCGAGAAAGCCCATTATCGCACCATGGTAAAGCACCTTCTTATAGTACTGCTGGTTCACATTGTCCGCAACTACACAAATGAGCCCCACTTCCCTCTGCCAAACAGCACCGTGGACGGGCACATCCGCAAGATCATGCAGTACATCCGCGATCACTTTGCGGAGCCCATCACGCTTTCCGATCTTGCAAACCATGTGGGGTACAGCAACGACTATGTTTCTCGGACTTTCACCAAGTTCACAGGCCAAACGCTTATGAGCTTTATCAACGAATACCGCTGTCAAAAAGCCAGGATGTTTCTCATGTCAAAACAATACAATGTGACAGAAGCCATGACCGCCAGTGGGTTCACGGGTTTTTCATATTTTTCCCGCATGTATAAAGAGCTCTTTGGCGTCACTCCTTCCCAAGACCTAAAAAGATTTAAAGAGTCGGAAAGCAGCTAAAGCTCGCCTCTATTCAAACCACTTACTAACCCCTTTCGGATAAAGATTGATTTCACACAGATCAATTCCAAAAACACTCATAAATCAAGGCAACGCCTCAAGCCGAATACTCGGCCGAAGGCGTTGCCTTTAATAACACTTATTTTGTTTTTATCACAACAAGCGTTGAAAGCTTATTGTCCGCCCAGGGAGTCCAGCAGATTCTGAAGTTTGGGCTTTACAGCTTCAATCAGAGCAGAGTAGGATGCGTTTTCATCAAATATTTTGTATACAATTTCTGCACGATATGTGTCGTTGTGATCTACAGAGACCCAGGACCAGTTGGCAACGGTATTTGGGTAAATATACTCTGAGAGCATTTCAAGAGATCCGTCATCTCCATCCTGTGTATAGAGATCAAGATAGTCTTTCCACTCGACATCGTTGTCTCTGCGGGCAAAGGCCGCATAGATCATTGCAGATTCTTCGATGTTTTTGTTTGTGGTCATCATCAAGTCGAATGTGACGCCGCCAAGGATATTCATGTATTCACCGCCGGGCATTTTCGGCAAGGGGAGAATGCCCCAATCCATATCGGAGTCTTGGATGCTTGTGCTGCCACCCTTGTTCAGATAGGACGAGCGGCTAAGCTCTGACCAAAGGAATGCCACTTTGCCTTCACGGAAAGCCACGTGTGCGCCTTTGTATGTGGCGTTGGCAAGACCTTCTTCGCCTTCAAGGGACTGCACAATAAAGCCGCTGTTTGCAACTCTTGTCATGAATTCAAAGGCATTTCTGGCAGCGGCACTGTCGATTGTGCTTGTGAGTTTGCCGTCAACCCAGTCCACAATTTTGCCGCCGGCAAGGTAGACTTCTTCGCCATATCCGAGATAACCGGTGCCAAGGCCCCAGTAGTCAGGAGTGCCGTCATTGTCTGTATCTCGTTGAGCTCTGCCTGCAATATCAAGGAAAGAATCCCAATCCCATTTGCCTTCGCGAACAAGTTGGTAGATGTCAGAGACACCGGCATCATTTACCAAAGGTTTGTTAAAGAACATAACCCATCCGGCTTCGGGGGGACGGTATTTACCGGCTGAACGTGCGCCGTAAATGTGGCCATTCGTTTTCCATGCCTGAGTGAAAGGCTGGTAGAAAAAGAGCTCGTTGTTTATGTCAAGACCTGCAGCTTGTATTCTTTCATCGTCCCAAGGAACCACATATCCTTTGATTACGAGGGGCATGAAGGTGTGTGTTTTAATCTCATAGACATCAGCCAGACTGTCACCTGCTACGAGCCATGTGTAGATGGGCTCTACGCCTCCGTGAAAGTCGCCTTGCAGGAACTCAAGAGTTATGTTGAGGTCCTTTTCGAGTTGGTCAAGCTCTTTCTGCCATTGAACCATAAGTTCGGATGTCGCTCCCTCATCGGGATGACGCCATTCAGGATCTGAACTCATAAGAGAAAAAGTTCTGCCGTCGAAATCGAGGGTTTTTTCATATTCCAGCCATTTTGCCGAGTCCCAGCTTGAGCTGGTGGAAAGGTCAAAGGGGTCGGCAGTGGTTCCGGGTTCCGTCGCGACTGTGCCGCCTGTCGTTGTTGTCTGTGTGCTTGTAGTTGCGGATGAGGTCGTCTGGGCAGGGTCTTCAGTTCCGCCGCATCCCGCAAAAACACTTACAAACAGCAGCAGAGCAGCAACCAGTGCAATAAGTCTGCTTTTGCTTTTCATAGATATTCTCCTTTTTGTTTTTTTATAACCATTTCAAAAAATGTAAGACGGGTTTTACCCAATGCAATCTTAGCACTCCGCAAGCCCTGTGACTACACTATTTTTGTCCTGATATAACACTATTTTGTTTGGAAAGAACATTCAAAAACAACTGTATCTCCCGGTGTAAAAATTGACAAATCACTTTTATAAATGCTAAAATATCATCGGATGGCAATTGACTATTCCAACTATATAATAAGGTATGGAAACTTATGACAGATAACTTGCATATAGGTCGCCGAGAGCGGATGAAAAACAAATTTAAACGCGACGGTTTGGACAGTTTTGAAGAGCATGAAGTGCTCGAGATTCTGCTTTATCATGCCTTGCCGCGGGTGGATACCAACGAAATTGCCCACCGCCTTTTACGTCGTTTTAAAACCCTCCACGGCGTTTTCAACGCTGATCCGGAGGAACTCAGTGAAGTCAAAGGAATCGGAGACAATGCAGCTTTGCTTCTGTCCCTGATTCCGGGCATAACGCGCAGATATTTGCTTTCGCGGGTGATAAAGAGCACTAGGCTTTCTGACAGTGCCTCTTTTGGTGACTTTTTGATGCCCTATTTCATCGGCAAGCGCGAGGAGGTCGTCTATCTGCTCTGCCTCAACAACAGGTTGCAACCCATTAACTGTGAGCTTATACACTCCGGCAGTGTCAATGCGGCCCTTGTGAGCATACCTCGCATTGTCGCAAAGGCCGTAAAAGCGCGTGCCACATTTGTTGTGCTCTCCCACAACCATCCCGGCGGTTTTGCCATACCTTCAAAAGAGGATTTGGAGACAACAATCCGCGTCAAAGAAGCTCTTGAAAAGGTAAATGTCAAGCTGCTTGACCACATAATTGTCTCCGACCCACTGTCTGAGTCCTCCCTCAGCGGGGAGTTTGTTTCCCTATCAGACAGCGGGCTTTTCAACCGCGAACAGCTTTGAGACAAAGTCAAAGCTGTTTTTTGTCCACGGCAAGTTCTGCATAGGTCAGCACAACAGCTCTTTCCTTGTTGTTGCGCACACTTATCCTCTGTTCCCTCTTTCCGACTCCCAGCCCTTCCCAACAAAGAAAATGTGTCTCTGCGTCCGCATATCCGTTTTTAGACAGCATCCCGGTAGAAGCGTCAAAGGACTCGATATCCGTATAGAGGCCACCGCAAAGAGCTTTTCCATTCAGAGAAACCTCCAACAACTTTGAGCTTTTCCGACCTTTAAATCCAAGTATCAAGCGAACAAGGCGCCCTTCTTCGATGGTGCCTGTTTGGAGCACGAGCTCATATGAACTGCCGGCTTCAATCTCTTTGGGCAACGGTCGGTAAGGCTTGTATCCCACGGGCCATAGGTCTTGATATGTCACGACATGGCGCCGAGGCAGGGATAAAAGCTGCGACCCCGCCGCTGTTTTGTAAATTTCCTCCCATTCAGGCATTGGAGTGTGTGGGTTTTGAAAATAGTTGAAGAGATAGAGTTTGTCGGCTCCCGCGCAAAAAAACTGTGCGGCAAATCCCCGCACAACCTCGGCTGTTGCCATCGCCACTTCCGCCTGTCGGTTGATCAGCACCTCCAAGCCTGCATACACAGGCACATCGCCGCATTGTCTTTTCCATTTTTCAATGGGAATATCGCTGTCGCAAGTGGCCCATCGAGGCCCTACCGTGACAATGTCCACCAAGCCCTCAGAAATCCATGTTTTGACATCGAAGCCAAAAACTGTATTTTGCTCCATATCCCGCATGAGCCTTACAAGGATTTTTATACTGTGCCCCCATTTTTCCTCCGCGTTGAGCACTATCTTCTTCACATCGCGCATAAACTCATTCATGATCTCGCAGGCATTGTCATATTTAAGATAGTCAAAGCAATAAATTTCCCTCAACCAATCCAACTCCAAGCCATCCACATCATATCTGTCCAACTGTTCTGCGATATATGCGAGCATCATGTGGCGAACAAGGGGTTTTGCATAATCAAAGCACTTTCGAAAATAGCCGTACTCTTGCCCTATGAACATATCCTGCTGCTTGGCCAGATAGTGAAAATCACTTCGCAGGAAGCTTGCCTCCTTCTCAGGCTCATGCGCATCATTCATGCGCACGGAAAGCCACCCCGAGAGGCCGAGCTTGCGTATGCGTTTAAACCATATGTCATAGACATCCAATCCGTGCTCTTGCCAAAGCTTGTTTATCCCGCCATAGATATCCTTGTAGTTGACAGGCAAACCATTTTCTATCTCCTGTGCATACTTTGCATATGCGTCCGTAAAAACCACGGAGGGTGTGTTGGAATACTGACAGAACACACAGAGGGAAATGTCTGTTATCAGTGTATCGGCATACTGGTCAATAAACGGATACAGCATTTCCCTTTCAATCCTTTTCCTGCCTGCTATTTCATCAAGGAAAGGATATACCACGCTGTTTATGTCGATATTTAAAAAAATCCCCTTTTCCATATGTGCCTCCTTTGCAGATTCACACTTTGTGCTCTAAAAGCTGACTGTATGTGAAAACCTTACCCAAGCGTCATTTCACAATTTAAATTATAACACAATCTCATATGTACAGATATAAATACACAACTATTTGTGTACAAGACAGCATCCATCCGATATTTACTGATTATTTGAAACAGGAGATAGGCAAATGCAATTATTTTATTTCAATGTAAAGGATTTTGGAGCCCGTGGAGACGGGATATACAAAGACACCCTCTTCATTCAAATGGCCATTGACGACGCGGCACAAGGCGGAGGCGGAACAATCTATTTCCCTCCGGGCACATATTTGACCGGCTCAATTTCCCTGAAAAGCCATATTTCTCTTAAATTTGCCCCCGGCGCCACTCTGCTTGCCAGCATAGACAGGCAAGATTATCCCGAAATCACCGGAGGAGGCGACAGCCGTTATCGTGACGCGAGCGGAAAAATGCTGTGGGAGATGTCCGCTCTTTTATATGGCTACATGGTGCAAGACATATCCATAGAAGGCGGTCTGCTCACAAGCGATGACGAGGCTTTTTGGTTGCCCTCCGGATCAGAGGAGGACTTTGAAAGCGCGATAACCACAATGCCGTGGCACTTCTACCGCAAGCGTCCATGGCGTGTCTTTATGTTTATGCTTGAAGATTGCAAGGATATAAGAGTAAATTCTCTGCGCATTGAACGCTATCCAGTCTATGCGGGCTGGATGCTCGGCTGTCAAAATGTCAGTGTTTCTAATTTGGCCATCAGATCAAATCCTGCAGGCCCCAATACAGACGGTTTGCATTTCACCTCTTGCCAAGATGTCCGCATTTTCGACAGCAGCTTTTTTTGCGGGGACGACTGCATCGCCATCGATGGAAACCACAGAGGCTCTTCTGAAAACTTTTCCATAAGCGGTTGCACCTTCGAAACCACTGTCCATGCCTTTCGCATCTACACCGGCCTTGACCCGGGGATGAGGGACACGGGCATTCCCTGCACAGTTCGAAATGTGACCATCAACGGCTGCTGTGTCAAAAATGCTTGCGGAATTTTGTCTCTCAATGCGGATGGCGGGAATATAGAAAACATCAGCTTGTCCAATATATGCGCTTCTTTGGATTGGGAGGGCACGCCTTTTCTGTTGTCGGCTCGCAACGGATCGATCTCTCGCATTTTGATGAGCGGCTTTGCGGTTGAAGCCAATGGTTTTGGCATCATCCGCTGCTCTGAAAATGCCGCCGTAAAATACATTGACATCAGCCATTTCACAGTGGAAATAACCCCCAAAACCAAAATCGACAGGGGTGGGAAAGGCTTTGTCGACCACTGCCACCATCGCGCCAACAACTTGGTTATGACAAATGCCCAAAATATAACTCTCTCGTCCGTGCGAATTACCTGGAAAAAACCCCTCTATTCGGACACCTGGACACCTGTCAGGCGAAAGCGCCTGCAAGAGAGAGTCGACCCGGAGCTTTTGCAGCTTGCCGAACCCCTTAGTTTCAAGGCCTATGAGATAGAAAACTGCCATAACATTGTCTTTGACAATGTGGATATGCCGGATTTTGACATCACTTGAGAGCACTCAAAGACCGGTTGCACACAAAATCCGGTCGCCTCAAAACAGCGAGCAGGCAAGGAATATGCGCCCCGCGACAAGCTGCATTTTCCATTGACTTAAAACATATGTTCTGATATAATTAAATCAATTGACAGCGGTCAAAACCGCAAACAACACAGGAAGTATCTATGGACCGTTTTGAATTAAACTCCACCTTTGAGCCGTCGGGAGATCAGCCCCATGCCATCAAAGCTCTGAAAGAAGGCCTGGTAAACGGCATCTCCGAGCAAACCCTGCTTGGTGTGACGGGTTCGGGGAAAACATATACAATGGCGAAAGTTATCGAGAGCGTGCAAAGGCCCGCTCTTGTTTTCGCGCACAATAAGACACTGGCGGCCCAGCTTTGCGCCGAATTTCGGGAGTTTTTCCCAAATAATGCGGTAGAGTATTTCATATCCTACTTCGACTACTACCAACCCGAAGCCTATATGCCCATGACAGACACCTACATAGAAAAAGACTCCGCCAGAAATGAAGAGATCGACCGCCTGCGACATTCCGCCACCTTTTCTCTCTTTGAGCGGCGGGATGTGATTATAGTTGCCAGTGTTTCCTGTATTTACGGCCTCGGTGACCCTGAGGATTACACCGGGCTTGTCATTTCCATTCGCCCGGGCATGACCTATGAGCGAGACCAACTTTTAAGAAGACTGGTGGACATACAGTATACACGCAATGACATGAGTTTTGTGCGCTCCACCTTTCGTGTCAGAGGGGATACCGTTGAGATATTTCCCGCCTGGAGCGAAAAGCTTGCCATACGTGTGGAGTTCTTCGGAGACGAGATTGAGCGTATCTCAGAGATAGATGTTGTGACCGGCATACGCCTTCGAGAATTGCGGCATGCGGCGCTCTATCCCTCCTCCCACCACACGACGACAGACGAAAAAAAGAAACGGGCCCTTGCCGAGATAGAAAACGAAATGTGGGAGCGTGTTAAATACTTCGAAGACAACGGAAAACTGATAGAAGCCCAGCGCATTAGGGATCGAACCCTCAACGACATCGAGATGATCTCTCAAATCGGCATCTGCAGCGGTATAGAAAACTATTCCCGTATCCTCTCAGGGCGCGCTCCGGGAAGTCCGCCATACACTTTGCTTGACTATTTTCCCAAGGATTTTATTTTCTTTGTGGACGAATCCCATGTCTCTCTGCCTCAAATGCGCGGTATGTACGCAGGCGACCGTTCCAGAAAAGAAACCCTTGTGAACTACGGTTTTAGGTTGCCCAGCGCGCTTGACAACCGCCCCCTGAGATTTGAAGAAATTTACTCAAAATTGAATCAAGTTATATATGTCTCCGCCACACCAACCGAATACGAGCGCAGTCGTTCAGGGCAAATCGTCGAACAGGTGATAAGGCCCACCGGACTGTTAGACCCCGAAGTTGAGGTGCGCCCCGCACAAAATCAAGTGGACGACCTCATAGGCGAGATCAACTCCCGCGCGGACTCCGGTCACAGAGTGTTAGTCACCACGCTCACCAAGGCTATGGCTGAGGATTTGACATCTTATTTTAAAGAATCAGGCATACGCGTTCGATATATCCACCACATGGTGGACACCTTGGAGCGCATAGAACTGTTAAGGGACTTGCGCTTGGGCAAATTCGATGTTTTAGTGGGCATAAACCTTTTGCGCGAAGGTCTTGACCTGCCAGAAGTCTCTCTGGTAGCGGTTTTAGATGCGGATAAAGAGGGGTTCCTGCGAAGCGAGACCTCACTTATTCAAATCATAGGCCGCGCCGCACGGAATGAAGCGGGCAAAGTCATCCTTTATGCCGACAAAGTGACAAATTCGATGGAGCGAGCCATAGAGGAGACAAAGCGACGCAGAAAACTACAAGAGGAGTTAAACAAAGAACACAATATAGTGCCGCGCACCGTGCAAAAAGGCATCCGAGATCTGCTGGAAATAGGAACGGAAACGGAAGAGAGCGAGCCGGACGAAAAATATATGACCAAAAACGAGAGGCTCGCACTCATAGAAAAGCTCACGAAGGACATGAAGAGCGCCTCGAAAATTATGGAGTTTGAATATGCAGCTCTGTTACGCGACCGCATCATCGAGCTTCGTGCAGGTTTGAATTAACACTTCACATTGCGAGGGCGTGACCGGCCCCGCTTTACATAAATGAAAGGGATCATCATATGCATGACATCATTATCAGAGGTGCGCGAGAGCACAATCTGAAGAATATAAATCTGACCATCCCCCGAGACAAGTTCATTGTCCTCACCGGGATTTCCGGTTCAGGGAAATCAAGTCTTGCCTTTGACACCATCTATGCTGAGGGCCAGCGCAGATATGTGGAGTCTCTCTCGGCTTATGCACGTCAATTTTTGGGGCAGATGGACAAGCCGGACCTTGACTCCATCGAGGGATTGTCCCCGGCGATATCCATAGACCAAAAGACAACCTCCAAAAACCCCCGCTCCACAGTCGGCACTGTGACCGAGATCTATGACTATCTGCGGCTTTTATGGGCGCGCATTGGCTTGCCGCACTGCCCAAGCTGCGGAAAACCCATAACCCAGCAGACAATAGACCAGATAACAGATGCCATCGCCTCTCTACCGGAGGGGACCAGAATCCAAATCCTGGCACCTGTCGTCAGGTCACGCAAGGGTGAATACGCCAAAGTGTTTGAAGACGCTCGCAAGAGCGGTTTCGTGCGCGTGCGAGTGGACGGCAATCTCTACGACCTTTCGGAGGAAATAAAGCTTGATCGGAACAGAAAACACAATATTGAGATCATCGTCGACAGGCTCATCATCAAAACAGACCTCCAAAGTCGCATCACCGATTCCATCGAAGTGGCCTCCGCATTGGCGGGCGGTTTAGTAATTGCGGACGTTATTGGCGGAGAAGAACTCCTGTTTTCACAGAATTATGCCTGTGATGACTGCGGCATCTCCATAGAAGAGCTGACTCCTCGTATGTTTTCCTTCAACAACCCATATGGCGCATGTCCCGACTGTACAGGACTCGGTGCCACTCTAAAAATAGACCCCACAAGAATTATCGCTGACAAAGAGCTCTCCATCGGAGAAGGTGCAATCTCCGCAAACGGCTGGAACTACAACGAAAAAAACCTCATGGCAAAGATGGTTTTCAACGCGATTTCCAAGGAATATAGCATACCCTTGGATAAACCCGTCTCAGAGCTCACCCAAAAACAGCTTGATTTGTTTTTATACGGCACAAAAGGGCGAAAACTCAGCCTCGAGCGCCCTCCCGAGCACGGCGGTGGGCATTGGCATATGGCCTTTGAAGGCATCATCCCAAGCCTTGAGCGCCGTTATCGTGAGACATCAAGCGATGATGCCAAATCCTATTATGAAGACTATATGAGTTCAATTCCATGCACCTCCTGTCTCGGCAAAAGGCTAAAAAAAGAATCCCTTGCCGTGACTGTTGGAGGTTCCAACATCTCCGATTACACACAGCTCTCCATAAACGACGCATACCGTTTTATGGAGGACCTCACTCTCAATGAAAAAGACGCCCTCATCGCAGGAAAAGTGATCCATGAAATCCTAGAACGCCTGCGTTTTCTCTCCAGTGTGGGGCTTGAATATCTCACCCTTGCAAGAAGCGCGGGCAGCCTCTCCGGAGGTGAAAGCCAACGCATACGCCTGGCAACTCAGATCGGAGCCTCTCTCATGGGTGTTTTGTACATACTCGACGAGCCCAGTATCGGGCTTCATCAGAGAGACAATGCTCGATTGCTCGAAACCCTCAAGCGTCTGAGAGATATCGGCAATACGCTCATTGTCGTCGAACACGACGAGGACACCATGTATGCAGCGGATCACATTGTGGACATGGGACCGGGAGCCGGTGCCCATGGAGGCGATATTGTCTGCCAGGGGACAATCGACGACATAAGGGCTTGCCCCGAGTCAATAACGGGCAAATATCTGCGCGGTGAGCGCTTTATCCCCATCCCCGCAGAGCGCCGAAAAGGAAACGGACACATCCTCAGTGTAAAAGGCGCCCGAGAAAACAATCTCAAAAACATTGATGTTGATTTTCCCCTCGGAAAATTCATCTGCGTGACAGGTGTCTCCGGTTCGGGCAAATCAAGCCTTGTAAATGAGATTCTTTATAAAAAATTGTCCCACAAGCTCAACGGTTCGCGTGCAAGGGCGGGAGCTCATGACACGATTGAAGGCCTAGAGGCCTTGGACAAAGTCATAGAGATCAATCAGGCGCCCATAGGCCGCACCCCCCGCTCAAATCCCGCCACATACACCGGAGTTTTTGGAGATATACGCGACCTTTTCTCACAAACCCAAGATGCCAAAGCAAGAGGTTACAGCCCCGGCCGTTTTTCCTTCAACGTCAGAGGCGGGCGGTGTGAGGCCTGTTCAGGTGACGGGCTCATTCGGATAGAGATGCATTTTTTACCTGATGTATATGTTCCCTGCGATGTTTGTAAGGGCAAGCGCTATAATCGAGAGACATTGGAAGTTCGCTACAGGGGCAAGAACATACACGACGTGCTCATGATGTCCGCCGACGAAGCTCTTGAGTTTTTTGAAAATCACCCTCCCATCAGACGTAAACTTGCAACGCTCCACGAGGTGGGACTTGGATATATCAGGCTCGGACAGCCCTCCACAACGCTTTCAGGCGGTGAAGCTCAGCGTGTCAAGCTTGCCACGGAACTCTCAAAACGCGCTACGGGCAGAACACTGTATGTTTTGGATGAGCCCACCACCGGCTTGCACATAGCCGATGTGCACAAGCTCATTGATGTCCTGTCCTCTCTCACGGAAGACGGCAATACAATTATCGTCATTGAGCACAACCTCGAAGTGATAAAAGTTGCCGACCACATCATAGACCTCGGCCCCGAAGGCGGGGATATGGGTGGCCAAGTCATATGTTTTGGGACTCCGGAAGAGGTTTCGCAGTGTGAGCACTCATACACGGGCATGTTCATAAAGCAATATCTCAAAACAAGATCTGCCGACACTCATCCCAAAGGGGCCTCTTGAACACCCTTTTCTCCATCTGTCAACCGATTACTTTTCACCAATTATTGACATTAACCCTTTGTTTTGCTAATATTAAGACAATAAACGGCCCGGAGGTGAAGGGCACGTGAAAAAATATCTTGTCGGACTGTTGATGGTCATATGTGCGCTCCTGATCATATTTTCCGCTGTCTACATCATCACCATTATGACCGCCCCGGGTGTTGATAAAATTGTGTTGCTCAAGACAAATCTCACCCTCGAACCCGGTATGTCCACATCCCTTGAATACGTTCACTTCCCGGAAAACTTGCCCACACCAAGTGTTTTTTGGAGTTCCAGCAATCCGGAAATCATATCCGTGGACAACGGTATCATCAGTGCGCTCCAAACAGGCAATGCCACGGTGAGGGTACATGCGGGAAATGTATATGCGGAATGCAATGTGACTGTATTGCGTTCTGTTTTGACGGTCATTTTAACACCTTCCTATGTTGAGCTGGAATTGCACGATCAAATACAGCTGTCAGCTAGGTTGCAACCTGCAGACGCTTCCTTTAAAAGCATAACCTGGTCCTCGGAGGACGAAAGCGTGGCAAGCGTTGACAGTGATGGATATGTATATGCAAATTCCCCCGGGATAACCACTGTCACAGCAGCAGCTCACAATGGCATCATGGGGACCTGCCGTGTGCATGTCTACATACCCGTATCGGAACTGGTCTTTGATGAAGTCGAGCTGCTGCTCAATCTGCATGAAAGCCACACCTTGCTCCCTCAAATATATCCCGAAAACGCCACCAAAACCGAGCTTACATGGGAATCGGAAAATCCCGACATTGTCTCCGTGGATTCAGACGGCGTGCTGAACGCCCTTGTCGGCGGGACAACATCTGTCCGCGCCACGGCCCCAAGCGGCGTGAGCGCCGCCTGCCGTATCACAGTTGTCCAAAAAGCCGAAAAAATCACTCTCTCCGACACAGAGTTGTTTCTTGAAACCGGTGAAATCTACAAATTGACCGCCGAGGTTTTTCCGGAAACCGCGGACATCGAGAACATGATATGGGAGTCAAGTGACCCGAAGGTTGCACAGGTGGAATCAGACGGTTCCGTAACCGCTCTGAGTCCGGGTGTGGCCATCATATCCATTCGCCTTGATGAAGTGGCCGCCGCTTGCGACGTTGCGGTGTCGACGCCTGAGCCTTTCCTCAAAATACAGGAAAGCCTTGTTTTAAAAAATGGAGATCATCTATATCCGGATCTCTTTTTACAAAACATCAGGGCAGATGAGCTTACCTATATCTCAAGTGAACCCAAAGTCGCCACGGTTGACCGCGGCGGAATGATCAAGGCTCTTTCCGTCGGTGCCACCACCATAACCGCAAAGGCTCCCTGCGGCATTGCCTCAAAGTGCAATGTGACCGTTCTCACTCAGACAGAAACCGTTGAATATCACTTTACAGGGCCATCAGAAAAGGCCCTGTCTTTAACGCTTGAAATCCCCACAGAACTTTACAAGAGCTTTAAAAACACGCCCGTAAACAGCGTGTATTTCGACACTGCCTATGCGCAGATCATACGCGATATAAGAGACGATGTGTTTTTATCCCATGCAGCAAAGCAATTTCGCGCGCTTGCCCTGTCTCAGGGGCTTTCCGAATCGGAACTGGTGAGTGTCCTTGCATGCTTTGTGCAAAACCTGCCCGCTGACGGCTATGCGGATTCAAGTGCGACAAAAAGCAGGCCCAAATTCCCCGTCGAAACCCTTTATGAACGACAAGGCAACGACAAAGACGCATCCCTGCTGCTTGCGGCTCTGCTTGACTCCCTCGGATTTAAAACTGCGCTTGTCATTTTCGACGATCATATGGCTGTGG
Organism: uncultured Oscillospiraceae bacterium; assembly: GCA_964439435.1. GTDB lineage: Bacteria > Bacillota > Clostridia > Oscillospirales > QAMX01 > CAYTOF01. The sequence goes on from CAYTOF010000008.1 coordinate 29,674, forward strand.
GCATATGTGCCGATATAGGTTTGTCCGGAGCTTATTTTCCCTACATGGGCAAGTTGTTTTTCTATGTCGAAGCTTCAATGCCTGGATTTGCCCCCGGGGTCATGCCGGAACGATACTGCGGCACGGAAGCTGTTTTGATGCTGGTTTCAGCCTGATCCACACCTGTATTAATACCACAAGGCGATGCGGAATATTTATCTGCATCGCCTTGAGTTTTTGGCTGATAAAGTATATAATATAATAAAATCATAACAATTTTCGGCTCAACAAATTGCGGAGGATCAAAGGTGCGCAGAGTTCTCATAAAGTCCGCCATACCTGTTTATGCCATCGCCCTGGCGTGGATGCTTTGGGTGCTTATTCTGCCCCTGTATCTATGGTGGCATTTCCTTTTGGCCACGGTGATTTCTGCGCTCTTTTATTTCGGCGCTTCCCTTATTTGGAAAGGCGAAGAGGTGTTTTTGCCCAAGCCCGCACCCAAACCCGAAAAAACAGGAAATGAAGAGCTTGACAAATTTATCGAAGATGGTCGTGCGGCGACGGCAGAGTTGAATCGCCTCTACCACAGTATCAGAGATCCTGAGATGCGCAAGGAGATAGAGAGACTTTTAAACGCCTCCGGAAAGATATTTTCACACATAAAAGCTCATCCGCAAAAGCTGAAAAATGTGCGCCGATTCACAAATTACTATTTGCCGACAACACTGAAAATTTTAAACGCCTACGATCGCCTAGGCTCTCAGGGTATAGCGGGAGAACATATTGACGGCACTATGGTTTCCATAGAAAACATCTCTCGAACAATTTCCGTTTCTTTTGAAAAACAATTGGACGCCCTGTTCGCAGACGAAGCCCTTGACATCTCCACCGACATCACAGTGCTGGAAAATCTTTTAAAATCCGAAGGTTTAACTACACAAAATCCCACACCACAGGACTCATAATGCCGGAACCCACAGGAAAGGATGTAAAATATGAACGAACACGAAAACACAGTGCTCACACTCGCACCAAATTTAGATGCGACCCGGATACCCTCCCTCGACCTCACGCCCACAAAAAGTGAAGAAGCTCTCGCCCTGACCCGTGCACAGGATCTGAAAGCCACCATGCCTGATGAAAAGGCATTTTCCGATGAGGACAGACGCATCATAGATCTGTTTGCGGAGCAAATTGACCTGCGTGACTCCACGGCGGTGCTGCAATACGGGGCAGCGGCACAAAAGAAAATCTCTGATTTTTCCGGGAGCGCACTTGAAAAAGTGAGAACCAAGGACCTCGGCGTGGTCGGAGATGCTCTCTCGGGGTTGGTTAACGAGATGAAGAGCTTTACCCCCTCCTCTCAGAAAAAAGGCTTTATGGGGCTTTTTGGCAAGGGCAAAACCAAGCTTTCCCACTTGAAAACCCGTTATGCAAAGGCTGAAACAAATGTGGACGCTGTTGCGGAATTGCTCGAAGACCATCAAGTGCAGCTCTTAAAGGACGCCGCATTGTTTGACAAACTCTATGAGATGAACATTGTCTTTTACAAAGAACTGACCATGTACATTCTCGCTGGGAAGAAAAAGCTTGAAGAAGCACGAGCCACCGAGCTTGAAGAACTGAGACAAAAGGCTTTGCAGACAAATACACCTGAAGACGCACAAAACTACAACGATTTTGCAGAGCTGTGCAACAGATTTGAAAAGCGCCTGCACGACCTTGAGTTGACACGCGCTATCTCCATTCAGCTCGGCCCTCAGACACGGATGTTGCAAAACAACGATGCTCTCATGGTCGAAAAAATCCAAACCTCCCTCATGAACACCATCCCTCTCTGGAAAAGTCAGCTCGTGCTGGCCCTTGGAATCGAACACTCCCGCCGTGCCACAGCCGCACAAAGTGCGGTGACAAATGCCACGAATGAGCTCTTACGCAAAAACGCAGAGATGCTTCGAGCCAGCACAGTGGAAACCGCCAAGGAGGCAGAGCGCAGCATAGTTGACATAGAAACCCTGCAATATACGAACAATGAGCTGATAGCCACCCTTGACGATGTGCTGCAAATTCAACGCGACGGGGCACAAAAGCGCAAAGAAGCGGAAGTCGAACTTGTCCGCATAGAAGGAGAACTTAAACAAAAGCTGCTTGAACTGCGCGGCTAAATGTTGGATTGGGTGAGTGCAATGCGGTTTTTAAAAAACAGAAACTTTGCGATAAGTCTAACTGCGGTGCTGATTTTGCTGTCAGTTCTTTTAGGAGTCCGCAAATCCCTGGTGTCCCTCCATAACGACACTGTGTCCGTTTTTGAAAAAGGCATTCCGGGAGAAGGGCAAAGCATCTCCCAAATATTGAACTCCCGTATTTCAAATGCCAAAAACATCATCACCTTGTCAAAACGGTATTTGGACACAGGTTCTCCTCTCATCACTGACTTGTCCCTTGGCATTGACAATCTGCAAAAGGCTTCCGGTGTAAAAGATACTTATAATGCGGACAATGCCCTCACCATAGCCTATGAAAAGCTGACTGAAGAGCTTTTTTTAGAGCCCTTGAGTGATTATGATCGAACACAACTTTTTAGGTTGAAAGACGAGCTGAAATCGGACAGTCTGAAGCTCAACCACAACGGCTATAATGAAGCTGCCAAAAAGTTCAACAAAATACTGAGTTCCTTCCCGTCGAATCTTTTGAGCAAAATAGTTTTTGTCTCGAAAGCCGAGTTGTTTGGATAAAGGAAATCCAAGATGAAGAAATCAAAAATCAATATAGTTTTATTGTTTGCGGCAATAGCTTTGCTATGCTCGGTTTTTTCAGCCTGTTCAAAAGAAAAACCCGAAAACATAAAGCTCAACATAGATCCGCCTGCGGCGATATATGTCGGGGACTATGCGGATGTGCTTTCTCAGCCCACAAAGCAACACATACTGGCCAAGGCCGCTGCCCTTGATTATTTAACGGGAGCTCAGATTGTTGTCCTGACAGTGCATTTTCTTGACGGTGAGGACATTGAAAACTATGCCTATAAGGTTTTCAACAAATGGGGTATTGGCAGTTCTGCCAAAAACAACGGGCTGTTGCTTTTGGTCGCCATAGGAGAGGACAACTACTGGGCTTTGCAAGGAATGGGGATTGAAAACAATCTCACCAGTTGGATGCTCGGTGACTTTCTTTATGACTATCTGGAAGCGGATTTTGCCGCAGGCAACTATGATGCGGGGATAAAAAAGGTCTTTGACCGCTTTCTCTTGTGGTTTGAGGACTTTTATGACATAGACACCGCCACAGTCTACGACCAAAACGGCGACTTTGTCGAGGAATTTAATCCCTCCTACGGCGGTGGTAGTGTGTTAAATTCAGCATTGCTCACCTTTTTAACACTGGTCGTGTTTTTTGGCATTGTCATCGCCGTTATTGTCCTTGGAGACTTTATCAGATACAGAAGATATCGCAGACTATATTATCGGCCTGGTGTCATCATCCCCCCCGTTGTCTATTATCCCTTTATATTTGGACGGCGACGCATATACGGCAGTTACAGACCTCGCCCACCCGGCGGTCCCCGCAGACCCGGAGGTTTTGGAGGTGGCGGGACTGGCGGATCCTCCGGCGGTGGTTCAAGAGGCAACTTTGGCGGTGGACGTTCAAGCGGCGGCGGCGCCGGCAGAGGTGGGTTTAGCGGCGGCAGCTTTGGCGGTGGGCGTTCCGGAGGTGGCGGAGCAGGACGCAGATAGGCCTCTCTATCCGTATATCAACACAATTTATTGTAAAATTCCGCAAAGGTCAAAGCATATGCTTTGACCTTTTTGCTTACTCTGATTGATTTTGAAGACATAAATATGGTATAATAAACCAAGCTAAATATTTAAGCATATTAAAAAGCCCCTTCTGACATTGCGCCGTTACCGGCCAAATTTGTTCACAATTTTTGATCGGAGAGATTTCATGGGTATAGCAAAATACAAAAGGATTCTTGTCAAAATCAGCGGTGAAGCTCTGGCAGGAGAAAAGGGCTTTGGATTGGATTCAACAATTGTCGGCAAGTTCTGTGACGCCATAAAAGCCTGTGTGGATATGGGAGTGCAAGTCGCAATCGTTGCCGGAGGAGGCAACTTTTGGAGAGGCGCAAAGGACGGTCACAGCATGGAGCGCTCCCGTGCCGACCATATCGGAATGCTGGCAACGGCTATGAACAGCCTTGCCCTTGCAGATGCCCTCGAACAGCGCAATATACCTGTGCGGGTACAGACGGCAATAGAGATGCGCGCCTTTGCGGAGCCTTATATCAGGTTACGAGCGGAAAGTCACTTGGAAAAAGGCCGTGTGGTTATTTTCGGATGCGGAACAGGAAATCCTTTCTTCACCACAGACACAGCCGCCGTTCTCAGAGCGACCGAAATCGGCGCAGACATCACGATGCTTGCCAAAAACGTTGACGGTGTCTACGACGAAGACCCCAAAACAAACCCAAATGCAAAGCGTTTTTCCCATCTCACACACAAAGAAGTGCTCAGTCTCGGCCTTGCAGCCTTCGATTCCACCGCCGCTTCTCTCTCTATGGACAACAACATGCCCGTGCTTCTGTTTGCCTGTTATGTTCTTATCAGTAACATCTAAATCCCCACCCAATTGGGGAATAATATCTTCAACAACATTTTCAAAATA
>CAYTOF010000008.1:34327-47425 GCA_964439435.1 uncultured Oscillospiraceae bacterium
GAACAAGCAAAAAGAATGCGCAAGGCGATAGAATCGCTGAGTTATGAGCTCTCCACGATCAGAGCCGGACGCGCATCTGCCTCGGTGCTTGACAAAATTTCCGTGGACTATTACGGCACAAGCACACCCATTGCACAGATTGCAACTGTCAGTGTGCCCGAACCGCGTATGCTAGCGATAACCCCTTGGGATCCTGCCGTACTCCGCAATGTCGAGAGAGCCATATTGCAATCAGATCTTGGCATAAACCCCATCAACGACGGCAAATCCCTCCGTTTGGTTTTCCCGCCCTTGACAGAAGAGAGGCGTAAAGAACTCGCAAGATCCGTACGCAAATCCGGTGAAGATGCCAAAGTTGCTGTGCGCAACATCAGACGCGACTCTCTGGACAAGTTTAAAGCCATGAAAAAGAAATCCGAAATCACGGAAGACGATATGAAGTTGACCGAAAAGGAACTAAACGAACTGACAGATATCCACGTGAAAGATATCGATAAAGTGGTTGCTGCCAAAGAAGCAGAAATCTTAGAGGTATAGCCAACGATGTCGATTTTTCGACGCGCAAAAAAAGCCCCCTTACGCATGAATGCGGAGCTGCCCCGTCATATCGCGATCATCATGGACGGCAACGGTCGCTGGGCTGCGCGAAGGGGCTTGCCTCGCAAGGCGGGGCATGCAGCCGGTGCTGAAGTTTTTCGCAAAATTTCACAGTACTGCGGCAAGCTGGGTGTTGAGCAACTCTCTGTCTTTGCGTTTTCCACAGAAAATTGGAATCGCCCCCAAGATGAAGTTGAGGGCATTATGGAGCTTTTGCGTAAATATCTGGAAGAAAGCTGTGAAAAGCTGGTTAAAATGAATGCGCGCCTCAGATTTATAGGAAATCTCGAGGCACTGCCGGGAGATATAGTCGATCTTATTGAGCATATAGATATCCTAGCCAAAGACTGTACCGGCATCATCGTCAATGTCTGTATAAACTACGGCGGTCGTGCTGATATACTGCAAGCGGCACGCAAGTTGGCCGCATTTCACGCAGGTGGTGTGCTCGATGCAGCCTCCGTATCCCAAGAGGATTTCGGAAAGCTGCTGCAAACAGACGGAATGCCCGACCCTGATTTGCTTATCAGAACAGGTGCCGAAAAACGCATATCCAATTTCATGTTGTGGCAGGCGGCCTATTCTGAGCTTTATTTCACCGATGTTTTATGGCCCGATTTCGACGAAGCTCGCCTGGATGAGGCGATAGAGCATTTCAAACAAAGAAACAGAAGATACGGCACAGTCGGCGGGGTATAATAACCCCGCCGCACCAAAGCCGGAAGGAGCCTCTAATTATGCTTGTCCGCACGATCATAGGTTTTTCATTGTTGTTCCCTTTTCTCGCAATACTATACCTGGCACCGGCATGGGTTTTACCCTGTGCTTATTTTATTATTTGTGCGGCGGTGCAATATGAGCTTTTGTCCGCAACCGGTATCTTAAAGCACAAATCGCTGCTTACCTTATCGGTGGTAGCAGCCGCATCGGTGCCCTTTTTCTTATACTTTGAAGCCGACGCCCTCACAAGCATCGGTGCTCTTTTGGTTTTTATCTCTGCTGTTTTTTTTATTGCCATGCGAAGCTCATCCAAAATCCCCTCTTCAACCCTTACATTTACCGCATTTGGCCTCCTCACTTCTTTTTTCCTTTCAATGATTATTCCCATCAGAACAGGTGATAATGGCATTTTCCTTTTGCTCTTGCCCTTTATTTCCGCTTGGGGTTCCGACACCGGCGCGTATTTTATGGGCACATTATTCGGAAAACACAAACTCTGGCCCAAAATCAGCCCCAAGAAATCCGTAGAGGGCGCCTTTGGAGGTGTTTTCTTTGCCTCGCTCCTTGGATTTATATATGCAACTTTGCTCACAGCATATGCAAGCTACAATGCAAAGGCCTTCTTATTTGCCCTCGTGTGTGCTCTCGGTTCAATCTTTGGCCAATTTAGTGATTTGTTGTTTTCCTTTATAAAACGGGAGCACAATATAAAGGATTATGGCAATATTTTCCCCGGACACGGTGGCATGTTGGACAGAGTTGACAGCCTTGTGCTTTCAACGCCTGCTGTCTATATTTTACTTGTTTTAACACAAAGCCTATGAAAAACACTTATAAGCGCAGATCTATTTCAATACTGGGTTCCACAGGCTCAATCGGCGTGCAGGCTCTTGAGGTCGCCAAGTTGCAACATATACCGGTTGTCGCTCTGGCTGCACATGGAAATTCCAAACTTATGGAGGCTCAAGCCCGAGAGTTTCTTCCGGAGTTTGTTGCCCTTCAAAACGCTGACGCGGCTACTGACCTTAAAATAAAATTGGCAGACACCGATATAAAGGTACTTTCCGGAACAGAAGGCGTCCTTGAGGTCGCAGGAGCGGAGAAAGCAAATATCGCCCTGTGTGCCATATCGGGTATCGCCGGACTGGAACCTGTTTTGCATGCGGTCAGCGCGGGAAAAGACATCGCCTTGGCTAACAAGGAGAGTCTTGTGTGCGCCGGGGACATAATCATGCCCCTTGCCGCAAGTAAAAACATAAAGATAATCCCCGTCGACTCGGAGCACAGCGCCATATATCGTTGCTTGCTTGCAAATAACTCCAAGCCAAGCCCTTGGAAGCTGATTTTGACAGCTTCCGGCGGACCTTTTTGGGGAAAACAGAAAACAGAATTGGAAAACATCACACCCGCACAGGCGCTGGCCCATCCCAATTGGGATATGGGACAAAAAATTTCAATTGATTCCGCCACGATGATGAACAAGGGACTCGAGCTGATAGAGGCCATGCACCTCTTTTCCATGCCGCCCGCGGACATTGAGATACTTATCCACCCCCAGAGTATCGTCCACTCCATGGTCGAATACAAAGACGGTGCTTTGCTGGCCCAGCTCGGCTTGCCCGATATGCGTACACCCATCTCCTTTGCGCTTGGTCATGATGCGTCTTTAGAGTGCGGTGTGGCGAGAGTTGATTTTGCACAGCTTTCGGCCCTTCATTTTTATGAACCCGATTATGACACATTTCCAGCACCACATCTGGCAAGATGCGCAGCAATTGACGGCGGCACAGCGCCGGTTGTGCTCAACGGCGCTAACGAAGCCGCCGTGGAACTGTTTTTGAAAAACAAAATCAGGTTTTTGGATATAACGAACCTTGTAAAAGAAGCCTGTGGCAAAATCGCACAGGCACATTGTCTTGATATACAGACCGTTTTTGAATATGATGTCCGTGCAAGGGAGATTGTATATCAAGTCGCCGGAAAGGCAATTTAGGGATGCCTTTCCAAAAACAACTTCATCGGGAGTGATTGCTTATTTGGCAGATTATAATAGCTATTTTGGTCTTTGGCCTGCTCGTTTTGGTACATGAACTGGGGCACTTTGCCACAGCAAAGGCAACGGGTATACGGGTCAACGGTTTTTCCATCGGTCTCGGGCCCAGGCTCGTGGGATTCAAGCTCGGTGAAACCGACTTTTCCCTGCGCTTGCTGCCTGTGGGCGGCGCCTGTATTATGGAGGGCGAAGACGAAAAATCATCCGACTCGCGCGCCTTTGTCAATAAACCCATCTGGGCCAGATTCTTGGTCCTGATTTCAGGCTCAGCCATGAACTTTTTGCTGGGTTTTATCGTCATATTTATTCTCTTTGCACCGGCAAAGGTGCTTCATACGCCCAGAGTTGACAGTATTCCTGCGGAATTGGGCATCTCCAACGCAGGTGTCATGCCCGGGGACGAATTCAAAAAGATAAACGGCGAACGTGTTTATGTGTCCGACAACTTAACTTTTTTGCTTCAGAGATATCAGGGAGCACCCTACACAATAGAGCTTGTCCGTAACGGCAAAAAAGTTGTGCTCGAGGATGTCAAGCTTGAACCGCGCATTTTTGAAGGCGAAGAGAGTCCCAGATATGGCTTTACACTTACAACAGTACAGGCAACTTTTTGGGGCAAATTGCACCATGTGTGGCTTTCTTCCCTTGACTATCTCCGCGTAATACGTATGACTCTGGCAGATCTCTTCACCGGAGTAGTGGGGGTTGGGCAATTGACAGGCCCTGTCGGTATAACGGCAACTCTTTCCGATGCGGCCAAAGCAAGCGAATTCCGTTTTCTTTGGGGACTTGTGTCCTTTATTTCGATTAACCTTGCCTTTGTCAACCTCTTGCCTTTGCCCGCCTTGGATGGTGGCAGGATTTTGTTTCTGATCATCGAACTTTTCATGAAGCTCTTTGGACTGAAGCGACTAAACCCCAAATATGAAAACTATATACACCTGGGCGGATTGGCTCTGTTTATGCTGCTCATGGTATATGTTACATTCAACGATATCGTACGACTTGTGGCAAAATAGGAGTGCAAATGGAAAGCAATAGGCGTTCTACCCGAGGTATCTATGCCGATGGGCTACAAATCGGCAACGGTGCACCCATTTCGGTTCAATCCATGACAAATACTCAAACCACCGATGTGGAGAGCACAGTAACGCAGGTCGTTCAGCTTGAAACTGCGGGCTGTCAACTGGTGCGCATTGCCATACCAAACTTGGAGTCTGTCTCCGCATTTGCAAAAATCAAAATGCGGACAAATGTACCGCTTTGCGCCGATATTCACTTTGACCATCGGCTGGCACTGGGCGCAATCGATGCGGGGGCCGACAAAATCAGAATCAATCCCGGAAATATCGGCTCCTCCGACAGAATAGCTGCTGTTGCGCAGGCTTGCCTGAACCATAAAATCCCCTTGCGCGTGGGTGTCAATGCCGGTTCTGTTTCAAAGGCTTTAATCGCAAAACACGGCAGCGCGACTGTTCCGGCGCTCATAGAAAGCGCCGCCGAAAATATAAGAATGTTAAACGACTGCGGTTTTGACGACATCTGTCTGTCCATAAAAGCAAGCGATGTGCAAAGAACCATTCAGGCAAATCTTGAAGCTGCAGATACATTCCCCTACCCGCTGCACATAGGTGTGACCGAAGCAGGAATCGGACAGAGTGCCATCCTGCGCTCTGCCATAGGCATCGGCGGTTTGCTGGCCATGGGTGTCGGCGACACCATACGCGTATCCCTGACCGGAGACCCTGTTGCCGAAGTTGCCGCCGGCTTCGACATCTTACGAGCTGTCGGCCTAATGCACGGCGGAATCGACATCATTTCATGCCCTACCTGCGGCAGGTGCAATGTGGACCTCGAACAAATTGCCGCAAAGGTAAAAGAAGCCGTATCTCACATAGCCACAGACAAAAACATAAAAATCGCCATTATGGGATGTGCCGTCAACGGCCCCGGGGAGGCAAGAGAGGCGGATATCGGGCTGGCCGGCGGAAAAGGCGAGTTTCTTCTTTTTGCAGACGGCGAGACAGTTTGCAAAGTTTCGCCGGAAAACGCTGTGAATGTACTTTTACAAAAATTGCATGAAATAGTATAAATATCAATACATGCTTGTTATATTTAGATGATTTGTCCTAATTATTGGAGATAATTGCTAAGATGGAAAACAGGAAGTTTACCGAAGCGCTTGCTCTTTATCGCACTGACGACGAACGGCTCGGCGCCATTGTTGAAAATGCCGTGATCATGTCCATGGAACTGGATCGCGGCACAAAAAAACTATATTTGACCTTGACCTTTGATGAGATTGCAGACGTAGAGGATCTTTACGAGATATCCGAGGGCATCAAGACAATATACAGTTTGAACACTGTCAAACTCACCCCAAAATATGACAGCTCCCTTTATTCGGCCAGAGCACTCTATGCGCTGTGTGACTATATGGCAGCGGAGCTTCCTTCCGCCGCTCCATTTTTAAAAGGCTGTAAAATAGAGGCCCTTGACAACACCGTGAAAATCACACTTGCAGACTGCAGTGCTTACTTACTTAAAAGTCTGGATTTCTCCGCCTTGTTCGCAAGGGAAGTTGCAGCACAATACGGGGTCGGCGTCCGCCAAGTGCTCATTGAAGACGACAAACACTGCAACCATGAAGAGGAACTCAATGACTACGCCGAGAAAATAATAGAGGAACAAAAGGCCATTTTAGAGGAAAATCCGCCTCCTCCTCCCAAAGAAACAACGTCAAGCGTTGAGTCTCCACGTTTCAAAATACCTGCAAAACGACCTCCTCGGCCTACAAATGTTGACCAATCCGACATCCTCATGGGCAATGCCTTTGGAGAGGAACCCATAAAAATGGAGCTGATCAACACCGATTGTGGGCGTATCGCTGTCTGCGGTGAAGTCTTTGCCCTTGAGACAAGGACCACATACAGCGGGCGAGAGATCATCATCGCAGCTGATATCACAGACAAAACGGGCTCAGTACGAGTTAAAAAGATACTTTCCGTGGCGAAAGCCGAGGAACTGCTTGGAAAGCTCCAAGTCGGTTCATATATTTCCGTGCGCGGAGATATCGAACACGACAAGTATTACAACGACTGTGTTTTAAAGCCCGTGGATATAGTGCTTGCAAAGAGGCAATTTAGATCCGATCGAGCCCAAGAGAAGCGAGTCGAACTGCATTTGCACACCAACATGAGCCAAATGGACGGCATCTCATCGGCTTCTGCTCTTATCTCCCGTGCCAAGGAATGGGGCCACTCCGCCATAGCAATCACCGACCACGGTGTGACCCAGGGTTTTCCCGAAGCCGCTTATGCCGGAAAGGACATCAAAGTAATCTATGGCATGGAAGGCTATTTTGTAAATGATTTGGCCGATATTGAAGCCGTGCGCGGAGAGGCCGACTCTCTCCTCTCCGGTGAATTCGTCTGTTTTGACATCGAAACCACCGGCACAATCCCCACAAACGACGGTATAACAGAAATCGCTGCAAACCTCGTCGTCAACGGGGAAATAAAAGACACCTTTCAAACATACACCAACCCCGGCAGACCAATCAGCGCCTTTATATCAAATCTCACAGGCATCACAAACGCCATGGTGAAAAATGCTCCTTCTCAACTGGAAGGCGTCAAAGCATTTAAAGAGTTTTGCAAAGACCGCATACTCGTAGCGCACAACGCCAAGTTTGATACGGGCTTTATATCCTATATCTGCGAAATAAATGGTATATCCTGGAATATGACATCAATCGACACTTTAGAGATGTCCCGAATATTACTGCCTGATTTAAAAAAACACAAACTCAATTTTGTTGCAAAGGCATTGAATATCCCGGAATTTAAACACCACAGCGCTGCCGAAGACACCAAGGCACTTTCGCAAATTTTTATAAAACTCTCAACGGATATCGCAAAGAGAAGAGGTGTCACCAGAGTCAGTCAGCTAAATGCGGAACTGTCCGATATGAGGCGTGAAAATCAACATAGAGGCGGCCCGGCTGCGGCACTTCCGGTTCGCCATATAATCTTGCTCGCAAAAGACAAGCAGGGTATTAAGAATTTAAACAAACTCGTCTCCCTGTCACATATTGAGCATTTAAACAGAAGAAAGCAACCCATCATCCCAAGACACGAGCTCGACAAATGCAGAGAAGGACTCATTGTCGGCTCCGCTTGCGAGGCGGGGGAGCTATACAGATCAATTACCGAGAGGAAAAGCTGGAATCAACTGCGAAAAATCGCTCACTACTATGACTATCTTGAAATTCAACCCCTTGGCAACAACGCCTTCATGCTCCAAAACACAGACCCCTCCGGAGAAGACGGCCAAAAATACACCATCGAAGACCTAAGGTCATTCAACAAGACCATTGTCAAGCTCGGCGAGGAACTGGGCATCCCTGTTGTAGCCACCGGAGACGTGCATTTCCTTGACCCCGATGACGCCAAATACCGCGCCATCATCATGGCAAGCGAAGGCTTTAAAGATGCCGATGACCAAGCTCCTCTCTTTTTAAAGACAACAGAGGAGATGCTTGAAGAGTTTTCCTATCTCGGCGCTGAAAAGGCACGAGAAGTTGTTATAACCAATCCCAAAGCCATTGCCGATCAGTGTGCCGCACAGCGCCCCTTTCCTGACGGGCTCTACCCACCAAAGCTGCCCGGTTCCGCCGAAGAACTGCGCAAACTCACATGGAAGAGAGCCCATTCGATGTATGGCGACCCCCTGCCGGACACAGTGAGAGCAGCTATTGAAAGTGAGATCGAACCCATTATAGGACACGGTTTTGATGTGATGTATATGCTCTCTCAAAAGCTCATCGCACGCTCTTTAGAAAATGGATATCTCGTCGGTTCTCGTGGTTCCGTCGGATCTTCTGTAGTGGCTTTTTTTGCCGGCATTACAGAGATCAACGCCCTGCCGCCTCATTATCGCTGCCCTTCCTGTAAATACAGCGAATTTCACACGGACGCTGACTCGGGCCCCGATTTACCCGATGCGGTCTGCCCCAGATGCGAGACAACCCTGGACAAAGACGGATTTGACATACCCTTTGCCACATTCTTGGGTATTGACGGCGACAAAGACCCGGACATCGACCTCAATTTTTCCAGCGTTTATCAGAGCAAAGCCCACAGGCACATGGCGGAGCTGTTTGGAGAAGACAAAGTTTTCAGAGCAGGCACTATTTCCACCATTGCAGAGGCGACAGCCTATGGCTATGTGAAAAAATACCATGAAGTGCGAAACAAAACCGTCAACCGTGCTGAGGAGAGCCGTCTGGCTCTTGGCTGTACCGGCGTAAAAAAGACGACAGGGCAACATCCAGGAGGGATAATGGTGGTGCCCCAAGACAAAGACATCCATGACTTTTGTCCTATTCAACGCCCGGGTACAGGGGACGGGGATATCATCACCACACATATTGATTACCACTCCCTTGACTCCAATCTTTTAAAGTTTGATCTTTTGGGAAAAGATGATCCGACGATTTTGCGCTATCTCGAAGAGCAAACGGGTGTCCCTCTCGAAGATATCCCGCTGGATGACAAGCTGATGTTGAGCCTTTTCTCCTCCAATGAAGCTCTGGGTATTTTCGACGACCGCATTGTCGGAAGCAACGGTGCCCTTGGTATCCCGGAATTCGGCACCAGATTTGTGCGCGATATGCTAAATGACACCCTGCCCGAAACCATTGCCGACCTTGTTCGCATATCAGGTCTGTCCCATGGCGAGAATGTGTGGGTGGGCAATGCCCAAACACTGATCAAGGAAAAGAACCTGCAACTGCGGGATTGCATATGCTGCCGAGACGATATAATGAACTATCTCATCAAAAAAGGCATGGATTCTAAGCTTGCCTTCAAAATCATGGAAGTTGTGCGAAAAAAACCAAAAGAACCCGGAGCAAAAAAGCTCCTACCCGAATGGGAAAAGGAGATGCTGTCCCTTGGTGTGCCGCAATGGTATATTGATTCATGCAACATGATAACTTATCTTTTCCCCAAAGCCCACGCCGCCGCATATGTCGTAATGGCTTTGCGCATCGCTTGGTATAAAGTTCATCGCCCACTTGCTTATTATGGCTCATTTTTTGGAATAAAGGCGAAGGGTTTCGATGCCGGGGTAATGCTCTCCGGGAAAGATGCTATTTTAAGGCGAATAGATGAGATTTCCGGACTCGGCAACAAGGCAACTCAGACCGAAAAAGAGCTGTTGCGAACACTCGAAATCTCCTATGAGTTTTTATTGCGCGGATTTGTTTTCCTACCCATCGACATTATGGAATCAGATGCCGAACTGTTTTCGATCTACCCTGAGAAAAATGCACTGCGACTTTCATTTAAAGCGCTGGGCGGTTTGGGTTCTGTCGCATCCGCCGAAATACTGGCCGAACGGGCGAGAAAGCCCTTTGTCTCCGTTGAGGACTTGGCCACGCGCTGCCGAAAACTGACTACAACAAATATCGATGAACTGCGAGAGCACGGAGCATTGACGGATTTGCCCGAGAGCCTACAGACCTCACTTTTTGAACTTGATTGAAGCATCACCTCAAAAATTCATAAAACCATAGAAAGGACCATCTGTTGCACCGCAACTGATGGTCCTTTCATATAAAATCAAGTGTCAGCTCAGGCTTCTTGCCCGCTATTTTCAAGCAACCACTCTTCATCCACAACTTCAATCTCAAGACTGCGCGCCTTGTCAAGCTTGCTGCCTGCGTCCTCTCCCGCCAAAACAAAGGTTGTGTTTTTTGACACGCTGCCCATCACTCTGCCTCCTAAAGACTCTATAATCTTTGACGCTTCACTGCGTTTTAGTGTGGGCAATGTGCCTGTCAGCACAAAATTCATGCCATCAAAAATACCGACTCTTGGTTTTTGACTCTGTTTTGTGTTCACTCCTGCGGCTTTTAGCTTTTCTATCATTTTTTTTGAGTTCTCCATGGAAAACCAGTTGTATATACTTTCTGCCGTCACCTGTCCGATATCGCGGATGGCTGACATCTCCTCCTTAGACGCCGCTACCAAAGCATCAAGTGTCCCAAAGTTTTCTGCCAATACCAGGGCAGATCTCTGGCCCACCTGTCTTATTCCAAAGGCATACAAAAGCTTTGAAAGGGGTTTTGATTTGGAGTTATCAATGGCGTCGATGAGCTTTTGGGCAGATTTTTTGCCAAATCCCGGCAGATCTGAAATCTCCTCAACCTTCAAAGTGTACAGATCGGCAGGGGACTTAATCAGTTTTTTCTCCAACAACAATGCAGACACCGCCACACCCAGTCCTTCTATATCCATTGCATCTCGGGAAGCAAAGTGAATTAAACCCCGCCCAAGCTGTGCCGGGCAGTCTGCGGATATACATCTGGAAGCAGCTTCATTTTCAAATTTCACCACAATGCCGCCGCATTCCGGACAATATTTCGGCATTGTAAACCCCTCTTCAGTGCCGTCTCTCAATTCCGGGACAGAACTAACTATTTCAGGTATGATCTCACCCGCTTTTCGAACAATGACGACATCGCCTATACGTATGTCTTTTTGCGCTATATTGTCCGCATTGTGAAGAGTGGCTCGAGAGACCGTGGTGCCCGCAAGACGCACAGGCTCAAGAACCGCATTGGGAGTGAGCACTCCCGTTCTTCCGACTTGAACAAAGATGTCAAGCAACTTAGTTCTCTTTTCTTCCGGCGGATATTTATATGCCGCTGCCCAACGAGGAGCTTTAGATGTACTGCCAAGAGCTCTTCTCTGGGCGAAGCTGTTGACTTTTACCACAGCTCCGTCTATCCCATATCCTATTGTCCCCCTGCGCTCCCCTAAATCATCTATAACCTCATACACCTCTACTATGCTTTCACATACCACAAACTCAGGAATAACAGGTAATCCGAGTTCCTCCATCAGTTTCAGACCCTCGCTGTGATTTTCAAGGCCTATTTCTTCGTCGTTTTGAATGTTAAATGCAAACAACTCCAACCCTCGACTTGCGGCTATCTGCGGATCCAATTGCCTCAAGGAGCCTGCCGCCGCGTTGCGCGGATTTGCAAAGGTTGGCTTTTCCTCCAGTTCTCGCTCTTCGTTCAGTTTTTGAAACCTGGATTCGCTCATATAGACCTCACCTCGCACAACGAGCTTTTGCGGGGCACCGTCTTTCAGCCTTAGAGGCAGGGATTTTATAGTGCGCAGGTTTTCCGTGACATTCTCCCCGACTTGTCCGTCCCCCCTGGTCGCTCCGGACACAAAAAACCCATCTTCATATGTCAATGACACGCTGAGCCCGTCTATTTTTCTCTCAACCACATAAGTAGGATTGCCCACCGCATCTTTTATTCTCTTGTCAAATGCCAGCAGATCTTCGAGCCTGAAGACATCATTCAAGCTCTCCAATGGGTATTCGTGGCTGATCTGCTCGAAAAAAGGCAGTATCCCCCCTCCCACGCGCAGCGTCGGCGAATCAGGTCTTTTAAGCTCCGGATGGTTTTCTTCCAGTTCTTGCAAACGACGCATCAGCATGTCGTATTCATAGTCGCTGATTTCCGGCGCATCGTATTTGTTGTAAAGTTCATTTGCCCTCTCTATTTTGGCAATGAGCTCGTTCATTTCCCCCAAAACATCCATGGCCACACATCTCCTTTTTCCAACTCGCCTCTATTTTACCATAATATCAGTCTTTATAACAAGCGGCAATGTTTCACGTGAAACATTGCCGCTTGAATATTTTCGCTGTTATGATATAATTATCAGTATAATTATGTTGTTGCGGTCGTTTTTTGGCACCGGAACGGAGTTTTTAATGTCTGAATTCAAATCTGACTGCAGAGTTGTCGCCATCGCAAATCAAAAAGGCGGAGTAGGGAAAACCACAACCGCCGTCAATCTCGCATCTTTTCTCAATATGAAAGGTGTCAACACACTTCTTGTCGACTTCGATCCTCAAGGAAATGCATCCAGCAGCTTTGGTATCACTCAAAAAAACATTGTCACAGTATTTGAGCTCATCGACAATTTGGCTCCCATCGAAAAGGGCATACACAAAACCAAGTACGGCGATATTATTCCGGCAAACCTCGAATTGGTGGGCAGCGAAATTGCCCTTGTCGGCCGCGAGAATCGCGAACTGGTGCTGAAAAGCGTAATCGATCCCTTGCGTCCTTCTTATGATGTGATACTGATTGACTGTGCCCCCGGGCTTGGTCTGCTCATGCTAAATGCACTATGTGCAGCCGATGGCGTTCTCATTCCCCTTCAGTGTGAATACTTGGCCTTGGAGGGGCTGACCGCAATGATCGACACCATTCGCATGTTGAAAAAACGACTTAACCCCAAGCTCGACCTTGACGGGCTGCTTTTCACCATGTATGACGGACGAACCAAACTTTCCGCCCAAGTCGTGCGCGAAGTGAAAAAATATTTTGCGGATAAAATATACAGGACAGTCATTCCCCGCAATGTACGACTCAGTGAAGCTCCCAGCCACGGCAAGCCTATTTATTATTATGACCGTTATTCGCGGGGTACCGAAAGCTATGAGGCGCTGAGCGAGGAGTTTATAAAGAGAAATCGCTTGCATAAAAAGCATAAATAACGGAGGTGTTTATGGCAGGGAAAACCAATACCGGACTTGGTCGAGGTCTGGATGAGCTATTTGGCGGAAGCGACCTTCCGACATCCGAGGGGCCGGTCTTCGTGCTCGATATAAACACCATAGAGCCCAGTCCC
>CAYTOF010000009.1:0-46089 GCA_964439435.1 uncultured Oscillospiraceae bacterium
TTTAACGGCGCAAGACTGCACGAAAAGGTTTTCGAACCCCGCTTTATGTATTGGGCGGACAAGCTTGGATATTTGTGCTGGGGAGAACACGCAAATTGGGGGCTGGACATCTCAAAACCCGCATCCCTGTATCACTTTTTGCCGGAATGGAGCGAAGTGGTTGTGCGGGACTACAGCCACCCATCTATAATCGGCTGGTGTCCCTTCAATGAGACGCAAAGAGATCAAGATCCAAGAGTTGTGAAAGATGTCTATGAGATGACAAAAAAGCTTGACCCAACGAGACCCGTCATCGACACAAGCGGCTATGTGCACGTGAAAACGGACATTTACGACTGCCACGACTATGAGCAGGACCCCGTCGTCTTTGCAAGCCACTACGAAGCGCTGGCAAAGGGTGAGGTTCCCTTTATCAACCACAATGCCAAAGAGACCTATGATGCCGCCTTGCCCTTTTTTGTCAGTGAATTTGGAGGCATATGGTGGGCACCGGGCAGACCCGGTTGGGGATACGGAAAAGCGCCAAAGAGCAAAGAGGAGTTCATCGCCCGCTATCGCGGACTTGTCTCCGTGCTGGCACAAAATCCGCTCATCTGCGGTTTTTGCTACACCCAGTTGACGGACATAGAGCAAGAAGTGAACGGGCTGTACACCTACGACCGCGTTCCGAAGTTTGACGAGGATATAATCAGAGAAATAACGTCAATGCCGGCAGAGATAGAAAAATAAACCGGCTCCACTCTAAAAGGAAAGCAAAAAGAGCTTGATAATAGAAAATTCCCCTCTTCGGAAGGGCGGTACGGGATGCGCCGCGGTGGTTACAAAAGAACTCCGCGAGGCAGAGGAAAAAGGCCTGATAGCTGCCCATGCAATAAACACACTGATATAATACTGACATACAATAAACCTCGTTCATCCACAAAGATGAACGAAGTTTATTTTCATAAGCTACTTTGTCACAGTCTCTGCTCAACTGTGCAGAGAGCATATTCATACCTTCAGATTGAATATGCTTACAGGATTGTCAAAAAACAGCATCTTGGCTATGGTGCAGGCTCTGTCTGTGTTGAAAATCCCCTCCTTGACCTTGTCTGCCAGAACTGCGCTCACATTTTCCCTGGCCATCAGTTGGTGGCCGTATACGGGGTCCGGCATGGCATAGTCTCCGCCAAATGCGCTGACCTTGTTGAGGGGCAGTGCGTCGATAACTTCGGAAAGAAACTCCTTTGAGCTCTGTGGGGAGATGATGTGCGCCCAGCACATGTCGAGAAAAACATTCGGAAACATCTTGCAAAGGGCGATTGCTTGTCTTTGATACGGATAACTGATGTGAAAGAGGTCAAACTTCACATCGGGGTACAGGAGAAAGAGGTTGTTCAAAAGCTCGGGATTGCTGTGGGCCAAGGTATTGCCATTGCCCTCCAGCAGACCTGTGTGAAATTGCACCGTCAACCCATGCCTACTGATTATCCGCAGGAGGTAGTGCATCATATACCCGCGAAAATCGATGTTTGTCTCGATGTCGCCAAGAACCCAGTGCGAGAGGTGGATGTATTTGAAAATCCTGTTAAACTCCTCCTCCGCTGCATTGTAGCTTGACTTTTCGTAGTTCAGCGAGTGAACATATGCCATACCACATTTGAAAACGGTGACACCTTGGGCGATAGCCTTGGCTATGTGATATTCCGCGGTGTTCAGCCAGTCATCAAAACAGGTAACTGTGACACCTGCTTCTTTTCCGTATCTTTTGACATGGTCAAAGCCATCCAAATATAAAAAGGCATCTATTTTGTAGACGGGGGTGAAATAGTTTTTATCGGAGTCCAAATCCATATTGTCCGCAAGGCTTGTGCGGATGTTGCTTTTCTCTCTCAACACACGCCTATATGGGTTGTCTTGCCGCGCCGCCAAAAACAGCTCGTTGGCCTTCTCCAGAGTTGTGCCGTCAAGGCGCTCAATGCCATAGAGGCCTTTGACTGTTTTGTCTATGGCCCTGCCATAGCCTGTGTGCCGTGCATTTTCCCAAAATGGCTCAACCACTTTCCACCGCTCAGCCAAGGGCTTGTCCTTGTCAAGGACAAAGGCAAAATCCTCCGCACCAAGCCCCGAAGAGCGCAAATCGACACTGAAATAGTGGGTGAGATAGTCCTTTAAAATATCGGTGTCTTTGGGGAGTTTTGATTCACAGCCGGGAAGATGCTCATGGGTGTCGATTATCTCCAGTTTTTGGACATAATCGAAAATCTCTCTGTATATCTCGTTAATACCTGCTCACCTTTCTTTCTGTAATAGTTGATTTTTGTCGTTGAATGGGCAAGAAAAAGAGCGGCTTGATTGCCGCTCTATGCGTTGTTCCAAAAGTTTTTTGCGGCGTAGGCAAAGTGTGAAAACACAATGCCCGGTTCCTCCAGCTCGCTGTTCCAGCGTTTTGTCCACTCAAGGGACAGATATCCGCTGTAATCATTTGCTTTGAGTAGGCCAAAAGCCTCGGTGATGGGCAAGTCGCCGTGGCCCATCATCTTGTATTTGACCATGTCGCCCTCTTGGACAGAGTCTTTCACATGAACATGGCGTATGTATTTTCCGATGTTTTCATATGTGGTTTTTGGAGATTCGTTGAAATATCTCACAGGGTGGTTGATGTCCCACAACGCTCCTACATGGGGGCTGTCCACCTCCTCCAGCACTTGGCGCAGTCTTGCCGTGTCGGCAAAAACACCGTTGCTTTCCAAAAGCAGTGTCACGCCGAAATCCTTTGCCTCAGCGGCGAGCAGCGCAAGCTGGTGTTCCACCAGGGAGATGTCGACATTTTCTCCGGGCCAGGGGTTGGTGTCACCGAGCACTCTGAGATAGGGGCAGTTTAGTTTTTCTGCCAGCACGATGTACCGCATCAGGTTTATCACCATATTGGGGTCTTGTTTTTGCAGCTCACATTCTGTGGCTATGCAGGGGATGGCGAGATTTTTGCTCGCAAGCTCGCTCTTGATGTGTTCAAGATTGGAGGGCTGAAAGGCAGGCGCACTGTGCAGACGTATGTCTTGGCCAAGACCGCGCAACTCAATGCCTTGAAAACCGAGGTCT
Organism: uncultured Oscillospiraceae bacterium; assembly: GCA_964439435.1. Lineage (GTDB taxonomy): Bacteria > Bacillota > Clostridia > Oscillospirales > QAMX01 > CAYTOF01. The sequence goes on from CAYTOF010000009.1 coordinate 3,082, forward strand.
TTGGCGGCGGATAGTATTTCGGAAAGCGCCCAGTTGGGGCATCCGAGTGTGGAAAAACTAAGTTTCATATGCAAACCCCCTTATATAAATCGAAAACAGCAAATGCAGCGCGCAATCAAACCAACGGATTTACGCTGTAATTTGGAGATTCTTTAGTGATGTAGATGTCGTGGGGATGGCTCTCCCGCAGCCCCGCACCGCTTATGCGTATAAAACGTGCGTTGTTTTGTAAATGGGCGAGATTCGGTGAACCGCAATAGCCCATGCCCGAACGCAGACCGCCAATCAATTGATATATTGTTTCGGAGAGGGGCCCTTTGTGGGGGACACGGCCTTCAACACCTTCGGGAACCAGTTTTTTGGAGGAGCCTTGGAAATACCTGTCGCTGCTGCCTCCGCCCATGGCGCCAAGGGAGCCCATGCCTCTGTAGACTTTATACTGCCTGCCCTGATATATTTCGCTCTCGCCGGGGCTTTCTTCGCAGCCAGCAAGCAAACTGCCAAGCATCACAACATCGCCTCCCGCAGCAATGGCTTTGACAATATCCCCTGAGTATTTCACACCGCCGTCGGCGATGACAGGGATACCGTATTTGGAGGCGACAATGGCGGCGTCATAAACAGCTGTGACCTGGGGCACGCCGATACCCGCAATGACGCGCGTTGTGCATATGGAGCCCGGGCCCATGCCGACCTTTATGGCATCCGCTCCCGCATCGATTAATGCCCTTGCAGCTTCCGCAGTTGCGATATTGCCGGCGATGATCTCTGCATTTGGATACTTGACTTTGAGCCTCTCAAGGCACTTGATGATGTTTTTGTGGTGGCCGTGGGCAGAGTCCAACACCAGGACATCCGCATGGGCCTCTAAAAGAGCAGCCGCTCTCTCCAGCACATCGGGAGCATCTCCGATGGCTGCGCCGACACGAAGCCTGCCGTCCGAATCCCTTGCTGAATGAGGGTATTGCAGAGCTTTTTCGATGTCTTTTATGGTGATAAGCCCGCGCAGGGCAAAGTTTTCATCGACCAGCGGCAGCTTTTCAATCTTGTGTTTGCGTAAAATGCTTTTGGCCTGATCCAGCGTTGTGCCGACGGGCGCTGTGATCAGATTGTGCTTTGTCATGACATCATCTATTAGCTGTGTCATATCGTCTTCGAATTTCAAGTCGCGGTTGGTAATGATGCCGACAAGCTTACCGCCTTTGCATATGGGCACGCCTGAGATGCGGTATTTTGCCATAAGATAGTCCGCATCTGCCAGGGTTTTGTGGGGTTCCAGCCAGAAAGGATTGGTTATGACACCGCTCTCGGAGCGTTTCACGCGGTCAATCTGTTCAGCTTGGGCGGCTATGCTCATGTTTTTATGAATAATGCCAATGCCGCCTTCACGAGCAATCGAAATCGCCATACGCGATTCGGTAACTGTGTCCATGGCGGCACTCATCAAGGGTATATTCAATTTGATGTTTTTGGTCAGATTTGTTTCGACATTTACATCACCGGGCAAAACACTGCTTTCGGCGGGAATCAGCAAGACATCGTCAAAGGTGACTCCGTCTTTGACAAATTTGCTTGCGGGATCCGTGTTGACCATTTTATACTCCTCCTTATCCCATGGACCTATATTTGATATATTATATCCCTTGCCGGCGCTTCTGTCAATGCCGAGGAGAGATGAATTACCATGGGTTTTGCTTTAGATAATTGTTTTCGTTTTTGCCGGGCATTCATTGACAATGGCACTGAGTAGATGATACAATTTTTTTGGAACAATGCACGTAAAATAAAATGAGAAATACACAACCAACAAGCGGGCACAGAGTTGCCCGGACTTAAAATGGAGGACTATATCATGGATTTTCACTACATTTCCGGAAGACTGCGGGTGGGGCTTGAGCTTTCTGAAAGTGGAGCGGCACTTGCCTCCGTGCATGATGGGGAATTTCCGCTTTTTTCGGGCAATGGCGAGCTTTTTGTAATAACGCTGCTTGACCTCGAAACAAAGGAAAGGACCAAGATCTCGTCCCTTTCCGACTGGGAAAAAACCCATGCAGATGCGGGAGGGATCACTCTATACAGAAACGGACTGCGTGTACGCCTCTCCCTTGCGCCGACTGTGGAAAACGGCCTTGAGTGGACGATTTCCTTTGAAAACAACATGGCAAATTTTTCTGTATATGCCTTTGAATACCCTCGCCTGTGGTTTGCCGCCTCTGCGGAGATGAGTGTGTTTTTCCCTGCAAGGTCAGGGCTTTTGCTGCGCGGATTTGAACCGCAAGGCAAGGTGGAGAGAAAGGGCGGATACCCCGCCTCCGCCGCGATTTTACAATATATGGCTCTGTGTCTCGATGAGGGGCGCGGGCTGTATTATGGGATGCACGACATTGCGGGAGCACAAAAAAACCTCGTCTGTCACAAAGCCGAAGGCGAAAGTGAAGGTTGCCTGTATGCCGAATATATCTGCAGAGATACCTGTTCACCGCGCAACTCGCAGACGTTAAACGGCCCCCTTATATGGCGGATCTTTGACGGTAACTGGTACGATGCGACGATGTTTTACCGTGATTTTGTGCTGAAAGAAGCGCGCTGGATCCCCGAGGTAGATGAAAACGGGCGTGTCGCCGCGCCGAACTGGCTGAAAAATGTGCCCCATTGGTGGCTTTTCAGCATCTCCAATGACGAAGAAGCGAGTATGGAGTTGCTCAAAAAAGCCGAAGCGGACCTTGGTTTTGAAGAGCCCTCCGCCGCCCATGTCTATCTTTGGCACCGTGTCCCCTTTGACAACGACTATCCCCACTACATACCCGAAAAGCCCTTTTTCCCAAAAATGGTGTCCAAGTTGCACGAAGAGGGCATCAAGGTCATGCCCTATATCAACGGGCGGCTCTGGGACACGCGCGACCGCGGAGCGGAGGACTATCTCTTTACCGATGTGGCTCGCCCCGGGGCGACGAAAGACGAAAAAGGCGAGGTTTTTATAGAAACATATAATTCTAAAGAGGAAGACGGCTCGGATGTGAAGCTCGCCGTCATGTGCCCCTCAACGGAGGTCTGGGGAGACAAGGTCACAGAGATATTGTCCGAGATATTTTACAGACTGAACACAGACGCTGTCTATGTCGATCAAATCGCCTCGGCCGCGCCAAAACCCTGCTGCGATGCGACCCATCCTCACTCCGCGGGAGGCGGAGGCTGGTGGCCCGAGGCCTATGACCGCCTCCTCGCACGGACAGCTCGCACCCTGCCGCCGAACAAGGCAATCACCACCGAATCCACGGCAGAGCCCTATATGCGCCACATCGCAGCTTTTCTCTCCTGGGACTGTGTCGAGGTCAGGCAGGTGCCCGCCTGGGCGGCGATCTATGCGGGATATGCCACAACCCTTGGCAGGGCATACTATTATGCGGAGGATGATGTTGTCTTTGCGCTGACGGCGGAGGGGCTGATGTTTGGCGAACAGCTTGGATGGATTGCCCCGACACGCTATCTGCAAATAAAAGAGCGGGAGTTTTATCGCGAGATGATACGCACACGGGCAAAGTATCGGGGGTTTTTCAATGCGGGGAGATTGCTCAAACCGCCGCAGGTGCGCTCCGATGTTGCAGACATCGCAGGGGAAACCATGCTTGACAAGGAATACTTCATACCCGCCGTGCAGGCAGGTCTTTTCCGCTGCAACAGCGACGGGAAAACGCTCCTGCTTGTGTGTAACTGCGCAGATACAGAGGCAAATGTGGAGCTCTCATCGGCTGATTTGCCAAATGGCGGAAAAACCATGTACATGGCACGGCGCAGCGTGTTTGCCGAAGTGTTTTGAATACTGTAAAATGCTAATGGATGAGCAATAAAACAAAACAGACAGCGGAACACACCGTTGTCTGTTTTGTTTTATTCGCATTTGTGGATTATCCGGTAATGGTTACAGTGTCAGAATAATCAAAGTTGCCTTCTGCATCGGTAATTTTGCAGCGGATTTCTTCGTGGTAAATCCATGACCAGGATACATCAGGCTTTAAAGTAAGCGTCCTCGTGTTGCTGCCCGATACATCGAAGCCATCTACTATTTCTTCCCAATAGCCTTGGCTCAGGCTTTCCCATTGATAAGTATAGGGTTCTCTTCCGCCTAAAACGCTGACAAAAACGCTACCCGACGAGCCCGGTGAAATCTTTGGAGAAGTGGGTTGTCTGATGATGCTGAGGGGGGCCTCCATACCAACCGAGTTGGAAGCCACCTTTGCTCCATTGCTGTCGGTAATCTCACATCGTATGATTTCGTGGTAAATAAACAAAGAAGGACTGGTAGCATATAAATTCAGGGTGTTTGTTCCGTTAGACCATGCAGTGTTACTGTCCTTTATCTCTTCCCAACCGCCTTGGCTCTGACTTTGCCATTTGTAGATGTAGGGAGCCCTGCCACCTGTGACTTCAACCGTCAGCTTGCCAGCGGTATTGAGCGGAAGTCTAAAAGACTTTGGTTGTGTTTTAATGGACAGCGCCTTGGTTGTGGTGGTTTTGGTCGTGGTGGTCGCTTTTGTTGTAGTACTCTTTGTTGTGGCAGTAGCGGCTGTGGTGGCTTTAGCAGTAGTAGTGGATGTAGTGCCTTTAGTCGTTGTAGTGGTTGTGGTAGTGCTCGTGGTTGATGTGGTGTCTTCCGTCGAAACCGTGGTTTCCTCCGGAATATCATCGGTTGATGAAGCGCTGGTCGATGTTACAGTATCTATTGGTGCTGTAGTGCCTGCCCATGTTGTTGTCTCATCGAGCACCGTGGTTTCGGCGCTTTCCGAGGAGCCAATGGTGGTTGTATTCGAGCCGGTGTCCGTTATCACCGGTTTGCTGCCGAGTTCCACACCACAAGCTGCTATCAAAAGCATTGAAATCATCAAAATAAGAACAAAAAAAGTTTTTATAAATCTCATCTCAATTCTCCATTTCATCTTTATTGGACATACGATTCTTACTGACGTTGTTTAAGTCCTGTCTTATATCACCACATTTTTTTGAAGTTATTTGGTTGTAAATCAATATCGTTAAATTTTAGCTCTTTGAAATATAAATGCCGATTCTCATCAAGTGTGTGAGGCTTTGATGGATTGGACTTCCGCGCAAAACCATCATTTTCTGCCGGGGTTGTTAAAACAACAGCCTTAGCACAGGTTTTTTACAATATCTTTATCTGGGTCTAAATGCGTGCAGATAATGACTACACATTATTAATATATTATATACACTTGTAATGATCTCATGTGAGCGAACTCCCTTCGTGCAATATTGGGCAAGGCGTGTTTTCATAAGAAAAATTCAATCAGGTTTTATTCTCAGAGCATATCTTTTTGATTATATCATGAAACTAAGTGAAATGGCAAAAAATCACTGCTAATTTTAGTAGTATAAAAAAGGAAATCCGGCTATGTATTTACATGCCTATTTATACAAGCTAAAAAAAGTATCTTCCTATTGCTTCTTTGGCGGATGATGCAAAAAGATCGTAAAATCTTTTTCATGCAACTGATACCTACTCCTCCTCGAATCTTTTATAAATCTACGAGCTGAGCATTGTCAAAATACAATCACGTTTATATTATATTACAGGCAGAATCAGGCGATATAATGATGCTATATATTTTTTAGAGCGTGTATAAATAGTTCAAAAAGCCTCGTTTCATTTCAAACAAAATAATCCAGCTTCACTTTATTTACAAAGGAATTAATGTGGAGTTTTCATCGGCAAGAGTTGCCGAGGTATTTTAAATACTGTAAAATGCTAATGGGTGAGCAATAAAGTAAAACAGACAGCGGAAAACACCGTTGTCTGTTTTGTTCATACTCGTATTTGTGCAGGTTATTTACTGATTCTAAATTCGGCAGTTATTATCTCGGTGCCCTCTGCGTCTTTAATCACACAACGAAAATTGTCGAAGTAAATCCATGAATTTGTAGTGCCGGGCCTTAAAGAGAGAGTGCTTGTTTTGCTCCCGGCATATTCACCTCCATCTGTTATATCAAAAAATGTGCCTCCGCCCTTCTGGATTTGCCATCTATATGTATAGGGTGGTTTTCCGCCCATAACATTGACGCTAATATGCGCTGTTTTGCCTATTGCAATAGATTGAGAAACAGGTTGCCTGGTGATGAGAAGGGGAGCTCCTACTTCAACTTCGTTGGAGATAACGTATTCTCCGTCACTGTCGGTGATTTTGCATCTCAACTTTTCGTGGTAGACCGAGAACGATGAAGAGGAACCGTCAACGAACAATTCTAAAGTTTTTGTTCCGCTTGAAGAAAACACGTTATTGTCTTTGAGGTCACTCCAAAAGCCTTGGCTCTCACTTTGCCATTGATAAGTGTAGGGAGCTCTGCCTCCGGTGACTACGACTGTTATTGTGCCCAAGGTATATAGCTCCAGCCTGCTGATGGACTGTGGCTGGGTTTTGATAGACAGTGCTGTTGCTGTTGTGCTCTTGGTTTTCGTCGTGACTTTAGTTGTCGTGGTGTTTGTTGTCTTTTTTGTCGTTGTAGTGCTCTTTGTTGTTGCCGTTGTGGCTTTCGTCGTTGTTGTGCTTGGGGTTGTGGGGTTGGTTATGGTTGTGGTTGCTTTGGTTGTCGTGGTAATTGTGGTGCTCTTTGTTGTTGTGTTTGTGGTTGTAGAGGGAGGCTCCGTTGAAGTTGTTGTTTCGACAGGGCTGTCATCGGATGTGGTGATGTCGGTCATTGATGTGGTGTCAACGGGCGCTGTGGTACCTGTCCACACCACTGTTTCGCCGAGAGCTGTGGTGTGATCACTTTCAGGGGTGCTTAAAGTTGTTGTATCCGTACCTTTTTCTGTTATGTCTGCATTGCCGAGTTCGATACCGCAGGCTGCTGTCAAAAGCAGTGAAAATGTCAAAACAACAATTAAAAAGGCTTTTATAGATCTCATAAAAATTCTCCGTTTCGTCTTATTTAAATGTGCGGCTGCCATTGCCATTCCAATCTAAATATAATGCCGCCGGTCTCTTTAGCCTATGGCCGATAGGGTTGATAATTGCAAAATTTTATTCAATTTGGTGCTATATAAACTTATGCCTTTTATGACATCATATATGCAAACTCCCTTCTTGTCATTTGAGATTGAAGTGTTTTCAAAGCTTGAAATAAATCAGGATACATTTTTTAAAACAACTTTGTAATTATACCATAAAACTAAACAATATAACGAAGAATTCACAAAAAAATACTACTAAATTTAGTAGTGTCAAAAACGGGAATATTTGTTTCGAATTGTTCGAATTTTCGAGGATTTTGTTGAAAACACGGCATTCCGCTGTTATTATATGGGCGATATCCTTGATAGAGATGTAAAAAGAGGTGAAAGCAAAGGCAAAAAAGCATAAAAAGGGGCGGTGAGGGCGTTGCACTGGATGGCCCGGAACAAAAACGGCAAGACAGACCCGACAGACATCGAAATCAGCCTTGCAACCGAGAGTGATGAAAATGCCGAGCCTGAAAACAAAACAAAAGGCAGCGGTTGCGAATGTTTTACAGCCGCGCTATCTCTTGTCATAGTGGTTTTCTTTGCCGTTTTGTTTATCTTGCTGATGCTTTGGGCTAAATTTGAGCGAAAAGATATAATATGAGAAAAGAAAAGCCCATAAATTGCGGAGTCTCCGTAATTTATGGGCTGATTTGTGCTTTATGATAACAGGGATTATGGCAAAGTTTAGTCAAAAGTGATGGAGTATTCTAAAATCGTGCGGTGTTCTTCTTCAGCTTTTTTGACAAAAGTTGCTCCACTGGTGCAATTTATGCTCTCCAAGGCAAGCTTGATGTCTCCTTGGCTTTCTTTTCGTATTCCGGAGCTCTGGCCGTAGTGAATGCTGTAGGTTTTGGATTTGATTGTATTTGAGCTATCTTGATCCATCCTCATGGTAATCAACGCATTTATATTGCTGTCGTTTTTAAAATAAACAAGCTTTGGGCGAACAGGGGTAGAGCTGCCTTAGAAAAATTCAATCTGATTTTATTCTTAGAACATAATTCATTAAATATACCATGAAAGCAAGTGAAATGGCAAAGAAATCACGGCTAACTTTAGTAGTATAAAAAAGGAGATCTGGTAATGTATTTACAAGCCTATTTATACAAATTAAGATACAGTATCTTTCTATTGCTTCTTTGGCAGATGATGCAAAAAGATAGTAAAATCTTTTTCATACAACACATACCTACGCCTCATCGAATGCTTTTATAACTCTACGGACTGAGCATTGTCGAAATACAATCACTTTCATTATTATATTGCAGGCAAAATCAGGCGATATAATGATGCTGCATACTTTTTAGAGTGTGTATAAAAAGTTAAAAAAGCCTCATTTCATTTCAAACAAAATAATCCAGCCTTACTTTATTTACAAAGGATTTAATGATATAATATATAAAAAACATTTAAAATGAACGAGAGAGCGTGTTATTTAACAATAATACACAAGTTTCTGTATTAACGGTTGAACGAAAAATGATCAAAAAAACACATATGGGATGTAAGAAATCAAGAAATAATCATTCCAAAATTATATCACAGAAAAAATGTGTATTGGATTTGTCTAATTATATAAGCCTTCAAGCTTTTTGAATGTTTATTCGGTAGCACTTTGTATTTAATCTAATGTCCGTCTTATGGACCACTAAATATGATATGATATACGAGGAGAGGAGGAGATGACCTTTGTGGTGTAGCAATTGTTGTAGAGAAACACATAATGAAAAATGTGAATATTGTGAAAGCTTAACTGAACATGACATACCTCTCGAAATATTTTGGTGTGAGGATTGCAATGTCCCAATAATAAAATATGCAAACGATATCGATAAAAATTCATGCCCTTCTTGTCAGGCTGTAACCATGTATTTATGCGCTGACTTGAGGCCTGTATTTCCAGAAGAAAGATTACTTTTTGAGATCATTAAAGGGAAACCCCTCTCTTATTTAAATAGTAGTGTTTGGGCTGCTAACAACAGAATATATGTTGATGGTAAGTCTTTTGTAATGAGCAAAAAAGATTACTCAAAACTCACCACTAAAGAAATTCATGCGCAGCTTGAAAAGTATAAGGAGCAAAACAACTATGATAATTTCAATAAAAATATTGCAAAATTTATTGAAATGAACAAACCAAGGCTCCACTATATAACTGATGAAGCTTATCAATTTATTGTTCAAGCAGCCTCTTCATATTCAAATGAAAATGTTGTTATATCTTTTTCCGGTGGTAAAGACTCCACTGTCACAGCCGATCTAACAGTAAGGGCGTTAAATGATCCTTCACTTGTACATATCTTTGGAAATACAACACTTGAGTTCCCAATGACATTAGAATATGTGGAGCGTTTTCGACAAGAGAATCCGAAGGCTATATTTAAGACTGCCATCAACCGAGATCAGGATTTTTATGCTATGTGTGAAGACATTGGCCCACCAGCTCGGATGTTACGTTGGTGCTGTTCTATGTTTAAAACCGGACCAATCACGCGAGTGTTAAACAATTTGTATCGTGATGAGGACATTCTAACATTTTACGGCATCCGCAAATCAGAATCAGTTAGTAGAAGTAAATATAATCGCTTCGAAGATGATGCAGAGGCCATTAAGATACAAAAACAAAAAGTTGCATCCCCCGTCTTCTTATGGAAAGACATTGATATTTGGCTATACATCTTAGGAAAAAAAATAGATTTTAACGATGCATATCGTTTAGGATATGACCGTGTTGGATGTTGGTGCTGTCCAAATAATAATGATAGAGCACAATTTTTAGCACGAATTTATATGGAAAAGCAGTTTGATGAATGGAGAACTTTTCTTGTGAAATTCGCAAAACGCATTGGGAAACCCGATGCAGAGGAATATATAGATTCAGGCGCATGGAAAGCAAGGCAAGGTGGTAATGGTGTCGAAGCAGCACAGGATGTAAAAATTCGATACACGAATTGTACTGCTGAGGAAAATGCAAAAGTTTACCAAGTTAACAGACCGATTGATGATAGTTTTATTGAACTATTTATTCCGTTTGGCAGAATTGCGCCGGAGTTAGGTCGTAAACTTATTAGCGAAACCATTGTAGTTGACCTAAAAACAAATGTGCCAATACTTTCAATTCAACCCTTTGCCCAAGAAGGGTTTGCATACTCAGTAAAAGTCAAAACAATGAATGTAGCTAAACATGATGACCTTCAGCGCATGATTGGATACCAAATTAAAAAATATAATGCTTGCCGCCGTTGTTTAAAATGCGAATCTCTTTGTCGATTTGGAGCAATCTCGATCACCGGTGGTATATATCATATAAGTGATAGTAAGTGTAAGCGGTGTAAAATGTGTGTGACGGCAAAATACCTTGAAGGCGGCTGTATGATGGAAAAGTATCTTAGAACGAAAGGGCGATAGGCAATGTTTTCAGAAAAGCAAAATAAATATAATATGCTTATTGAGAGATTTGAAAAAGCTAAATCAGAAGCCTTTCACTATGAGGCATTGTGGATACTTTTTGCCATTTTCGAAGATAGAACCTCATCATTTTTGAGATTGCTTGGTGTGTTTGGCAATAACAAAACAGATACTATAACGACAAAAAAAAGAGATGCTAATTTTTTTGAAAATATATTTGAATTAACAACCACGTCGGATAAATGGTTTGACACATTATTTAAAAAGACTTCCAGGTTAAAAAAAATAGTTGAATGGGCAAACAAAACACAAGCTTCCGAATTCAAAATAGGAAAAAGCATTTTAAATGCATTAAATAAAAACGATAATCCTAAAAGAAAAAAGAAGCTAAAGGAGACATTGAATAATCTTGATAAATGGCGAAAATCAAGAAATACATTAACCCACAATTTAATTGCAACCACCATTTTTACAGATGATAATTATCTAAAGAATTTAGTTGATGATGGTGAATGTATTTTTCGACAACTTGATTTTTTTATTGAAGAAGTAAGGGGAGTTCCTTACAATATGGAACTTGCAACAAAAAGAATGCATTCAATTAAAGAAGGTGGATAAATGAAATTTCGTGCACATGATACATTTTTTATTCGAAAGGGTTGGTTGAGTAAAGGCATGAGAAATGTCATTGCTCATGATGATGTTTTTATTAGTCGAGAAAATAACCCCATGGATGTTTTAGGAATTGGTGCCAACATGGTCAAAGCATTACGTTATTGGCTTGTTGCCGTAGGACTAACCGAAGAACCCACATCGGGCAGGCGTGTTCAAACCCCAACAGAATTTGGCAATATTATATATGCTAATGACCCTTATTTTGAAGAAATGGGAACACTGTGGTTGTTACATTATCAACTGGTTAAGAGCAATCATGAAGCCACATCATGGTATTATCTTTTTAATGAGTTGAATATGAATGAATTTACACGAGATGACTTTGTCACTCAGATAAACAAATATTTGCGTAACAGTGATGAAGGAGAAAAACCGGAACGAACGCTTGAGGATGATTATAATTGTATTATCAATACATATGTCTCACGTATAAAATCTAATCCTGAGAAGGTTCAACCTGAAAGCAATATAGACTGCCCTCTGGGAGAGCTTGGATTGATTGATATAGCTAATAAGAAAGCGAAGATATATAGAAAAAGTGCACCGAAAAATGACACTTTGCATCCATTAATTTTGCTTGCTGTTATTATTGATCAAGCAAAAGGAGAAAAGTCAATAAGAATATCATCCATACAAAATGATTTGGGAAATGCCGGCAAAGTGTTCAATTTGGATATTATCAGCTTGATAGCTTTGTTATACAAAATAGATATATTAGGGCACATAAAAGTCATTCGAACGGCAGGGCTCGACATTATTCAAGTAGAGACAGACTGGACATTTCTTGAATGTGTACAAGAATACTATCTAGCAATTAACGGATGATATCCCGCAGGAGAAGTGTTTATGAACGATATAATTGATATAGTAAAAGGTTTCCAAACCTCTGTCAATATAGCCTATGATATAAATAACAATGATAAAGTAAAGGGATTTATCCCGACTATGTCATCGTTGGATGTAATAGAAGAGGTACTACTATCAACAGTGGCTTCGTCTACTCAACGAGCTAGAATCTTAATAGGTGCATACGGAAGAGGCAAATCACACATTGTTCTGGTTTTGATGTCGTTTTTATTTAGAAAAGACAAGAGCTTGTTGAATGAACTTTTATCTAAAATGAAAGCCCACAACAAAGAGCTTTATGAGTTTGCGATTGAATATTTAAACAGCAACCAAAAACTCTTTCCCATTATTGTTCGAGGAAGTAGCACGAGCCTAACCCAATCTTTTCTTGGAGCTGTTCAGCAGTCTCTAAATGAAGAAGGTTTTTCAGATCTTATGCCTGATACGCATTTTAAAGCCGCTAGCAATCAAATTGGAAAATGGAAGGACAACTATCCCGAGACATATAAAATCTTCACAAGGGCTATTAGTAAGCCCATAGATGATTTTGTTTTGGCTTTGAACGAGTACGATGTAAAAGCATATGATGAATTTGTTGAGATTTATCCGGAACTGACCTCAGGAAGCGTTTTCAATCCTTTTCTTGGCTTTGATATTGTAGAGCTGTATGAAAACATTACTGACAAATTAAAAGAAAAAGGCTTCACAGGAATCTATGTTATTTATGATGAATTTAGCAAATATCTCGAATCTAGCATTTCTACAGCAAGTAACAGTGAAATAAAGCTATTACAGGATTTTGCGGAAAAATGTGATCGTAGCGGAAACAAGCAAATGCACTTAATGCTAATTTCGCATAAAGACATCGCGAACTATATCGATAGTAATTTGCCTAAAGATAAGGTTGATGGATGGCGTGGAGTTTCCGGTAGATTTAAACACATCAACCTCCATAACAATTATTCTCAAATATACGAAGTTATTTCTACCGTCATTCGTAAAAACCCTGCAGAGTGGGGAAAATACAAAGAGAAACACAAAATTCGTTTTGAGGACTTAAAAGATAGATTTTCAAAAAACCAACTACTTGATATAAATAATATGGGTGAAGTGACTAGTGCTGTTGAAGGATGCTATCCTCTACATCCCATTTCTACATTTATTTTGCCACGTCTTTCTGAAAAGGTAGCACAAAATGAAAGGACATTATTTACTTTTTTATCATCTGATGATAAATACACACTCCCAGCATTTTTAAAAACCACTCAAAGTGATTTCCCTATGCTCACGCCTGACTACATTTATGATTATTTTGAACCACTTTTTCGCAAAGAACCATATACAAGCGACGTATATAAAATTTTCAAGCTGACTTCCAGCGTATTGCTAAAATTAGAAGACTTGCCATTTCACTCGAAAATAATCAAAACTATTGCATTAATTTATCTTGTTGAACAATTTGAAAAACTACCGCCGGTTACGGATGTTATAATAGATGCTTTTCAGGATATAGTAGATAGTCCAAAAGAAATAAACGATGTTTTGAGTGAACTTATTGAAAAAGAATGCATTGTTTATCTAAAAAGAAGTAATGGTTTCCTGAAGATCAAGAAAAGCAGTAGTGTTGATATACGCGAGGAAATCACAAAATACGTAAAGACACGATTAATTGATTCGAGTGTTACAGAAATTCTAAATGAATCATCGTTCGAAAATTATATGTATCCTACTGCATATAATGATAAAAATGAAATTACGCGTTATTTTGACTTTATCTTTATGAGCAGTGATGATTTTTGGTCTGTTGCTAATTGGGACAAACGCATTTCTGACATCGAGTCTGATGGAGCTGTTTATGCGATTATTCCCAAAGACCAACAAGAAATAAAAAAACTTGAGGATTCTATTTTAAAAGAAACGGGACCTCATAATCGCATTGTTTTTGTGATACCTAAAAAGTATGTTAACATTGAAAAAGATGTCGTGGAATATAAAGCAGTTACACACCTCAAATCGGAAATTCTTGACGATGAATTATTAAGTGATGAATATGACATATATATAGATGATTTGTCGGAAGTCGTTGGCAAATTCATTAGCTCATATACTCGTCCTGAGAGTGCAAGTGCTTCCTATTTTTATAATGGACAGAAATACAATTTTCGTCGCAAAGCACAATTATCCAATCTTCTTTCAGAGATATGCACTCAGATTTTTTATCGTACTCCAATTGTAAATAATGAGTCGATTAACAAAAACATTCTACCAACAGTTGCTATTAATAGTCGCTCGAAAATTCTTAACGGTTTGCTTGCTAATGAGCTTTCCCCGAATATTGGCCTTACTGGGACCGGGCAGGATGTTTCTATTATGCGCAGTACATTATTACAAACTGGCATAGTAGAAAATATTGGTGAAAACCCAACAATTAATTTAGAACCGGAAGATGAATTCATTCGCGATATGCTTGACGAAATCAAAAGCTTCTTTACAGAACAAGCTGGTAGTAAAGGTGGTACAAGCTTTAAAATATTATATGATACACTCACTCTGCATGAACATGGATTCGGCTTAAAGTCTGGTATCATACCCATTTACATCGCTGCGGTGTTGCATTTGTACAAAAAAAACATCGTCATTCTTTATAATGGTATGGAGACTAAAATAACAGCCGACTTGCTTAATGATGTAAACGAAGCCCCAGCAGACTACTCGGTTGTTCTAGAAGATTGGAGTGAAGATAAAGCAGAATATATGTCTCGTTTGGAAATTCTCTTTGGAGAGTATGTTGTTAAACGGGAAAAAGATTTTAATAGTTTCACTTACCTTTATTCTGCTATGGAGCGATGGTTCCTGTCATTGCCTAGGTATGCAAAAGAAATGACTGAAATATATAAAGCAAATGGTCGTTCTGAGGTTATTAATAAAGCAAAGACGAAGTTCATATCAAACTTCAGACAATTGAATGTGAATCCAAGAGAGTTTTTATTTGAAAAAATATTTATTATTTTTGGAATGAGTGACTTTTCGGTTAATGTTGTTACATTGATAGATGCTACAAAAAAAGAGTATGACAATGCTATTAACCACCTTATATCGGAACTATCCATTGATGTGAAATCAGTGTTTTTAAAAGGTAATGTGGCCAGTAGTTTAACTTCTGTAATCAAGGATTGGTACGAGTCTTTAAGTGAGAGCACTAGGAATTATCTCTATGCAGGAAATGAGAACCGTATTTTTGAACTAATGGAAAATATTACGAATAATGAAAAAGCTTTTGTTGTACGCCTTGCAAAGGCTGTTACTTCTTTGCGAATAGAGGATTGGAATAGCGAAACAATTCGTGTGTTTTTGAAGGAGTTATATACTTTTAAAGATACTATAGAAGATTTTAATGCTAACAGGTATATTGAGCTCGAAGAGACAGCTTCATATGAAATTATTTTTACTGATCCAGATGGCAATAGAATCCCAAAAAGATTTGATAAGACGGAATATAGTAATAGAGCTAAGCTCTTATTGAATGAAATGACTGCGCAACTTGAAGAATATGGACAATCCATAACTGAACATGAAAAACGGCAAGTCCTCATTGATCTTCTTGAAAAACTGTGTTAGCAGGAGGTGATCTGTTTTGAGCAACACAGCTTACTTTGATAATGCAGCCACAACTTTTCCAAAGCCAGAAGAGGTTTATACTTTCATGGATAAGTTTTACCGTGAATGTGGAGTAAATATTGGGCGTGGACAGCACAAATTAGCAACAAAGGCTGCAGCATTAACTGCTGAAACTCGGCAGCTGTTGCTCAACCTCAATCATTGCCCTAGCAGAACAACGGTATTCAACTCTTCAGCTACCGAAGCACTAAATATTATCTTACGAGGCACTATATGTTCTGATAAAATGAATATTTACATATCCCCATTTGAGCATAATGCAGTAACACGGATTCTCTATCATCTCAGCAATACATTTCAACTTAATGTAAGAACGTTAGCGTTCGATAAAGAAACATTTGAATATAACCTCGAAAAGATAAAGTACCAATTTACAGAGGACAAACCTAATATCGTAATTGTTAGTCATGCAAGCAATGTGTTTGGGGTCATTGCGCCGATAAGTGAAATTTTCGATCTATCAAAAAAACATAAAGCGATCAATATCATTGACATGTGCCAAACAATGGGATTAATTGATACTGACCTTAATAATCAAAACATTGATTTTGCTGTATTTGCTGCTCATAAAACTTTATACGGAGCCTTAGGGCTTGGTGGGTTTATTACTAAACCATCTCTTAAGCTCAATCCTCTCCTCTTTGGAGGAACTGGTATAGACTCTGCTAACCAATCAATGCCTGAAACCTTACCCGAACGTTATGAAACTGGAAGCACCAATATAATGGCAATCGCAGGTTTGAATGCGGCACTAAAATGGATTACAGGCGTTAGTATTAAAAATATATTCAAAAAAGAACAGTCTCATCGCTCTCGTTTAGTCGCGCTGTTAAAAAATTATGATAATATAAGGATAATTGCGCCTGCAGCGGGTATTAGTGTTGTTTCTTGTGTTTTTGAAAACTACGGAAGCGATAATATCGGGCAAATACTCAGTGACCATAACATTGCAGTTAGAAGCGGTTTGCATTGTTCGCCAAATGCACATAAATTTTTTGGTACATTCCCTGCAGGGACAGTAAGGTTTAGTACGAGTTATTTTAACAAGGAAGCAGACTTCGATAAGCTTGATGGAGTCTTAAAATATATACATAAGAACTCGTAGATAGGAGCCAATATGAGTTTACAAGAAGCTGAAATAAGGCAATCATACCGCACATCGACTGATAACATACCTGTAGACTTTTATATGCCTCTCCTTAACCACGCTATTTCATACAAAAGGGCGGTAGGTTTCTTTTCATCTACTATTCTTAGCAAAATTCATACAGGTATATTTGCACTTGCCAACAAAGGTGGAAGTATTCAACTTGTGGCATCTCCAAGGTTATCTGAAGAGGATGTTGAAGCAATTCGCATCGGGTACGAAATGCGCGATAAAATACTCAAAAATGCTGTTATGCGGGAACTGACAGAACCCAAAACATTATTTGAGGAAAAAAGCTTGAATCAACTCGCTAATCTGATAGCAGATGGCATTTTAGACATTAAAATTGCTTTTACTGAAAAGGATAGTCAAATTGGGATGTATCATGAAAAAATGGGATTAATCTCCGATGTTGAAGGAAATGTAGTAGCGTTTTCCGGCTCAATGAATGAATCCTTGACGGCAGTAACCTTAAACTACGAATCAATAGATGTTTTTTGTTCGTGGAAAAACAATGAACAACGGGAGCGAGTTTCAGACAAACAAGCAGCTTTTACAGCTATCTGGAATGACAATGAGCCCAACATATCTGTTTTAGATTTTTCCGAACTGACAAATGAAATAATACAACGTTATAAACGCAACGATATTGTTTACTACGAAGCCATAGAAGAAGAGCCTTGGCAAGCAGATGAAGATCCACTAAAAAACCGAAACGGAGCAATAGTACCACCTGATGTTTCTTTGCGCCCATATCAAAGTGATGCAATAAAAGAATGGGAACGGAATAGTTTTCGTGGGATTTTTGATATGGCAACTGGAACTGGAAAAACATATACTGGCCTTGCTGCTTTAGCTCGCCTAAGTGAAGCCGTAGAGGATAGATTAGCTTCAATCATTGTATGTCCATATCAGCATTTAGTGGAACAGTGGGTAGAAGACATTGAAAGGTTTAATATTAAGCCAATAATTGGATATAGCGCTTCTTCCCAAAAAGACTGGGATAAGCGATTAGACAATGCTATACGTGATCAAAAATTAAACGTTCGCAATAAAGAGTTCTTATGTTTTATTTGTACTAATGCTACTTTTTCATCAGATAAAGTTCAGAGGCTACTTCGAAAAATTCGTGTTGATACATTTATTATGGTTGATGAAGCACATAACTTTGGTGCCGAGAGATTAAGCAGCTTCTTGTTAGAACGATACACATATCGATTAGCCCTGTCCGCAACTTTAGAAAGACATAATGATGAGGAGGGGACTGAGCGTTTATACAATTTCTTTGGCAATAAATGCATTGAGTATACTCTCGAACGTGCTATAGAGGAAAAAAAACTAACTCGATATAAATATTATCCTATATTAACAACATTGGGAGAGTCAGAACTTGAGGTATACTCTCAACTATCTTTTGAGATAAGCAAGTGCGTAATGTTTGATAAACATGGTAAAGTGAAGCTAAATGAAAAAGGAAAAATGTTGGCAATTAAACGTGCAAGGTTGGTTGGTGGCGCATTAGATAAAATAGTCAAACTCGAAAAACATATACAACCTTATATTTATGACAAACATTTGTTAGTATATTGTGGAGCCACAACAATTTTACCAGACAATCAAGACTATACCGATACATCTGATGATGACATTCGTCAAATCGATGCAGTCACTCAATTGCTAGGTAACAAGCTAGGCATGAATATAGCTCAATTTACTTCGCGTGAGGATGTACAAAAACGTGATATTTTAAAACGCGAATTTGCTGCTGGTAAAATATTACAAGCTCTGGTGGCTATCAAATGCTTAGATGAGGGTGTGAATATTCCGAAAATAAAAACAGCCTTTATTCTTGCTAGTACAACCAATCCAAAAGAATATATTCAACGTAGAGGACGAGTATTAAGATTAGCAGAGGGCAAGGAGTTCGCTGAGATTTATGATTTTATTGCTTTGCCAAGACAACTAGATGTTGTTCACTCACTTACTGAAGAACAGCTAAAAAGAGAACTAACTCTAGTAAAAAACGAACTGAGTCGTGCCGAAGAATTTGCAAGATTAGCAATGAACATGGCTGAAGCTGAAAAAATCATTGATACTGTTAAGGAAGCCTATTCTATTAATGAGTATTTGATTGATTATAAGGAGGATTATGTAAATGGCTGAACAATACCCTGTGGTAAATGGTGTCGAAATAGATACCGAAAAGGTGCAACGGATGCTTGGAAGGCTTATTTTACGCGAAAAAACCAACCTTAAAACACGTGAAAAGACAGATTTACAAATGGTTCAAATGATTAAAAAGTTGATAGAGGAGGAAGTCGAATGTTATTAAAATCACTATCAATCAAGGACTTCCGTCAATTTAAAGGAAGGCAACAGATTTCCTTTGCAACAGACAAAGAACGTAATGTCACTATGATTATGGGCGATAATGGAACAGGCAAAACTTCACTCGCCCAGGCTTTTACTTGGTGTTTATATGGTGAAACTTCCTTTGATGACAAAGTTTTACTATGTAAAGCTACTTCGGCTTCTATGCTTACTAATACAGAAGAAACAGTCAGGGCTGAACTATCTCTTGAACATAATGGAACAGAGTATACGATAATTAGTGAACAAAAGTATAGAAAAGATGATAACGGTTTGATTAAAGCTTCAGGGCAGCGGTCTTTTGATATAACTTTTAAAAAGCCTGATGGTACTCGTGATTATGTAAAGCCGTTAGATACAGAAATTCGCATGAAAGAAATATTACCAAAAGAACTTTCTAAGTATTTCTTTTTCGATGGAGAACGAATTGGAAACATGAGTAAAGAAATTAAACGCGGACGAAGTCAAGAATTTGCGGGGGCTGTTCAAAGTCTGCTTGGTCTAAGTGCTTATACATCCGCTCTTTCTCATTTGAAAGGTAGAGGCAACACGAACGTTTTACGTGTATATGAATCTAGTTATGATGCAAAAAGCAATATTAAAATTGCAGAATATAGCAGCAAGATTAATGAGTTATCTAAAAAAAATGAAAGAATAGAAACTCGTCTTAGTGAAATTGAAAAGAATAAAGAAATTGCGCAAGACAAATGTACAGATCTTACTGAGCGCATTGCTAAAAATAAAGATAGCGAAAACCTAGCAATGCAAAAATCGAATTTAATTAAGAAGCGGGATCAGCTTGTAAGTTCACGATCAGCAAAAACAACAAGTATACTGAGATCTTTTAACAATCACGCTCCAAGTTACTTTGCTAAAAAGCTCATGAAAGATGCACTGCAAGCACTTTCGCAGGAAGAAAAACTTGATAAGGGTGTACCTAATGTCAATGATAAAACCATTCAATTTTTACTTGATCGAAAAAAATGTATTTGCGGAACTGAAATTTTAGCAGGGAATGATGCTTTTGTTTCGCTAACACGACTACTTGAATACATACCACCAAAATCAATCGGGAATATGATTGGTGAATTTGTAAGTAAATGCGAGGAAAGAAATCGAGCAGTAAAGGACTACTTTGTCGATTTTTGTGATGATTATAAGTTTATTCGCGAATTTGAAGAAGAACATACAGAACACGAGGGTAACATCCAAAAGATTGAACAGCAACTCGAAGGGCTTGAAAGTGTAGGTAGTTTACAGGCTGATCTTTCCAGATATGAAAAAGAAATAAACACGCTTGATTCTGAAAAAGATTCTCTGAATCAGCAAAAAGGTAGTTATGGTACAAAGCAAAAAGAGTTAGAAGCTTCCCGCCAAGAATTAGCTAACAAGGATGAAACCAACCGTAAAATAGAAATTTACAAAGCTTATGCTCAGTATATGTACGATGTCCTTTCCGAGCAATATATAGCAGAAGAAACTAAAATGCGAGATAATCTTCAAAACATAGTAAACGAGTTGTTCCGTAGTATTTACAACGGAGGATTCTCCCTTTCATTAGATGAAAAATATAACATACAAATTAATGTAATTGATCAAAAAGCAGGATTCTCAGAGGATGTAGAAACGTCCACTGCTCAAAGTATATCTGTTATTTTTGCGTTTATCGCAGGGGTTATTAAAATGGCTAGACAAAGCCAACAAGCTGACAATGCAATGCTAGTATCTGAACCATATCCTCTCGTTATGGATGCGCCGTTATCTGCTTTTGATAAGAAAAGAATTAAAACAGTTAGTGAGGTTCTCCCGGATGTAGCGGAGCAAGTTATTATTTTAATTAAAGATACAGACGGTGATTTGGCTGAAGCAAATTTAGGCAATAAGATTGGACAGCGCTATATCTTCGATAAAAAAAGTGAATTTGAAGTCTATATTGTATAAGGAGGAAAGAGATATGATATTTCATGACGACTATCAATTCAAGGGCACTCATGCTGAAAAGGTTAATCGGCTAACAGGGGTTTTTAATAAAACCAACGATAGACTGTTTAACAGAAACCTTGATGTATATATTCTTGCTCCTATTGTAGGGTTCTTATATAACAGAACAGCGGAATTAGATACAGGCGGTAAGCCAACAAATGTATTATATGCAGCTATGTCAAAGGAAACCTCAACGCTTTGGTTCAATTACAGATTAATAATGCTTCTTGATAAACAGCATGAATCCAATTTTGAAAAGCGAATCGATAAAGCTTTTCGTCATTATGGAAAAGATCATGCCACAGCAGATGAGGAACGATACGAATCCTTTGTGCGTGGCGGAGTTGATGTCCTCTATGAAAAACTCATTGAATCATCTCATACGGAAGAAGATTATCTTAAAAACCTGTATGATTTCATGGAAGAGTTTGAAGAACGTTACGGTCAAAACGCCGATGAAATTATTGACCTTTGTCGGTTGGCAAGAAGCTAAGAAATGATAAATGCAACAGCAAGGCAACACATAATTGACCAATTATATAGCAAATACAAAGCAAACGGGTTTATTACTGAAGATGAAGCGTTGGCTTGTTTTGTTGCGCATCAAGTACCATTGTTCGAGATTGATTCATTAACTGAGCATTTATTGACACTGGGAGTTATCATAAGGCTAGATGACAATGATAGCGATGGAGACAATCTGCTTTCAAATGATAGAAGCAAACTAGATTATGATGAAATATATAATGAAGTCTTATTAATTCAACCAGAACTAAAAACATTTATTGAGTCTGCCCGTAAAATTGTTCCTCCACAACATCGAGAATGGCAATTTCTTATTCCACAAGCCCAAAATGGGAACATGTATGCAAGAGATAGATTGATAGAAATGTATTTGCGTGTAGTTATAAAGCAAGCTCTTTATTGTCATAAAAAAAATCAGGTATCATTGGAAGATACTATACAAAATGGTGTTCTTGGCTTGATGATTGCAATTAAGAAATATAACCCTTCAGAGCAAGATAAATTTTCCACATATGCGCCATGGTGGATTAATCAATCCATTTATCGACGAATGAGGGTTTATAATAATCCAATGTATTTTCCTGCTAGTGTAAAATCAGTAATTTTTACAATTCAAGAAATGATGGAGGAACATTATATAATAGACGATTGTTCGTGCGAAAATATCTATATGTGCCAACTTTTTATCGAAAAACTTCAAAGAAAAATAGGATTTGAAAAAAACAAAGTAGAACAGTATTTGCATTACCTAAAGCAGTGGATAAGTCTTGAGGACATAAAGCCAGATGCTTCAGAATTGAGTGACAAGGGGATGATTGGCGAAGAGATGGTTGAATCTGCTAATACATTCTGTCTTAGTCAGAAAATTCTTACAGCAATGAAAGATTTAAAAGGTAAAGAACAGGAAGTATTGCTTTATCGTTTGGGATATTACGATGGTAAAGTTTGGACTCTAGAGCAAATTGGGAATAAATTGGGAGTTACACGTGAAAGAGTACGACAAATAGAGGAAAGATCAATAAATCGCTTAAGAATAAATCTAGACATAAAGAACGTTCTGTTGTAATATAAAGTTTTAGTTTTTATGAAAACAAACAATGCAATTTACCTTTTATCGTGCCCTTTTTGAGAAAATTGTTTTTAGAGTGATAGAAAATAACGTATTTAAACAATTGTGTGTGGGTGTGTATAAATTTAGGTACGTAGAACAGGCGTTAATATTCAGAGTTTCTATTTTAGTGATAAAATAGAAACTCTGAATATTATATCCCAAAGGATTTGACGTTTCTGATATAATATACCCTCTCCTCGATGGGTTCCTCCACATCTTGCATATCCGGCGTATTTGGATGGGTTTCAATATTGGGGAGATATCTAAAAGCCTTGGTGCGCAAAACAAGTCTCTCCAAAGAGTATACCTTTTGTTTCATTTTATATATCGCAGAGGCGCTCTCTGAATTGTCTAAACTCACAGAGAAAGCATTTTCCATGCAATCGGCAAGGATTTTTAAACTGTACCATCTTATCTGTGGAGATAGCTTGAAAATTGTCTCTTTGCCATAGCCTTTGTGTATCCACAAGCTGCCCTTGCCTATGAGGAGCCTTAGGGCGGGGGTGCCTTTTTCGTCGGCCAGTTCAATTTCCAAATCCTTTTCATAGTTGCCGCCCACCATAAAATCAAAGGAGATGCCGATTTTTTCGGATTTTGGGAAAATCCGCATGGCTTTTGCATAATCACAGGGGTCTTTGTCGGCTATTTTAAGGCAGTCTTTTCCGTCATGCATTTTCATATGCCTGATGGGAGCCCAGATGGGGCTGTAAATGTTCCAGTTTTTTATATAACCGTCTTCACAATCGGAAAAATCATCACTTATATGCCCTGAGACACCCCTTGTCAAAGGCACGGGCACCCGTGTGACATATATGTCCTCTTTGTTGACACTGTGGGTCAGCCACATGGCGCCCTTTGGATATTTTGCATTGCCCTCAAGAATGCCGCGGACGTATTGGGGGCCAAAATCTTTCAGCGCCCCGTCATACCTTTTGGGAGGCACCTCTCCAAATACGACAGCCAAATCCTTATATTCAATCCCATCATCAGAAACCGCGGCAACCAAGGGATATCTGTGTTCACTGGCAAGGCTGTTCACATAGGCCATGGCATACTTTCCGTCTTCTGTCTTCTGCCCCCAGGCTTTGGCGGCGGATGTCACAAAACTGGGTTCGGTTTTTATAGTCCATGTCTTCCCGTTGTCATCGCTTCTGCCAACCTCGGTGTGTTTCCAAAGCCCAATAACCGTGCTCTCGTCAATGTGATACCAACAAAAACTGGATTTTTTAACAAAGGATGAGACAACGGAGCCGGTTTTGCTCTTTTTCCCATCGTCTCTTATGTTTTCACTTTTTATGGTCACATACCTGTCCGCGTCGCCGTGTTCTTCTGACCACTGTTGTGTATAGAGGTGATTGGACAAAAGCTCCTCACAGGCGGCGACAAAACTCTTGTCCGGGGATTTGGTGTAGATGGGAAAGGGCAGTTTGTCTTCGGTCCAACCTGAGTAGTCAAGATAGCGTATAAAATAGATAGGCCCCATTTCGCCATTTTCAAAGATCTCCCTTACAACGCGGCCAAGGCCATAATTTTGCCACGGGCGAATGGATTTTTCCGGCGAATGCCCATAAAACCCGCTGACAAAGAGCTTTCCGTCGGCAGATTGATAAAATCCCACCCTCTGATGCATATAGCCGTCTGTCTCTTCGGGCACTTCAATCACCGTGCCGTCATGGCATTTGTATGAACCGGCAGGGATTTTTATCTCCGGGAAAGAGACTTTCGGCCTTTCCCACTGTATTCCGTCTTGAGAGGTGCTTATCAGGGACATCCCTTGCCCTGTATGCTCACTCTTTGGATTGCACAAATACTGGACATAAAACTTTTCCTTCCAATAGGTGAGCATGGGTCCGTGATTGTAGGTATAGCCAAAATTTCCGGAAAAATGAGGGTTTTTCCTGTTGGCTCGCAAAACTTGGTAGTTCGACGCTCCCACCACATATTTTAAACCGCCATCATGGCGCATCATATCCGCGCTCTCATCTCCGGTATAAAAAGGTGTTTGGAATTTGTTCTCTTTCACAGCGTTCTCCTTACAAATATCGTTAAAATTCATGCATTGATAATAAATCTCGACATGTACCGCCACAAGTGATGGTTATAGTATAGCATATATTCCGACAAAAAGTGGAAAATCATCAGAGTACTTTTAACATGTTAAACCCAAAGCGATGAATCCATGAGATAAACATATCCCGTATACAGTATGTCCGCGACATTCTGTATACGGGATATTCTCATCTTCTCTCATCTGCCCGGTCGGCAAAAATCCTTACAGCGGTTCGGGTGCCACTCTCTTTCCCTGCAGCCAGTAAATGGTGTCTGTAATTGTATTTTTCATGTCTCGCGGGAAATAACCGAGCTTTTTCGTGGCCTTTTCATGGGTGAAATAGCCGTTGCTCTCCAGTGTGTGAAGAGCGTATTCGGTAAAAATCGGTCTTTTCTTGGTCAGCTTGGCAATGCCCTCAAAGATGGGAACCGCCATTTTGGCCAGCCTCAAGGGAACGCAGACCTTTTTCTTTCCGTGCATGGTAGTGCGCATATACTCCATAAGCTCTCTTATTGTGAAATACTGATTGGAAAGAATGTAGCATTCGCCCGTCTCGCCCTTGTCCACTGCGGCAATACAGCCCTTAGCCACGTCCCGCACATCCACAAAGTCATATCCCCCCGTCACGCCGGCGGGCAATTTGCCCATGATATAGTTTTTGATAAACTGAATCATGTGGTTGTTGCCGGAATCATAGGGACCGAGTATGCCCGATGGGTGTACGATGACAGCGTCCAGCCCTTGTTTCACCGCGTTCAACACAGCTTGCGAGGCCTCCGCCTTTGTCTTCGCATACGCCCCATGGACTGCATCCTTGGAAAACTCAGCCACCTCTCTGATCTCCGATAGGTCGGACTTTTCGGGTATGGCATGCACAGAGCTGACATACAAAAGCCGATGCACATTGTATTGTAGGCTTTTTTCGATGACATTGTGTGTGCCCATGACATTGACATTGTACAAAGCGGGCGTGATTTCCTCAGCTATACTGATGATGCCCGCCGCATGTATGACAACGACCTCATAACCTTCTGTGTCGGCAAAAACAGTGTCGAGAGAGTCAGTGTTTGTTACATCGCCTTTGATATAGGTAATGTTTTTGTCATCTTTGCCTGTTTCTGTGGGCAGGATCAAGCCGCGAATGTGGCAGTCCGTGTTTTTCAGATATTTTATGATTGTGCTTGCCAGGTGACCTTTTGCTCCTGTTATGATGTATAAACGTTTCATTTATCTCTCCTCCTTTAAAAAGAAGTTGTCACTGTCTTTTTGTTGTTGCTCCGATTTCATCGGAATCTGCAAAGTGCAAAACACCTTGCCTATGTGGCATAGTTTACGCCATAGCGCTTGATTTTTTGTGTTGTTGTCTTTTCGAGCTCGTTCCACAAAACCTCGACAATGTGGATTTTTTTGTATGAGGGCAGCTTGTCATTCACGCGTTCCACCGCGGCATGCACGATTGCGTAGATATCCTCTTTTTGCGGCATGTTGTTTTGCAGATAGCTGATGACAAAGCTTTGGTTTGGAAAAATCTTTGCCTTGACGGCGGTATATCCGCGGTTGTCACTGACACCAAGGATAAGCGCCTCTGCCACAACAGCCTCTTCCGAGAGCCGCTCTTCCAGCTCCTCGGGGTATATGTTTTTGCCGCCCTCCGTCACGATGACGTTTTTCTTTCTGCCCGTGATATAGACAAAACCGTCTTTGTCCATCTTGCCGAGATCCCCCGTGTGGAAAAAGCCGTTTTTTATAACTTCGGCGGTGGCCTCAGGGTCGTTATAATACTCGAGCATGATGTTGTCGCCCTTGGCGATGATCTCGCCGATGCCCTCGCTGTTTGCCTCATGTATCCTGATTTCAACTCCGGGGATGGGCAAACCCACAGAATGGGGATTTATATAAAAATCGTTGTTTCCTGTCAGAAGAGGGGAGCACTCAGTCAACCCATATCCTTGATATGTCCTTATACCCAGAGTGCAAAAAGCTTCGACAACTTCGGGCTTGACTGCCGCCGCCCCGACGATGAGCATGTCCAGCTTTCCGCCCAGGGAGGCTTTGACCTTCTTTTTTATGATATATCTCATATAGAAAGGAAGCTTTAGCAGCAGCTCGTTAAATCCCAGCTCTTTGCTGTCTTTTTTATACTTTGCAGGGAGTTTTTCGCGCACCATGCGCTCTATCTTGCCGAGCATGACATCCAAAAGACGCGGAACGGCTATGACAACACTGGGGCTAAACTCCTCGATGTTTTGTGCGATTTGCTTGAGGCCCTCGCTGTAGGAGATCTTTCCGCCGCTCGAAAGCAAGAGCAAATGCCCGATGGTGGATTCATAGGTGTGGTGCAGCGGCAGTATGGACAGGGTGTGTCGCGTGCGGTCCACTTTGACTATCTGAGCAATGGAGGCGATGTTGACACAGATGTTTTTCTGTGACAGGCACACGCCCTTGGAGCTGCCCGTCGTCCCCGATGTGAAAATCAAAACACTCAATCTGTTTTCGTCTATCTCCATGGTGTCGATTTCACGCATGCCTGATGCATAAAGCAAGCTGCCGTCACTCAAAAGTTCACGGATCGAACCTTGTCCATCTTTATTGAGCCGAAACATCTCAGGTTTTTCTTGCATGAGCGGGGAGATGCTGTTCAAAATATCAGCATCGGCAATCACAGCACAGCATTTGCCGTATTCTATAAATTCAACGATGTCTTGCGGAGACAGTTCCTTGTCTATCGGCACGGCAATGCCAATGGTGGCAGCAGCGAGATAGGACAGAATCCATGTGTAGTTGTTGGCGCCTATCACGGCTATCTTTTCGCCCGCACAACCCATGGCCAAAAACTTGGTGCAAAGGTGTTGGTAGTCTTTTTTAAACTCATCATATGTGATGTTTTGGTTTTTCAAAACAAATGCATTCTCTTTTTTGTGCTTTCTTGAGCTCTCATACACCAGTTGTCGAAAGTCTTTAACAGTTTTGACAGGATAAAATTGTTTCAAATAATTTTCATAGACGCTCATTGGCGCTTCTCCCTTGTGGCTGTAAAATATTTTCTCGCAACGGTGATACCTTATCTCATATACTATTATAACCGTGTTGAGAATCGAGTTCGTAAACTAAAATTGTGGATTAGTTTACCTTGGGTTTACTATATAAAAAGAGCAAAGCCTGCGGTTTTGCTCTTTAAAAAGGTTTGAGACGATCTCATTTGGGCAAAGTCACGATGAATTCGCTGCCGGAACCCGGCTCGCTTTTCACTTCGATGTTGCCGTTGCACAGCTCAACAATGCGCTTTGCGATGGCAAGTCCGAGCCCGAGGCCCTTGACAGAATGTGAGCCGTCGACCTGATAATAGGGGTCAAAGATGCGCTCCAGCGTTTTTTGGTCTATGCCTTGACCGGTGTCGGCTATTTTGACAGTGATATTTTCATCGTCTTCTGAAACGATGACAGATATCTCCCCGCCGATGGGAGTGAACTTGATGGCATTGCCAAGCAAGTTCAGCCACAGATGTTGCATCAGTTCCTTATTTCCACGATATTTTGTCGGCGGAAACTCGCCGTTGAACTCTATTTTTTTCTCAAGCCATTGCTTGGATAAAATGATGGAGCACTGTTGCAGTTGGTCGCTCAGAGAATAGCTTTCGACATCGCTCACAATCTGCTGTGTCTGCAATTTGGAGAGAAGCATGGTGCTGCTGGAAAGATTTGAAAGCCGTGTTGATTCGTCCACAATAATTTTCAAATACTCAATCTGCTTTTCTCGCGGGAGGTCTTTTTCGATCAAAAGCGATGCAAAGCCATTTATAGAGGCGATTGGTGTCTTGTATTCGTGGGAATAGTTGTTGATAAAGTCGTTTCTGAGCATCTGCACGCTCTGCAGTTCTGCGCTCATCTTGTTAAAGTCCTCATAGACCTCAATCAGCGCATCTTTTTTGCTGATGGTTATTTTGGCGTTGAAATCACCCCCGGCAATCTTTTGAATCCCCTCAGAGAGGGTTTCGACTTCTTTTAATCTCCTTTTATAGACCATCGAGTTGGAGATGATGGACACGACTGCGAGCAGACCAAATGTCCCGAGGTTTTGGTACATGGCGCTCTCGTAGATGTTTTCGATTTTTGCCACATCACTGACAAGCCATGTCAGCAACATATACGCCGCGACCGCCGTGAAGATAAAAATGATAGACTGCATGACAATTTGAGGAATTATTCGTCTTGTAAATTGCTGATGAGTTTTCTTTGCCATATCTATTCTCCCGCAATATCAGCCCTGTAGCCAAGCCCTCTGATTGTGACAATGCTAAAGCTCTCAATGTTTTTCAGCTTGTTTCGTATTCTGCTTATATGTGTTTTCACTGTATCTTCGCCGCTCTCGGCGTTCACGCCCCAGATGCTGTCCAGCAGCTGTTCTTTTGAAAAGATCTGGTCGGGGTAGGAGAGCAGTCTGAAAAGTAGGTCAAATTCTCTTCTGGGAAACTCTATATACTCCGTGTCTGTATAGACGGCGTATTTCTCCGAGTCAATCGTCACATCGTCGATGACAATTTTTTTCTCTTTGGCAATATTGGCTCGCCGCAGCAGGGCATCAACCCGCCATATGAGCTCATCACTGCTAAAGGGCTTTGTCATATAGTCATCAGCTCCCAAGGAAAAACCGCGTTGCTTGTCTCCGAGGGTCTCCTTTGCTGTCAGCAAAAGAAAGGGCATTGAAAATCCCTCTTCCCGCAGTTTTTTCAAAAGCTCAAATCCATCCATACGCGGCATCATGATGTCCGCGACAACAAGATCGATATTGCCTCCATAGATGATTTCGAAGGCCTCAATGCCATCACTTGCACAGACCACATTGTATTTGTCTTCCAATCTGGCAGCCGTCAGCAAACGCATGTTTTTTTCGTCTTCTACAATCAATATAGTAGCCATTGTAAACACCTCCTGTCAGAACTAGTGTGAGGGGATAAGGCTTTATTTCAAAGGACAATGGGAATTCCTGTCTTTTTCATCAAGAAATCTCGGTAACTCACAAGCTTTTCTTCTTGGGGCTTTGAAAAAACTCTGCAAGCTGCTCCGATGCTCCTTGCTTTGCCGCACCCAAGGTCGTGATAGGGGAGCAAATCTATTTGGTATATACAGGAAAATTGCATAACAAGATCGGCAATGGCGCCGATGTGTTCCATGCTGTCGTTGACCTCCTCTATCAGAGGGCAACGCAGAATAACGGGCTTGTTCATTTCCTGCAGCAGTGAAATGCTCTCCTCAAACTGCCCCATTGAAAGGCCTGTCCAATCACGGAGTGCAACCTCGTCGCTGTGCTTGTAGTCGAGGAGCACCAAATCCGCAAGAGAAAAGAGGAGCTTGCGGGCCTTGAAATCCCCGGCACCTGAGGTTTCAAGGCAGGTGTGGACACCGTGCTCCTTCAACGCGGATAACAAAGCCGCTGCAAATTCGGGTTGCTGCAAAACCTCGCCTCCGGAGAGCGTCACTCCGCCGTTGGAGCTTTGGTAATAGGGGATGTCACGCAGGGCTTCTTCCAGCACTTTGGCAACACTTGTATATTTACCGATGAGTGCCAAAGCACCGCTTGGGCACACTTTCACACACTGCCCACATTGTATACAATGAGAAAAGTCAAAAGCATGAACTCCTTCGTCCATGAAGTGGCAGCCCTCAGGGCATATGTCTACACACCTGCCACAGGAGATGCAGTTTGCTTCAAGACAAGACATCTCCGGCAGCGGAGTCAAGCTTTCGGGGTTGTGACACCATGGGCAGCGCAGAGGGCAACCTTTTAAAAAGACAACCGTTCGAATGCCGGGGCCGTCATCCATGCAGAAGCGGGTGATGTCGAAAACGACACCGCTTGGCGAATTTAAATTTACACAGTCTGTCATTCTGATCAAAGTTGGACTCCAAATTCTGTTCGGTCGATAACTGTCTTTTTCATTTCAAGGGAAAGCCGATTAAAGTATTCCGAATACCCGCCGATACGGACAATCAAATTTTCGTGTCTTTCCGGATGCTCCAGCGCGTCCAACATGTCAGCGCGAGACAAACAATTTACCTGCACCTGCATGCCGCCCTGTGAAAAATAGCCCTGTATCAATGCGGGTAAACCGCGCAAAATCCATTTTTCAGTCAAGGAAATATTCAAAATCGGTGTTCCAAGTGCCAGATATTGCGACAGTTTTGCGGCGCTGTTCAACATTGCTGTGGGGCCTTTGACATCTTTGCCGTGTATTGCTCCGATGGAGTCTGCCAGTGGTTCACCGGCGGATCGTCCATCGGGCGTAGCGCCAACACCTCTGCCTGCATCCCCGTATGTGACAAACTGAATGGAGGAGGGCAAAAATGCGCCTCCGAGATATGGTGTGTGTCGCTCCATTGAGGTGAAAACATCTGTCGAAAAACGTGTCGCCAGCTTGTCCGCCTCGGCATCATCCACACCATAGCAAGGGCAAGAACGCAGCATTTGCAAAAAATGCGGCTCCCGGCGGTTCAGTGCGTCAAGAAAACCCACCGTTGTATAAGCGTTGTTGTCAAAAATCAGGAATTTGATTGCCAAAAGGGAATCAATGACGTTGACAAGCCCGGCAAAGTTTATGACACTCCAATAGTGCCGCGCACCGCCTGCATTGAAATCCAGCCCCTTGTCGATGCAATCGTCAATCAAGAGCGTGCGTGTAGGTTGAGGGCGTATCTTGGAACGCCTTTTGCGGTGTTCGTTGACAATATCCAGTGTTTGGCTGACCTCTGTCTGTATCTTATCAATCAGTCCAGTGTAAAAAGCCTCAAAATCTGAAAACAGTGAAAGACTGCTGTTCATATACTCCGAAAAGATCAGTGCCAGATTGATGCCCGCATCCAAAGAACCCACATTGCTGATGCCCTCCAGCATGGTCTCTGTGCAGCCGCCTCCATTGAAACGCAGGAGGTCTGTCTTGGGTATATTGGGAAAACGGCGCTCAAGCTCTCTTTGATATAGCTCTTCGTTGTAAAAGGCGGGCTGTCCGCAACCCGAAACAAGCGCATCGCAAGCCGCTTGCCAAATTTCGGTGGGTGTATCGGCATCCACACGCATCTCCAAGCTGGGACGGCGAAGTCCGCGCACAGCCTTCAAACACTGCAGTGTCAGCGGATTGCACTCGGGCCCCAGAGCGCTTGACCAACTGTTGTTTTGGTCTGTGTTTATAAAGAAAGCTCGCAGCAGTTCCTCGATGTTTTCCCCGCGGTGGTAGGGAAACAGGCCGGCATCAAGACGACCGGGATTGTCGCAGCCATCGACATAAAAAATAAAGTTCCAGGCTATGACGGCTTCATAGAGGTTTTTTGCGGGCAGAAACGGAACATTTTCCAAGGTGGCGATCAAAGCACTGTCGGCGCCGGACTGTTTCAAATGCTCAATGCACCGACTGTGATATGTTCTGAGCCCTGCTGTGATTTCCAGCAGGCCATCTCTAAAATCCCCTTCGCGGAGCTTTTGTATACGGTGCTCATAGCTGTTCAGCCCTTGACTGAGGATGCGAGGATAATTTGGGATGGAGTGGGTATATAAAAACCCGCCAACAGAATGGATGGGCGCACCATTTGGAAACAGCTTTTTCTCCTCCGCCGAAAGTGCTGCCAGTTCCGCTTCGCCGCATCCTTTTTCAAGGAGACGATTTTTGTTTATATTGAATGTAAATGAATAGTCCGGAACGACACCGTGGTTTCCGACATATTTCGGGCCGTGAGGATACAGCAATTCCCCATTATATGCAGGGAGTGGCATGCTCTCCCAAAACCTGCGTTGTGCATGGGCAAAACGGAAAAACAAGCTGCGCTCCGGATAGGCAAAAAACCCGGCTGCATATGGCTCGTCTATTTTTTCGAAGGCAAGGGAAAGACTCAAAAAACCACTCCTTTCCTTTTTATATAATTATAGCACAAAACAAAGACACAATCACGAAAATTGACAATCAGCCCTGCAAAACAATCGATAATTGCCTCTGTCGGACAATTTGCCTTTCAGATGTTGCAAAGCATATCCTCGGATAAAGTAAAGCTTTTGCGATTTTACTAAAAGGCCATCCCTGACGAAACTATGCTATAGTTTTTCTGAGAGTGGTTGCAATAAAATGGAAATTTAGGACAAAACAGCATTGTCAAAGATATGGTCGAGAACCTTCCATCCCAGGACAAATTGCTTTAGATAGGGTAGGCCGTAGTCCGAAATCAAGTCGGTGTAATCGGTGTTCAGATATTTTATCATATCATCCTCAGTGACAAAAATTCCTGAGTCCTCGGCGATTGCCTGGCAAATGAGGTAATAGCGGGCTTGCATCAGATTTTCCTCTGCATAATATTCAAACAGCTCTTCTCTTCCGGAAAAGCCGATATAAACACTCAAGAATTCATCCAAATCCATCTCATATTCTGCCGCATAATTCTGATAATAATCCAGAACGGAGTTTTCATAATATGCTGTGAGCTTTGGGGGTATGGAGAAAACTGTCACTTGGCTGAACAGATACTCTCCGATATAGGTCTTCACCGCTGCGTTTTTGAGGTTATTGCGCATGCCGTCTTGCAACTCGGATACGGTTTTCCAATCATATCCTCTCTCATCATCGTATAGGATCATTTCGACAAACTCGTCTGTCAGCTCGGGAAGAGTTTGTTCCAATATATAGTTGATGGTTGTGACAAACAGCGCGTTTTTTCCATTCAAGTCGTCATTTCCATAATCACTTGGAAAAGTGACCTCCACATTGACAGTTTCTCCGGGCAGGTGCCCGATAATCTGTGTCAGGAAACCGTCGATATATTCCTCGCTCCCGGCGGTGACCTCCGTGCCACCTTCTCCGGTGGAGCCGTTTTCGAATTCGACACCATCCACACTGCCGACATAGCTGATATTTACTGTATCTCCTTTGACAACCGCTCGATTGGTGACTTTGATGGTCTCCACGGAAATGTATTCTGTGATCAAATCAGCTATTGCGCCTGAAACATCCTCATCGGAGATTTCATACACATCCGTAGGGATCACAAAGGCGTTGTAATCAAAGAGCTCTACAAAAGCAAGGGCTTCCAAATCCTTCCAAAACCCGTTGTCATCAATCCCGTCACTGGGAGAAAAGACAAGCTTTTTTGCGGATGAATTGCCACCGACTAAGGAAATGTAGAGAACTACAACAATCCCCACTAAAGCGATTGCCGCAATGGATATCCACACAACAGTTTTTCTCCTGCTGTTGCGTTGTGGTTCTTGTTCATGGGATGTGGCTGTCGAACTCTGTCGATTTATCATTATTTTGGTTCTCCTTTTGGATCTTTTCGCAAACAGTGCAGTTATTTTATCTTAAGATTTCAATTCTGTCAAAGTGAGATTGAATGGAGCAAGCATGTTTTTATGCCTGCTCCATTTCCTCTAAAACCAGCTGTGCGCATATTTGCTGGGCCTGTGCTCCAAAGAGGCACTGTATGTACTCGCCGCGTCCGGAATTTCGACGGATGGCAATGATGCCTGCATTTTTGCCGCTGTCTGTGGGGAGCTTTCCGTCGTCTGTTGTTTCTATAAAGCCTGCTTCCTCCAGAAGTTTGTTTAGCTTTGCTCCGCTGATTTTCTGTTTCCCGTAACGAATCAAAACAGTGTTGATGTTGTCTGCAATGCGGGAGATTTGCAAAGTTTCATCGACGATTGCAACCTCTTGCAGAAACAGTTCGGCCGTCAGCTCAGGCAGTTTTTCTTTTGGCGCACTTTCTCGCTCCCACTGACGAAGCAATTGCAAAAACCGCTCCCCGTACCGCCCCAGTTTCACTTGTCCCACGCCGCTGACAGAGAGCAACTCTTCCTTTGTGTGGGGGTGCTTTTGGCACATATCTATCAGTGTGGCATCGGAAAAGATGACAAATGCGGGGACCTTTTCTTCACGGGCAATCGTGAGCCGCAGTTTTTTGAGCTCCTCGAGCATCCCCTCAGAAAACGCATACCGCGGTTCCGCAACATCGTTCCGTGCCCGTTCTTTTCTTGTCTCCGATTTGTTCCCTCTGATCGTGACGCTTTCATCACCAAAAAGCACTGCGTTTGCTTTGGGCGTGACGCTCAGATATTCATTGTTGTGGATATATCCCAAAATCGTAAGCCTGCTGACCAGCCGGCGAAGATAGCGACGGGGAACGCCCTTCATGATCCCGAAGGTGGGCAAATCGGTGAAGTCATCCGATTTACCCAGAATGATATCGGCGGTGTGCGCAAACATGAAGTATTTGCCCGCTCTGTTCAGCCACAGGATATGGGAGAGTATCTTTTTTGCGTCCACTGTCACATCGGTTTCCACGAAATTACCGTTGCAGTTTCCACAGTTGCCGCAGTCTTCGGCAGTTGTCTCGCCGAAGTAGCAAAGCATATACCGCCTCAGACAGCCCTCTGTTTCGCAGTAGTGCTCCATTTGTCTCAGCAGCTGCTTATTCCGTGCGATTTCATCCGGATTTTCGCTCTGATTGATAAGAAACAACACGGTGCTGATGTCTTTACGGGCATAAAACAAAAGGCAGTCTGCGGGCAGACCGTCTCGCCCGGCACGCCCCGCCTCCTGATAATAGCTCTCCACATTTTGCGGCATATTGTAGTGGATGACAAACCGAACATCGGATTTGTCAATACCCATACCGAAGGCATTTGTTGCCACAATGATTTTCACACGGTCGTAAAGAAAATCATCTTGAGACCGGCTTCGCTCACCGTCGGAAAGCCCCGCATGATACCTAGCGGCGGAAAATCCATCTTCGAGCAGCTTTTCGGTAACACTTTCCACCTCTTTGCGCGTGGAGCAGTAGACGATTCCGCCTGTGGAATTCTCCTGCAGATACCGGGAAAGTGCAATATACTTGTCTTTGGGCTGTTTGACTTCAAAATACAGATTTGGGCGGTCAAATCCCGTTATCATAGTGAGTGGGGTTTTCAAATTCAGCGCTTCAAGGATATCCTCACGCACACGCGGCGTGGCGGTTGCCGTGAACGCTCCCAAAACAGGGCGGGTGGGCAAACTCTCCACAAATTTTGGGATATAAAGGTAACTGGGGCGAAAATCCTGTCCCCATTGTGAAATGCAGTGAGCCTCGTCTACGGCAATCAGCGAAATCTGCAAAGCCTGTGCAAGCGCCAACATTGACGGCGCCTCCAACCTTTCCGGAGCAACATAGATGATTTTATACTGTCCGTTTCGGGCATTTGTCATGACCCGCTGCCACTGAATTTCTGTCAGCGAGCTGTTGATATATGCCACCGGAATACCGTTTGCAGTGAGGGCCTGGACCTGATCTCGCATGAGTGAAATCAGAGGCGAAATCACCAGTGTCACGCCTTCAAGGAGCAAGGCGGGAACCTGAAAGCAAAGCGACTTGCCCGCGCCCGTGGGCATAACACCCAAGACATCCTCACCGCGGAGAAGCGCGTCTATAAGCTCGGCTTGACCTTCACGGAACTCATCGAAGCCAAAGTGTTCTTTCAAAATTTCGGATGGAGTTATAAAGCTCACCTCTTCGGAGACATAAATCAGTATTTATAAATGCTATCACATTTTCTGTATCTTTCTTTTGTTCCTAAACGGCAATTCTTATTGCCTCTCACTTAATTTTATTAAAATATTCGATGAGCTTTTCATTGCTAATATGTTCTATTTCTTCCTTGTCTTTTTCGTCAAGGTGAGGTTTTCTACATCTATTTCTAGTCCATATTGTTAATTATACCTATTTTTTAATATATCTTGTATTTTTACCTTTTCCTGTTTTTTTAATGATTTTTTTATTGATCATTTCATTTATTGTATTTATTGCATGGGTAGATTTTATCCCCATAACTCTTTCTATATCTTTTCTTGTGATTTCATTTTGTTCTTTGAACAAATTAACCACAGATAAGTATTTCTCGTCTACTATAATCATGTCAGAATTACTAATAGAATTGGAGTCTATATTAATATTGGGTAAAATTACTCTAAATGCTCCCTGAGCACTTTCAAATATAGGTTCTAAAGCTGAATCCTTATAACTGGAAATTGTTTTACTTATGCCAGTACCGTAGGCCTCTATCAATTTTAATCTATAAAAAAGAGCTGCCAATTTTTCATTTCTAGCTTGTGATGCTCCCATTTTTGCCGCTTCTAAAGATAAGCCCGGTACTAATCCTCCTAAGGAAATCATTTCTAATCGATCTGAATATATATTAATAAGTATACTTCCACTAAAAGAATAATCTCTATGCACTATAGCATTTAATAAGGTTTCTCGAATTGCATCTTCAGGATAATCTCTTACATCAACCCTCATTAAATCATGAAAGTTGGCTTTTGTTCCATTATAGAAATCGATGAGCCTATAGACTTCAGAAAGCTGTGTAAATAATGAACCAGAAAATTCTTTCCTATCTTTAAAAACTGATTTATCCATGCCTTGAAAAATTGCCACTTTTATAGAATGCTTGCATTGATCTGACAAAAGTAGCCCCATATTGGTGTAAATTTTATCCGATGTCATTATACCTAAGTTTTCCATTTGTATTTGTGTAAAATTTAGTTCTCTCTTTTCAAACTCCTTAGACAAAGCATTAAAAGTCAAATCTTGTAGCAAAGACCTACTTGCTTCAAAAGAATCTCCATCCGTATTTTTTATCATACTTCGAATTGCATCTTCTGTTGCTGGTGATGAGGTTGTACCACTTCGGACATAGATGCCAGATGGCTTAATACCTTTGTCCAACAAATAATATGGCTTTTTTGTTCCTTCTTTCACAAGTATTCTAATAATTGTTTTTTCCTTTAATTCTAATAAGTCTACCTTTGTAAACATTAATATATCTGGTTTGATACTATCTTTTAGACTATTTGATATTTGCTGCATTACATAATCAGCATCCTGGACTCCAATAATATCTCCCTTATCTGATACGCCAATATAAATTTCACCGCCTCTGGTGTTAGCAAAAGCAATGACTTCTTTTCTAATGTTAGAAGTATACATCTCCTTTAATTCAACAGTTTCATTTTCTCTAAGTTTCATTCTATCACCCATTCCACCAGTGTTCTAACAGTATCTACCAGTATTCTATCAGTTAATATGTGATATTACAAGTTTTTTAATTATTATTTTCTACAATTTTTGTAAAAGCTCTTAAGTTTAATTAAAATCTCTGAAACCCTTGGCACTAAAGCCTATATTCACCCTGTCACTATTATGACACTCCCCCTGTGGCATGGTGGAGCAGTGCAATGGTTTCATGTCGAGTACGCATTTCACGCAGGGACTCAATGGCGGCCTTTTGATGCTCGCGGAGTTTTAAGTTGGTGCCATCAAGAGCCTTTCCGCGTTGGGTGGGCAGATAATCCGCAATCTCACGAAACTGTGGATGCGAACCGAGAAATACGCGAAGTTCATCCTTGACGATATCCGGTTGCACCTGTATTTGGCGCACGGCCCAACGGCATACCTCCCAGCCGAGATGCACCATGCTGTTTTGCTTTAGCAGGTCGTCGTGGAACTTGTTTTGTGAGACGAGAGATTTATTGTGTGATGCTTCATCATCTATTTCAAAAGCCACACGTCGGGCGCCGTTTTCCGGCACAAAGTCGGCAAGGCGACTGTTATGGTATATGTCATAAAATGGGTATTGTGAATAGAGATACCCTGCTTTTTCGGCCCCAAAGGTATCAGAAAATAGTTCTATAAACAGATCTTCTGCGACACTGCCGGAAGTAGAACGGTATGTAGGCATGGCGGTCACCTCACCCTTCGATAACCTCTTTCAACAGAAGTCTTTTTTCAAAACCGCCGCGTGCTTTCAACTTTTCCAAACGAACGCGTTGGAACTCCTCCAGTGGGATTTTTTTATAAGAAAGAATCGCATGCATAACTTCGCCGATATCAGCAAGCTCTTCGAGTGCGCCACTTTCAAAGTATTCGTTAACTTCCTCCAACAACTTAACATGGAGGAGTTTTATATAATCATCATCCGACAGTGTCTCACAAACGCAAGTCTTGCCTGAGTTCTCAATGATTTCAGGGACTTTATCGCGAATGAGTTTGTTATATATGGTTCTTTTTTTCTCATTATGTAGCATACGCTCCAACCTCACTTTCAAAATACCGTAAATATTTTTGCATTACTTAAAGGAATTGACGGAATGACTGTCATTAAATCTATAATAATTTTCCAAAAACAGACAATTATAAATATGCCCCAGACTCGGGTTGACGGGCACAGAGATAGGTTGCCATATATAATTGTAAGGATAGCAGTAAAGACAGAGTAAAAGGGACAAACGGCGCGATGTTTAGCGGAAGAGGGCACGGGAGCTAGAACAACAAACATTTAATGTCTCGTTTTTTCGCCATTGCGATGGTGTTGTCCGCCTCCGGGCAGCCGTCTGCGTCGATATGAACTTCATTTGCTCGTCATCAACTTAGAGAGTATACGCTCATCCGCCGGGCAGAACTTATACTGTGGTATCTCATCCACGGAAATCCATCGGATGTCGTTGTGCTCCAATTTTTGCGGCAATCCCTCGGCGATGGTTGCGTTGAGTAAGGTGAGGTGCACCGTCAGGTCAGGGTATTTGTATACCACGTCCATGAATATATCACCAACTAAAAGCGTGACGGCTATTTCCTCTTGGCATTCCCTGATGAGCGCCTGCTCTTTT
Source organism: uncultured Oscillospiraceae bacterium (assembly GCA_964439435.1). GTDB lineage: Bacteria > Bacillota > Clostridia > Oscillospirales > QAMX01 > CAYTOF01. The sequence continues at coordinate 42,558 of CAYTOF010000009.1, forward strand.
GTCTCGCCAAGCTCCACCTTACCACCGACAAACTCCCACAGTAGGGGCCTTGCCTTGTTCGCCGGACGCTGGCAGATCATGAATTTGTCTTTATCCCATATGAGGGCTGCTACTACCTCGATCATTCGATATACCCTTTTTTAAAAATTGCTAAGGTCCTATGCATTTAGCTGTTATATACTCTCTTCACACCTGAAATAACGAAGTCCCACAGTTGCACAAAGAATAAATAACTCATTCTTTGTGCTGTACAAATATGTCAACGCTTGCTTTGCCTTCGATTATTTTGTAATCATATTTATTAACGCTGTGCCGCGTCTATCCGTTTGTATACCAGCGACAACTCCCCGGATGCCTTGCCGCCGAATTGTGCATATGCTCTATTGCAGCATTTGAGAGCGTTATCGTATTCATCCAAATCGCAGTAGGCAGCAGCTATGGAAGTGAGGAGCGTGGGAGTGAACATTTTGCTTCCATATTTGCGTTTTATTTTTGACGCCAGCTCAATCACATCTTTGGCGCGCCCTTGTTTCCTATAACAAGAGGTAAGCCGTGGCAGGATATAGGCAACTCCGTCTTCGTCGGAACGCTCAATTGCGTAAGTGTATAACCTGACGGCAAGTCCGTATGAAGCGCTGCTTTTAAAAGCATCGCCATCTCGGACAATTTCAAGCAGTTCAAGCATGGATAGGTCTATTGTCTCGAAGTAGAGCTTGTTTAACTCGTCCTGCAAAATTTCGTGTACTACCATGCAAGTGCTGGTGACCCATTTCCCGTTGCTGCGCGTGTATGTCTTTCCTTCATGTGTTACAGTGACTGCCAAACTATCACACCTCCTGAAAAAACTTCCATATCCCATTTACAATGCTTGGTCAATACTCATACATTGCGCCAAAATAATCAGCAGAATTTTCGATCTTCGTTGTCAATTATCTCATTTACTGCGATGGTGTGCCGCTTTGAACAGTCAATTTCAAGCTTAAAATTTATTTCGTTAACCCGAAATCATATTGAAGATAGTCAGGCAGCTCATTTTCCATACTGATATCAAACAAGTAAGTGCCGTTGCTGTTATCCGTTTTGCGGCAGTTCGAGAGCTTGCCTTTGCCGACATAGGTAAACGGGTTGACAATGCCATTCTCATTGTCAACCTTAAAAAGCCCTCTCCTGCGACTAGATACATTTATACAAATATAATATAGCATAGTTTTCTCGTTTCCGCAACGGTTCATTGTCGGTTTATATGTAATATATACAAAAAGTTGAAAGAAAAGAGATAATGGAATCAAATCTGGTTTTTATTGAGCTGATGGATGTACAATCACTGAGCATTGCAGCAAAAAAACATACAGGTTGCATATCTTTGCAAAATATATTTCTACCTCGGGCAAAGCCCGCCCTTCGCGGCGGCGGAAGCTGAGTTTTCTAATTGACGGGAGGCGCAGAGCTTGTTATAATAATCCCCAAAAGACGCTGCCGCGGGATGCAAAAACACGCGGGACAAGGGGGATTTGCCGTGATAAAAGTCGGAAAAATTGTTTGTGAGATGCCTCCGGGGGAGAGAAACCCGCGCAACAGTGAGGGTGCATTCCTCGACCTTGCGGACGGGAGGATCTTGTTCGCCTACAGTCACTATGTTGCAAACAGCATGGACGACGGAGCGCCGGCTGCCATTGGGAGGTGCTTTTCGTCGGACGGGGGCGAAACCTGGTCGAAGCGGGAGATATGGATAAAGCCGGAAGAGCACGGCGCACAGAATTTGATGAGCGTGTCCCTTCTGCGGCTGCAAACCGGCGAAATCGGGCTTTTTTATCTGATAAAGCGCGGCCACGAGCAGGAATGCCGGCTGCACATGCGCCGCTCCGCCGACGAGGGCAAGACTTGGAGTGAGCCCGTTTGCTGCATTTCCTGCCCCGGATACTTTGTCGTGAACAACGACAGAGTTATCCAACTCGCCTCCGGGCGGCTCATTTTTGCCGCGTCAAAGCACAACATCCGAGAAAAGAGTGGCGTAAACAACAAGACCTTTGACGACAGAAGCGCGGTTTACTACTACTATTCTGACGACAACGGCGAGACATGGCAGGAGTCTCAGACAATTTCCTATCTGAACGTGTCCCATACGGAGACGGGGCTACAGGAGCCGGGCGTAATCGCCCTGCAAAACGGCGTGATCTGGGCATGGGCGAGGACGGACATGGGCAGGCAGTATCAGATGTTCTCCGTCGACGAGGGAACAACCTGGACGGCGGCGGAGCCCTCCGTCTTTTCCGGACCGTGCTCGCCCCTGTCGATGAAGAGAATGCCGGGCTCGGGCAGCCTGCTTGCAGTGTGGAACCCCATCCCCATGTATCAGACGCGCAAATCCGTCGCCGCCGGATGGGGGAGGACGCCGCTGGTCGGAGCTGTCAGTGCAGACGAGGGCGCGACCTGGTCAAACTATTTTTTCGTGGACGACGACGAGGACGCCGGATATTGCTACACGGCCATCCATTTTACAGGCGACTCCGTGCTCCTCGCATACTGCGCCGGCGGAACGGGGGACGGCAGGAGCTGCCTTGTCCGCATCCGCATGAAAAAGATCGCCCTTTCGGAGTTTTTAGACTACAAAGACCCGTTGGACGGGGTGGAGTACTACCGAAAGAAATAGCTCCGGGCAGGCAAAAGCTTTTTTCACTACTATTGTAATTCAGGCGGCGCGGGCAAAAAGACCCGTGCCGCCGCTTTTTATCTTAAATCAGTTCTCAGCCCCCTGAGCAGCCGGAAAAATCCGCTCCCACCACGATAAAGTTCATCGAATCCTTGGCGTATTCCATCCGCTCCCAGTCGGATTTCCGGCTTGCAATGCCGCCTTCGTACCGCACGCGGACGAGTAGGTCATGCTTCTCGGCCTTCTGCTCGCTTTCCTCACGGATGTATCCGGTCATCGAGTCAAACTCCCTTGAGGAGAATGTGATTTTTAGTTCTGTGTAGAAAAACTGCCGTTCCTCGAATGTGCCCCGGGATCGGGGTTGATGGACACAGAGATTGGTTGCCATATATTATTGCATAAAAGGCTGCGAAGACAATGAACAAGAGACAAACGACACAGTATTTGACGGAATCGGTGCGTCAGGTGACAGATCAGGGCACAAAAACGCCTTGGCTATTTATCCTTGGAAGACATTGAAAAACAGAGCTTTGCAGCGTAATTCCGCATCCACATTCACGGATATGAGTCAATAAAATAAAGGAGCATAAAAAACGGAGTGCTTATGTGTAGAATTTTGTTTTTTTTAAGTGAATGCGGCGTCAATATGATGTCGGGTTTTCTGTGTTGGAGTATACCATGCATGGTTGCAAAGGGAATATTTTAGTGTTTTTTCTTCGAATCACTTATATCAAAGACATGAGCGAAAAAGATATCCCTCCACAATATCGGCAAAAAGTAATAAAAAGACTAAAAACGAGAGTTTTTAGTCTTTTTATTGAAAGTAGAGACCTATTTTGATACGTAATGCACACCCCTCCGACCTTTCGTGTAAAGGTTCAT
>CAYTOF010000010.1:0-3042 GCA_964439435.1 uncultured Oscillospiraceae bacterium
CTCTTTCTCCGACAAGCACAAGTGCAAAAAGCTCCCCAGAATCTACAGAAACCAAGCTTTTTGCCACTTCACCGGCGACAACCGGTTTCACTTCTGAGACATATGCAATTTCGGAGCACATTATAACAACGCAGGTTCAGACAAGCACCGCAACATCGACAACCACGCCTGCCACAACGATGAAAACCACAAGCAGCGATACGGAGACACCAAAAACAACTCCTCTCGCCACGAACACAGAACCGCCGACTTACTTTGGGGGATTTGAAAACAGCCAACAGATCATCTTGGCTGTTGTAGAAAACGAGAGCACAACTGTTGCCCGCTTCTATTTTTATGAAAAAGAGGATACGGAGTGGTCCTTGACATTTTCTGCAGACGGAAGGGTGGGCAAAGCCGGCATATCACCGATTTCTTCCCGCGTTCAGTCGTCAAATAAAACCCCTGCGGGAGTCATGCAAATTATCGGAGCTTTTGGGATTCTCGATGACCCGGGGGCAAAATTCGACTACCGGAAGGTGAGTGGAGATATGTATTGGGATTTGAACTCGGGAAGCCCAAATTACAATCTACTCGTTTATGAAAATCCCGGCGGTATGTATGAAAGGCTTGCAGACTACACAAATACATATAAGTACGCCCTCATAACAGACTACAATCTCACACAACAAGAGGGTAAGGGCGGTGCCATCTTTGTCCACTGTAACGGGCTCGGCGCAACTCAAGGTTGTGTCAGTCTGCCTCTTGAAGAAATGAAACAGCTGGTCATAAGTGTTGACCCGCTAAAGCTGCCTGTGTTGATTGTCACCCTATCCAAAGATGTCATCGCCTATGTCGGGGATATGCCAAAATAATTGTCCTCAATGATGGAGTAAGGATCAGCCCATATCATTTCGCACAAAACTTGTAATACATATATAAAAAGCATATACAGGCAAGGACCCCTCACCTGTATATGCTTTTTATATATGGGTTTATGTGTTGTCGAGCCTTCTTATATTGCCTCGGCGGCTGCTTGGGCAAGCAGGGCACTTCTTGTGGATTCGATGGCGTCTTTTGCCGTTATATAGGGTTTGTGTTCGGGGTTTGCCATTGTGTAAAGCGCATCTTGAACATGGGATAGAGGAGGCCTTACGATGTCTGCATAGTATTCACTTTGTTTATCCGTGCAGACACGCACTTTTCCGCCCACGGTCAGTACATCGATAGCGCCGGCGGTGCCGGTTATAAAGAACCGCGTATCCCCATGCGCCGGATATGCATCGGGTGTCAACCAGTTGACACATACCGTAGCACTGCCGCCGTTTTCCATGAGACACAGGGCTGTGCCGCAGTCTTTAAAGTCCTCATATTGTGGAAATCTCATATTTGACACACAGGCAGACAGGATTTGGGTGATTTCACAGTCGGCAAAATGACGCGCCAGATCAAAGTCGTGGACACCGATGTCATTTATGATGCCACCGTATTGTGAGCGGACAAACATCCAATCCGGCCGATTTTCAGGGCGCAATCTGTGAGGGCGCACGAGATGCTGTTGTGCGACTGTACCTATTTCACCGCGAGAAATCAGTGTTTTGGCCGTGTATACGGCAGGGTCAAATCGCTCTGTGAGCATCAGATATAGCGGCGCTCCGCTTTCCTCCACGGCATTTTCTATGCGTTCAAGGTCTTCAAGGGTTGTGGCCATAGGTTTGTCCGCCACCACACCTATGCCCCGCTTCAAAGCCTCGATGATATATTCGGGTTTTTCATTGTTTATCCTGGCTGTCAGCAAGGTGTTTCCGCCAAGATCAAAGAGCTCCTCCAAGCTTTCACACGCCTTCGCTCCAAACTCCTTGGATGCCTGTTCTGCTGCTCCGGGCCTATCGCCGTCAAAAAATCCCAGTATTTTTACATTTTCTTCTTTCAGCGCCTCTTTCAAAAATCCCACACCGTGTCCGTGGGCAAGGCCTGCCATAATAATTTTGACTTCTTCTCTCATACCGTCTCTCCTTTTACGAGGGGTGCATGTTCACTCTCAGCCGCAAGCAATGGCTTTTGTTCAGAGCAACATAAGCTTGTTTTGTACAATCTTCTCTCCGAGCTCATCGTCAAGTTTATCAAGCTTTTCCAGAATGGTTTTTTCTTTTATATTTCGAACAATGAAAGCGCTGTCGTTTTTGCCGACATCGGCATTTTCTATAAGTTCCATCTCCTCAAATATCTGTTTTGCCGCGTCATGGGCATATTTTAGGTCACTTGCATGTATGCGCACCAGGTAATCATGGCTGACCTCACGGCAATCCGCAACATATGAGGGGAAACCCTCCTCCCAATCCATCCACTTTCTCGCGCGGTCATGCTTTGCCGCATCGATGATGTCCGCGATAACGGCACTTGCGGTGGGCATTTTCCCCGCTCCCCTGCCATAAAACATGACTTCATCCACCAAATTGCCCTTTACCATTATGCCGTTAAACACGCCTTCAATTGTGGCAAGGGGTGATGTTTCCGGCACGAGATATGGGGCAACGGAGATATAGATGAGGTTTTCCGCTATTTTAAGTGTTCTGCCAAGCAGCTTGACTTTTCTGTCGATTGCCTCGCCAAAGGCAATGTCCTTTGAGGTTATCTGCTCGATTCCTTCGATGCGAACCGATTCGGGGTAGACATGAAAGCCGAAAGCCAAAGAGGCCAGTATGCAAATCTTTCTGCAAGCGTCGTCCCCTTGAATGTCGGCGGATGGGTCCGCCTCCGCATAGCCAAGATCCTGGGCTTCTTGCAGCGCTTCTGAAAAAGGCAAGCCCGCTTTGATCATCCTGGTCAATATGTAGTTTGTGGTTCCGTTCAATATGCCGTAAATCTCTGTGATCTCATTTGCATTCAGGCATTGGTTGATGGGCCGGATGACGGGTATGCCTCCTCCAACACTTGCCTCAAAAAGGTAGTTTACATTTTTTTCGGCGGCAAGCTTAAAAAACTCCACCGCGTGTTGCGCAACCAGCTCTTTGTTGGATGTGATGACATTTTTTCCGGCAAGCAGAGCACGCCGAGTGAACT
>CAYTOF010000010.1:3052-21810 GCA_964439435.1 uncultured Oscillospiraceae bacterium
ACTCACCGGCGGCCCGCGTCCCTCCGATAGTTTCCACGACGATGGAGACTTCGGGGTCATTTTCAATTATTGTAAAGTCCTTGATAAATTTGTTTTGATAAGGACTGTCGGGAAAATCCCTAATATCCAAGATGTATTTAACCCAAATATCTTGTCCTGCTTTGAGGGCAATCTGTTCTCTGTGGTTTTCGAGGACCTCAGCCACGCCGCTGCCCACAATGCCATATCCGAGTATCGCAATTCCAGCCATATTCACGCTCTCCCTGAATTCTTATACATTTTATTGTACCATAGTATCAAAATAATCTCAAGATATCCGTTGATTAAACGATGCATATGAGAATTTCTCTTTATTTTCGTGTCGATCTATTGTATAATTGAACCGTGGTTTTAAAAACCCATTCTTTTTTTAATTCGCCTCTTAAACAAATGTCGCACAAGCCAGACGGCAGGAGACAACTGATGGAAAAAGATAAAATCTATAAGCTGATCAAACCTGTGGTGCTGATCATCTATATTGTGCTCGGAATCATCGCCTTCAAGCTTTTTGTCGAATATGCTCTGAAGTGGATTTCACCTTTTCTTATCGGATATCTGCTCTCAAGAGCTGCACTGCCGTTAGCTCGATGGCTGTGTAAAAAGCTCAAGCTTCGCTTCAAATTCTCTGCATTTTTAGGGATTACCGTTGTCATCTTGTTCTGTTTTGTGTGTATTGGCATACTGGTGTATTTTCTGTACACATGGTTGATGCCCTTTTTCTCAGGTCTGTCAAAGACATATGCGGATCTCTCCGTTCAGCTTTCCGCTTCGTGGGAAAAGCTCCTGGGCGCTTTTAGCTTCTTACCCCCGGGCATACGGGACTCAATTGAACAGGCCCTGACAAATATACCCCGCAATATTGACTTTGTAAACCTCTTGGTCAAGCCTTTGCTGAGTATCCTTGGCAACTTCCCGCTGATGATTTTAACCGTCATCGCAACAGTTGTCTCCACCTTCTTCTTTGTCTATGACGATGAAAATATCTCGGCATTTACACGCAAACTCCTAAGCCCTGCCCTATATGAGCGCATAAATCGCATGTACACTCATCTGTCCAGGAGTCTGTTCCGTTGGGTTCGGGCGCAGGTCATATTGGCCAGCATCTGTTTTGTCGAACTGCTCGTGGGATTTTTAATCCTCGGGATGAAACAGGCTTTTCTCCTGGCCCTGGTCATCGCCTTTGTGGACTTCTTGCCCATACTCGGCGCCGGCACTGTTTTGATACCCTGGTCTTTAATCTCCTTGCTGCTTGGCAACTTCAAACACGCCATCGGGCTTGGCGCCATGTATGTGGTGATACTGCTGGTGAGGAACACACTTGAACCCAATATTGTGGGTCAACAGATAGGAATGCACCCGCTGGTCACCCTGCTTGGAATGTATGTCGGTTTTCGGATGTTTGGCTTTATAGGCATGTTTATCTTGCCCCTTGCCCTTATCATGATTATTCAATTAAATGAATGGGGATATATCAAACTCTGGGAAACGGATACTCCCCAAATTCCCCCCGACATTGTGCCGGAAGCAGATCAAAAAGAAGAATAAGCGGTATATAAAAGAGCGGGATATCCCGCTCTTTTATATACCGCTTATTCTATTTAATTAACTTAGCTTTCAGGTTTTTGCTCGTCAAATATAAGCTGGATTTTGATGTTTTTGTCATCTCGAATTATGCCTATCTCCGCCCTGTCACCCGCACGATATTTGTTACGAACAACGAGTAGGTCTGTCAGGGAGTTGATCTCCGCATCGCCAATGGATGTGATGATGTCACCGGGCAATAAACCTGCCGTTTCGGCACAACTGCCTGAAGCTACACTTTCGACTCTCGCTCCCACTAGATAACCGTCTTTGTCCACCGCATTGCCGGCGGTTATTCCGAAATAAGGCCTGCCCGTCACATAGCCATACTGTTTTAAATCGGATACGATGTCCAAAACATCGTTTATCGGCAGGGCAAATCCCAAGCCCTCAACGCCACTGTCTGTGTATTTTGCTGTGACAACGCCGATAACTTCGCCCAGGCTGTTGAACACAGGTCCGCCGGAGTTGCCTCGGTTTATGGCGGCATCCAGCTGGAACATGTTGAGGGACTCACCCTGTTGCATGACAATCACCCTGTCCAGGGCGCTCACCACGCCTTTTGTCAGGGAAAATGTCAGCTCTCCGAGGGGGTTGCCGATTGCGACAATTTCTTCTCCCACTGTGATTTTGCCGCTGTCACCAAGCAATACCGGTTTTAGCCCGGTTTTTTTAATTTTGAGCAGTGCCACATCATTTGAGGAGTCAAAGCCCACTAAGGTCGCGTCATAGCTCTCATCGTTTGAAAACGCCACGGTGAAAGTCTCCCCATCTTCAACGACATGCCTGTTTGTGACAACATAACCGTCCTCCGATATTACAAAACCGGAACCGGAGGCCGCAAATTTAGTGACCTGTCCGAATATATTCGTTGTAGAACCCTCTGTCTTTATACCCACAACAGATCCCACATATTCGGCATATATTTGAGCGGCGGACATATATCCGTTTTCTTTATTTGCCACCGTCTGTGCCGGCCTGTTCCCTTCATCTGCTCCGGGTCTCAGCCATGTAGACTGTTGGCCGGCGTTTATATCGATTGACATGCGCGGGATGGCTCCGATGAGGGCGATTGAACCACCAACTGCCCCCGCTGTTATAATGAGAGAGGCAAGTATGGCTACAATCAGGCGTAAGCGACGGCGAGATTTTTCTTTTTGCTCATTTTTCCCCATGCAAAAAACTCCTTTCCTCATTATAGAAAGATTTTATTATAACTGATTATACAACGAATATTGCAGTCACAAGTTAATACTTTGTGAAGAAACCGTAAATTATCAAAGCTTTTACCAAACTCATATATTTCGCTTATAAGTCATAAATTTCTGTGAACTTGTCTGTGAGATACTTTGTGTAGTACGCTGGGTTAAACTTTTCTTTGCAGCAGCGCTCGATGAGCTCCGCCGGGTCATACAGAGAACCGTGGGTGTGCACATTTTCTGCCAGCCAAGCCAAGATGTCCTCAAGTTTTCCCTGTTTTACAATCTCGCCGATATCCATCACCTTGTTGATTGTGGCATGTATCTGAGCGGCATAGGCGCTTCCGACGGCATAGGAGGGGAAATAACCAAAATGCCCTCCGCTCCAATGGGTGTCTTGGAGCACTCCTCTTTTGTTGTCCGGCGGCACTATGCCAAGATATTGTTCCATCTTTTCATTCCAGATTTCAGGCAGGTCCCGGGAAGTTATTTCTCCGGCGAAGAGGGCTTTTTCTATCTCATAGCGCACCATCACATGCAAACTGTATGTCAGCTCATCGGCTTCGGTGCGTATAAATGAGGGCTGGCTTTTGTTCACCGCCCGATAAAGCTCTTCGGCACTTATGTCGGAAATCGAGGGGAAGGCGTCCGCAACCGCCGGATAAATCAAATTGACAAATTCACGGCTTCGGCCGATGTTGTTTTCATAAAAACGCGATTGGCTCTCGTGCATACCCATGGACACCCCCGTGCCCAGAGAAGTGAACTCATAATCGGCGGAGGTATTTAGCTCATACAGCGCATGTCCTCCCTCGTGTATCACCGAATAAAGGGAGCTTGCAAAGAAGTCCTCTTTGAAATTTGTCGTGATGCGCACATCATCCCTGCCAAACTTCACCGTGAAGGGATGCAAGCTCTGTGCCAGTGCGCACCGCTCTTTGTCCATTTGAATCACATCCATCAAAAATAAAGCCAGCTTCTGTTGCGCTTCGGCGGGGAAATACCCATGGAGGAAGTCGTCTTTTACGGATTCGCTTTTGTCTTTTATCTTCAATATCAAAGGCACCAAGTCCTTGCGCAGTGTGGCAAAAAAGGAATCCAAAGCCTTTATGTCCATGCCCGGCTCATATTTGGAGAGCATCACCTCATAGGGCAACAAATCGGGTTTATAATAACCCGCAAACCTCTTTTTCATCGCCACAATCTCGTCGATAAAGGGCGCAAAGCTCTCATAGTCGTTTTCTGTTTTGGCTTTTTGCCAGATGTGCTCTGCACGGTTTACAAGCTTTATATAGTCCACATATTCTTTTTTAGGGATTGTGCTGACCTCGTCATATTCTCTTTTTAAAAGCTCAGCCTGCCGATAGAGTACGAGACCCGCCTCTTCTTTGGATGAGAGAACAAAGTCAAGAACCTCTCCCACTCGCTTTTTCGAAATCAGAGCATGGCGTTCTCTGGCAATAGCTCCCAGGGTTTCGCCTCGGTTTGCCGCGGATTTTTTAGGCGCAACGGTTGCCCCGTCAAAATGCAACAGTGCAGAAGCGTGGCTGTAGGCGTGCTTTTTTCTCTGTAGGTTTTCAAGGCTTCGCTTTGCAGTTTTTATGTTCATATGCCCTCCCTTAGAGCCTGTTCATCGCAATATTTGTATTTCCTAATATATTGGTATTTTAACTCAAAATGTATTATAATGCAATATATCAGATCGTTTTTAAAGGAGCAAAAATGGAAATCAAAGATATACTCTCAAAAGTAGACCACACTCTGCTCTCCCCCGACGCGACATTGGACATGGTAATAGCCCTCTGTGACGACGCAGTGCAGTTTGGCGTTGCCTCCGTCTGTATCCCGCCATGCTATGTCTTGCCTGCGGCCAAGTATCTGAACGGATGCCTCCCCGTCTGCACGGTTGTCGGCTTTCCGACGGGGTATAGCACAGTAAAAACAAAGGAAGCCGAAACTATTCAAGCCTTGGAAAACGGAGCCGATGAGATCGACATGGTTATAAATATCGGCTTTTTAAAGGGTGGCCTTCACAGCGAAGTGTTTGAAGAGATAGCCTCGCTAAAGCGCCTTTGCGGCAAGCGCATCTTGAAAGTGATCATAGAAACCTGCCTCCTCAGTGAGGACGAAAAGATAGACATGTGCAAAATCATCACAGAGGCCGAGGCTGACTATATCAAGACCTCAACGGGCTTTTCCCATGGCGGCGCCGCCATTTCCGACATTGTGCTTTTCTCCGAGCACATAGGCCCGGATGTCAAAATCAAAGCCTCGGGGGGAATCAGGTCATTTGAAGAGGCCCGCGCCATGCTCAGAAGCGGCGCAAGCAGGCTCGGCACCAGCAGCCTTGTCAAGCTTGCAAAGGGCGAGTTGCAGATATAGGCGTTTTTGAAAAAGCTGTATGGATTTAAAAGGGGCAGCCCCGCACTTCAATCCATACAGCTTTTTGTTGTTTTATAGTATTGCAGTTGCGGCTCTGATGCGCATGTTGATCACTTCTGCGCGGCAGATGCCTACACCCCTCTGTTTTCCATGATCAGCTTGATCTCCTGCTCGTTGATACCCACCATGGCTTCACCCAGATTTTCCGAAATGCGGGCAAGCTCGTCGGCATCGCTGTAATTTTCAACCGCTTTGACTATCGCAGCGGCTCGTTTTTCCGGGTCTCCCGATTTGAATATGCCCGATCCCACAAACACACCCTCAGCACCGAGCTGCATCATAAGCGCCGCGTCCGCCGGTGTCGCCACCCCGCCCGCCGAAAAATTGGGAACAGGCAGATTTTTTGCTTTCTTCACCTTGGACAAAATATCATAGGGCACGGCAAGCTCCTTTGCGGCCTCATAGAGCTCGTCCTCCGAAAGGGAGGAAATCCTTCTGATGTCCCGCATAATCGCCCTCATATGCCTGACCGCTTGGACAATGTCCCCTGTCCCGGGTTCTCCCTTTGTCCGTATCATGGCAGCGCCTTCTTTAATCCTGCGCAAAGCCTCTCCCAAGTCGCGCGCGCCGCAGACAAAGGGCGCCTTAAACTGTAATTTGTCGATGTGATACAGATCGTCCGCCGGTGAGAGCACCTCGCTCTCGTCGATAAAGTCTATCCCGATTGCCTCTAGGATTTGCGCCTCAACAAAGTGCCCAATTCGCACTTTGGCCATAACGGGTATGGACACAGCTTTTTGAATGTCCTTTATCATGGCAGGGTCACTCATGCGTGAGACACCGCCCGCAGCCCTGATATCAGCGGGTATGCGCTCAAGCGCCATCACGGCACATGCCCCCGCAGCTTGTGCAATTCTTGCCTGTTCGGGCGAAGACACATCCATTATGACCCCGCCTTTTAGAGAGTTTGCAATACTGTCATTGTTTTTATAAGCCATTTGGTTTCTCCTTTTAGAAATAAAATGATAAGAGTGCCTTTAGTATATTATACCTCCATCTGCACTTGTGTAAATACCCAATATGATTTATTTCTAAGATGCCAGATTGCCAAAATCAAAGTTTTAAGTTCAAATCAAAGGTTTTTGCAGTCTTTCTTTACTGCTCTTTGAATTTCATTGACATCCGCATTTAAATTTTATATCATAGGTTTGCGGATGATTTGAAAGTCTGTGCGCAAAGCTTTATACGGAGGCCTGATCATATGCTCACCTTTATACCCGACAAAAACTCAAATAGGCCGATTTATGAGCAGCTGTATCGATACATCCGTTTGGAAATCGAAAGCGGCCAAATCCCACCCGAGAGCAAGCTGCCCTCAAGACGTGCCCTGGCTGCGCACCTGAAGCTCAGCCTCACCACGATTGCAAGCGCATATGCCCAACTCCTCTCTGAGGGGTATATTCGCTCTGTCCCGAAAAGCGGATATTATACCGTTCCCTTTGAGCGCACTGCCTTTTCCTCATTACCTCAACCCAAGATGAGCAACGGTAAAAGTGAAAAAAGCGCACCTGTGGACTTCTCTGTCACGCCCTCAAGGGAAAGCGAACTTCAAGGCGCTCATATTGCTTGGGATTTTCGCACCAACACAACCGATGCGGAGAAGTTTCCGTTTTCCATTTGGTCCTCCGCTGCACGGCGCGTCTTGCGCAATCACGGCGATGAAATACTGAAAAGCACTCATCCCCAGGGTTTGACACCGCTGCGAACGGAAATAGCAAAGCACCTTCGCAACTACCGTGGCATCGATGTTTGCGAAAGTGCTATCATAATAGGTGCCGGCACAGAGTATCTTTTGGGGGTGGCAGCCGGTCTTTGCGGCCATGAAAAGGTTTTTGCCTATGAAAACCCCGGGTATGTCAAAATCTGCTCTATTTTGCAAAATGCGGGATTGTCCACGACGTCTGTAAAGCTCGACAAAAAGGGGCTCGATGTCAACGCACTTCGTTCATCCAAAGCAAGCTGCGTGCACATAACGCCTTCTCACCAGTTTCCCACGGGCATTGTCATGCCCGTGTCCCGCCGTGCGGAACTACTTGCTTGGGCGGGGGAAAAGAGGGGCAGATACATCATAGAGGATGACTACGACAGCGAGTTTCGCTTTTCGGGCAATCCCATTCAAGCGCTTTTCGGGCTTGATGCGACACAAAAAGTCATCTATATGAACACCTTTTCCAAAAGCCTCGCCCCGGCCTTTCGCATGGGATATATAGTGCTCTCCGATGAAATGCTGAGGCTTTTTCAGACAAAGTATACAGGTCATGCGTGCACGGTGCCGAGCTTTGACCAGTTTACCTTATATGAGTTTATGAAGAGCGGGGCCTTCGAGCGCCATCTGAACAGGATGCGCCTTGTCTACAAGCAAAAACACGACCGCCTTATATCAGAGATTTCCCTTGGACCCCTTGGAAATACAACCGAGATCATCGGCGCCGATTCTGGCCTGCATTTTCTTCTGTGTATAGACAACGGCATGAGTGAAAAGGAGCTGATTTCCTCCGCGGAAAGGCATGGTGTGCGGGTATATGGTCTCAGCTCTTTTTCCGCTGAGCCGACAGAGACTCCCCTGCCCATCATTGTGATGGGGTTTTCCGGGTTGCCCTTTGAGGGCATAAGCCCGGCTGTTCGTGCCCTTGAAAAGGCTTGGAGATGAGATCTTTGTGTTCTCATCGCTCTCGGCGGGTTTGTAAATGTAAAAAGCTATGCTATTTTCACCGGGTGCTGATAAGACAATAATTTGAAGCAAATTACGAAATCTGCTTCTGCGTCTAAAAGGGTCAAAATCTGCCCATTTTTGCGCCTCGAGGAATTGTATGAAAGTAGGCATATTGGATTTTACCTGTCTGTGCGAGTTGGCTTGGAAGCGATAATATTGCCACTATTTCGCACATAGGCTTCATAAATTAGTGAAATGCTGTTCGGTAAAATCATTTTGCCTCGTAATGAATTACTTTGCAAAAGTCACAAGGACCGATTTAGAAAAGGGAGAAGAGAAAACTGCTTCTCCCTTTTCTATTTGGCAATCCATTTTAGATTGCTTGTTTTCTCAATAACATTCGCTATTTTTGAATAATATAGTGCAGAAATAGTTGAAGTGTCTTGAAAATTCAACAAATCAGACCTATAATATATATAATATAGGCAAATTGCAAAGTAACAAATTTCGTTTCACTCGAAAAGCATATAAAGGTTGTTACATGAGAGTTAATTTTAAGAAATAATGGGTTCTCTGTGTCGAAAAGGAAATGAGTAAAGCTGAACTTCGAAAGAAAGCCGGTTTATCCTCCGCTACTTTTACCCGACTGAGAAAAATGCTGTTTGTCCTCTTAAAGATTGCAAGTGTATTGGATTACAATACCGGTGACATGATGGATTTTGCCAAAGAAGCACCAGTTAACCAAGACAATAGTGAATGATGTTTTTATACTCAACAATGAGATTTTTGGCTCATGGCAGCAAAATCTGTTAAGCCTTTTCAAAATAAACTCAAGGCTCAAAATCTTGAACAGGCTATGCATGAAAAAAGAACCGCTCTTGTTACGGAGCTTGCCTCAGTGAGCGGTCAGTCAAATGAACTGTTACCGGAGTAGAGCAAATTTTGATTACTTCTCTGCCAAAGGTCTGGAAGTAACCCACGAGTTTTTCGGAGCTAGAATTGTTGCACACAATAGCAATATGCTTGCAATCAAGTTTGGCGAGTAGGAAAAGCGTTCCCAGATGCCATAAGGGTTTTCTAACGGTTTTTAAAAACCAAGTCTGAGGAAATCCTAGAAATGTTCAATGAAATTGCATATATCGATACCAAAATGGTAAAAGTCAAGAACCAACAAGCCAGTATTCAGAAGCAACCCGTCGTGCAAACCAAAATAATCTAAAGGCTCTGAGAGTATTAGCAGCACGAAGTGGCGCAATCCAAATACAGTTGTCAAACAGCGAAAACGTGGCAGTGTAAGCGACTTGCGGATGGGACCTGAAGAACCCTCGTATACAGTATTAGCGAAAGACGAAAAGGCGCTCATAGTGGGATAGGAGTATTGATTTTGAAAACTATATCGGCAGCAGTTACTATGTACCATTTAGCTCTTGGAACCGGTACAGTAAAAGAAATATCCGACAAATTTATCATTGTCGAGTTTGCAAGCCAAAAACTTAAATATAGTAAACAAGACATAGGTCTCTTGATTTTTGACTCTAAAAAGGAAATGTGCGCTCATTTTTCCAAAACTTTCAAAATTCCATATTATACAGTCGAGGCTATCAGCAATAGAGTCTTAATGCCTCATAAGCTGTCTCTTGAGTATTATAATATTTTTGAACGTATATTTGAAAATAAATACAAACGCTACTATAGATTTGTGTGTGAATCTTTAGAGTGGCTAAAAGACCAGCACTATATTTCCATACGATCGAGCTATGATTCAGGAAAAATCGATAAGATAATAAAGAATTTTCTAAATGAAGAATCCTTTATATATGCAGCTCGCTTATCGATTTACACCTATAAAGATTCCTTGCTAAAAAAATGTTGTAACACGTATATGTCCATTAATATTAATGATTTGGACAAAATACTGAGGTTTTTTAGTCGGTGCATAAAAAGAATTCTTGCATTGTATCCTTTAAATAAAAAACAAAATAACACAACTTTTGATGACCGAAGATATAAAGAAAATTTATATGTAGTAATCTTAAGTTTAGTTCTAAAGTTTGATGAAGAAGATTTTTTGTTAATGAAACTGGAGGAACCTTTATTTGATGAAGGTGATTATTCTGAGTTTTTAGACAATTTAATTAAGTATGCCGATAATCATCAAAAAGAAAAACAATATCTTGACAAATTTATTGATATTGAAACCAAAACACTGCGAGAAACACATAAGCCAAAGGCTACAATAGCAAGTAGCACTACAATGCATCTTAAAGAGCTTAAAGAACAATTGCCGAAAATTTTGAGAGAAAGAGATATAACAGATTTGTTACACTTTACACATATAAATAATATTCCCAGCATAATAGCTAGTGGAGGATTATGGCCCAGGTCAATGCATGAAGAATTAGGAATTATTGCGGAATATAGTGATGAAATGCGATTGGATAATAGGCTTAACGCGACAAGCTTATCTGTATCATTTCCTAATTATAAAATGCTATATCAAAAATATAAATTATATGGCGCTAATTATGCAATTCTAATTTTGGATCCTAAACTGCTATATCAAGAAAATGAAAAAGCCTTTTTTTATTATACAAATGCTGCATCTTACACTGAAAAAAATCTTAGAGGATGCGATATTAAATCTTTTAATAAGCTCTTTGATGAAAGAATTAGGAGAAAAACGATACCGCAAAAATACACCACAAATCCTCAAGCTGAAATATTAATTGAAGGAATAGTTAACATTAAGTATATTAAAGAAATTCATGTACATTCAATTGCTGCGAAAGAAAAATTGTATTGTATTATAGATGATGTGGCATTAAGGAAAAAAATACAAGTAAATCCTTTTTATTTTAGATATGAAAATGGTAAAAAAATATGGGAATCAGAGGTGATGTCCAATGGCCAAGCGAATATATTTTAAATCAACACCTTTTGAAAACAATTTGTTTGAAGAAAATATTTGTGAGTTTAAATACTATAGCGGATTCGCAGTATCACAAAAACAGAAAAGTATTGCAGATCTTCATAAAAACATTCTATTAGCAGAACCAGAAGGTAAAATTTTAGAAGTATCAACAAAGTCACCCAATATACTAGGTATTAGTTTAAGTGCATTCAATTTAAAATTCTATGATAAATTTTTGCGCAAAGAGTTTTTTCTCGAAAATATTTTTCAATCCGCTAAAATATTTGAGCATGGTGGACCTTATGAGGACTTATTACAAGCATCTCCCAGAGATGCTAAACGTGATGACCGTTTGAAAACTTCAGGTAAGCTTATAGGCTTCTATCAGCATAGCAAACTTTGGCCGCTCTCTCCACCGACCATGTTTTATGATTGGATTTATATGACAGCATTGAGCATGGACGACGAACTATCAAATAAAGTAATGGAATATAATATTTTTACAGACATCGAGTTCAATCATGAAAAATCTTTGAATTGTCAAGCAAGATCAGTTGCAATTTATGTGTCACTTAAGCAAAAAGGTATTTTGAGAGATGCATTGCAAGATAATAATCTTTTAAGCAAGGTATACACAGTTAAAGAAAATAATACTCAACATACATTATTTTAAATATGCATCTAAGCAAATTCAGGCCTCCTCATTTCAGATTTAAATGATGTAAAGTTCCATATTTAAGAGGGACATACACTTAAACTAAATTGGAAAACTAGTGAACCACCCAGTTTAATCAATCACCATCGGTGTGCAGCCAATCTCCTTGAAATTGGTAAGGGGTGAGGATTGTTGACCTACAAATCAAGCTTTGAGAGACAATAAGATTTTAGATTTTGTGTGCGTGATCATGAGGAACAAGCTTCCTTGTCAAAATTCTATCATGGACGATATTAAAATACAACACAAATAGCGGATACCGGATGATGATTGATCCGAGACGGCATATTGATGCACATTGTTGACATGAGTGGCGGCTTTTAAAGCAGTGAGTTGTACAAAAGCAAAAGCCACACGGCCGTGTGGCTTTTTGCTTTTGGCAGGGGCAGAAGGGATCGAACCCTCGACCTACGGTTTTGGAGACCGCCGCTCTACCTAGCTGAGCTATACCCCTATATCTTTTGTGCATGGGTATTATACACATTTCCAATCCTTATGTCAAGAGATCTGTTTTTAGTTTTTGCGCATGATGATTGCATGCTTTTTCCCCATACAAAGTATCAATGAAAGACAAAAAAGCTGCTTGTATTGGTTTTCGCATTATGGTAAAATATATTCTGGTGGAAAGTTTTTCTGATTTGAAAAATGCCCTTTTCTGCCATTATAAAAAGAACAGACATCATTTAGGGGGATAATATGTACATCGGAATAGATTTAGGTGGAACCAACATCGCAGCCGGCATAGTAAATGACAACTGCGAGATTTTATCCAAGAAAAGCATCCCAACAAATGCCTCGCGTTCGGGAGAAGAGATAATCATTGAGCTGGCCAAATTGGCTATTTCTCTGTGCGAAGAAAATGACATCTCCGAAGAGGAGATAGAATGGGTCGGCATTGGCTCACCCGGAACAGTGGATGCACAAAACGGAGTGATTGTCTATGCAAACAACCTTCGTTTTCTAAACACCCCCGCTTCAAAGATATTTCAAGAATATTTCCCAAGACCTGTTTTCCTTGGCAATGACGCAAACTGCGCAGCTCTCGGAGAAGCTTATGCAGGAGCCGCGAAAGACTGTGAGCACGCCCTCATGATCACCCTCGGCACGGGGCTTGGCGGCGGCATCATCATAAACAAGAAAATTTATTCGGGTTTCAACGGCGCCGGAGGAGAGCTTGGACACGCTGTCATAATCAAAGACGGAGTGCCCTGCACCTGCGGGCGCAAAGGATGCTGGGAATCATACAGCTCCGCAACGGGGCTTGTCCGCATGACAACCGAGGCGATGAAGACAGACACCGAAAAGAAAAGCCTGCTCTGGACACTCGACAAAATAAGCGGCCGCTCTGCCTATATCGCCGCAAGGCAGGGGGATAGCCTTGCAAAATCTGTCGTGGACCAATATGAAGACCACCTTGCCTGCGGCATCGTCACCATGATAAACATTTTCCAGCCTGAAATCTTTGTCCTGGGCGGAGGCGTTGCCAATGAGGGGGACAATCTGCTCATCCCCTTGAAAGAGCGTGTAAGCAAAGAGATCTACACACGTAATGTGCCGCAGACAGAATTAAAACTTGCCATTTTGGGCAACAATGCAGGAATTGTCGGAGCCGCCATGCTCGGCAAATAAATCAGTCAACGCTCTCAGACAAAGCTCAAGGAAATTCTCTGAGCTTTGTTTTTTTGCCCTCTCTCGATTTGATTGGATCTCGCAAGACAAGTTCACTACCTTTTGAATCCCTTGAGGTCTTTGCACTCCCTTTTTTGTGTTTGTTTTTTGATCTGCCCTGTGATATAATCAACTTGAATCATTGTCTTTGGGAGCGATATTATGAAAAATCTCGACAATTTAAAAAAAGAAATTGACCTTCACCCAAAGGGCGTAAACTGTGTAAATGTCTTGATGTACAAGGGCTATTTCGAAGCTTTTGATGAGCCCGCAGTAGTTGCACGGGCCTTTGCCATCCGTTCCCTTTTCACATCCCATGAAAAACATGTATATATAAACGACCTCATATTGGGTTCCGTTCGGGGGAAGCTTGCCTCAAAGGAGCTCTATTCCGATGCCCTGCGCGGCAAGGCGGACTCCGTTGTCAACAGCTATGGAAGAAACTCCTTCTGGACAAATGCCGACCATTATGCGCCGGATTTTGAAACGATTCTGTCCGCCGGCATAGAAGGTCTCATGGCAGATCTCTCAAAATCCCGCAAAATCTTTGCGGAGAGAAATGAAAGTAAAAAGCTCGACTTTTTGAGGGCCTGCGAGATTTCATTGAGTGCCTTTTCGGACTTGATCTCCGGCTATGCCCACGCCGCAAGGCAGCTCGCAGAGAGCGACTCGGCTCGTTCAAACAAGGAGGGGCTTTTAAAAGCCGCCGCGGCATGCGAAAACATCGCCACTAAAGCTCCGAGCTCCTTTAGGGAAGCCCTACAACTCGTTTGGCTTTCCCATGTAGCCTTTTTATATGAAAACCGATATGCCATGGCTCTGGGGCGACTGGATCAATATCTCTATCCCTTCTACAAAAAAGACATCGACACAGGTGTGCTGACCCGTGAAGAGGCCCTCTCCCTTATGGAATGTACCCT
This sequence comes from uncultured Oscillospiraceae bacterium, assembly GCA_964439435.1. Lineage (GTDB taxonomy): Bacteria > Bacillota > Clostridia > Oscillospirales > QAMX01 > CAYTOF01. Next base: position 17,181 of record CAYTOF010000010.1, read on the forward strand.
GATCAAAATCGGGGAAGCGCGTTTTTTCGGAGGAGACGATGTGGTGAACATCGCCATAGGCGGCCTTGACCCCAAAACCGGCAAAGGTGCTGTAAACGAGCTCTCAGATATCATCCTCGAAGCCGTGAAAAACTGCAACATCCCCGGGCCCAACCTCTCCGCACGCATCTACAAGGACATACCCGAGGAGTTTTTGGACAGGTGTTTGCAGACCATCGGAACGGGGCTTGGCTACCCTGCCCTGATGAACGACGAGGTCAATATACCCGCTCTCATGCGCCACAACTACAGCCTTGAAGACTGTAGGGACTACTGCATGGTGGGCTGCATAGAAAACTTCATCCCCGGCAAGCAGCCGCCTTGGTCTGACGGCCGCTACAACTCACCGAAATTCATTGAGCTGGCGCTAAACGACGGCATCTGCATGCTCTCCAACTCAAGGCTTGGCCCAAGTACAGGCACGGCGCAGTCCCTTGACACTATGGAAAAATTTATGGCTGCACTGTCCGCTCAAATGGAGCACGGGGCCGCCGAATACATGGCCATTTTTAGAAACGAAAATGAGAGATATGACTATGAGCGCCTTTCACAGCCCTTTCTCTCCTGTTTTTGCCGTGACTGCATCGAAAAGGGCCTGGATATAAACAACGGAGGCGCAATGTACCCCTCCGTTCACGGGGCGGCTGTCATGGGGATTGCCACAATGGCAGACTCTCTGGCCGCCATCGAAAGTGTCGTTTTCGAGCGCAAAACAGTGGACTTGGCAACCCTGCGCGATGCCTTGCAAGCTGATTTTGAGGGGCATACTTCCTTGCACTCGGAGCTTCTGCGCGCTCCCAAATACGGCAACAACGATGAGTGCGCTGACAAATACGCTGTGTGGTTTGTCACAGAGCATGAGAGGATATTTTCCAAATACCGCACCAGAGACGGCGGCTCAATCTACATTGCCATAGCATCCAATGTCAGCAATATCCCCGCGGGGCGTGAAATCGCCGCAACACCGGACGGCAGAAAAAGCCGCATGCCCCTGAGCGACGCCGCTTCACCTATGCGCGGCATGGATAAAAACGGCCCGACAGGTGTCGCCCTATCCCTTTCAAAACCCGACTACACGCTTGTCGCCTGCGGCACCGTTTTAAATCAAAAGTTTTCCCCTGCAATGTTTGCCGACAAAGCTCGCCGTGCAAGGCTTGCAGCCCTCATCAGAACATATTTTGATCGAGGCGGGCAGGAAATTCAAATCAACGCCGTGTCAAGGGATGTTTTGAAAGACGCCATGGAAAATCCGGAGAATTACAAGAGTCTGACCGTTCGCGTCTCGGGGTTTTCGGCTTATTTTGTCAACCTTGACAGGTCAGTTCAAGAAGACATATTGCAAAGGACAGAACACGAATGATATCTGCCGAAACCGCTTTGAATCTGCATTCGGACAAACCCCAATGCGGAAGCACAGCGAATAATATAAAAAACGACGACAAATGCGAAAACGCCTATATAAGCGCCTTGCAGCGTTTCAGCGTGGGAGATGGCCCCGGCATACGCACCACGGTATTTTTCCAAGGCTGCAACCTCTCCTGCAAATGGTGCCACAACCCCGAGACAATATCCCTTGGCGGTGCGATGTTGTTTTATGAAAATCTATGTCAGAACTGCGGTCTCTGCGAGCTTGCATGCGCAAACTCCCTGCCAAGAGGCTATATCTCCTATGAAAACTGCAATCTCTGCGGCAATTGTGCCGAGGTCTGCGCCCACGGCGCCCGTATACTCAGCGGAAAGAAAATGCACCTCGACACGATAATGGATATAATTTTCGAAGATCTGCCTTTTTATGAGAATTCAGGCGGAGGCGTCACCCTCTCGGGAGGTGAACCTCTCTTGCAGGCAGATTTTGCCGCTTGTCTTGCCAAGCGTTGCAAGGGGCATGGAATAAGTGTCATCGTCGACACTGCGGGCTGCGTGCAGTACAGAGTTTTCGAACAGCTAAATCCCTTTGTCGACACATATTACTATGACCTCAAAGGACCAGATGCTCTTTTTTACAAAAACCATGTCGGCGGTGATTTTGGGCTTATCTGCGCCAACTTGGGAAAGCTTGTATCATGTGGTGCCGATGTTGTCGTGCGTTTTCCCCTGATCCCGAGCTTAAACGATGACCTTGAAAGCCTGGGAACACTCAATTCCCTGTTGCTCTCCCTGGGCGTCAAAAAACTGCACCTGCTCCCCTATCACCGTCTCGGCCTAACAAAATACAAAGCCCTGGGCATACACTACACTTTGGAGCATCTTCGCCCACCAAGTGCGGAGCAGTTGGCCTCTGCCCTTTCCGTCTTTTCAGCATCCCTCAACCCGGAGATCTCGGGATAGTATATATAACAAAATAAACCTAAATGGAGGACTATATGAAAAAAGCATATGCGGCGGTTTTTACCGGCCCCAACGCCCCATTCGAGCTTAAAGAATATGATGTTTTACCCCCACCGGAGGGCTATGCACGGCTGAAATTGATCTCAAGCGGTGTATGCGGCACAGATCTGCACATTCACCGCGGGAAATTGCCTGTCGGGGCACCTTCCATCATCGGCCACGAGTTTATCGGCCGAATTGACGCCATTTCCGAAGCCGATGCAGCCAAGAGCGGTTTGAAGGTCGGCGACGCGGCCATTGTCTATATCGCCTGCCCCTGCGGCACTTGCGTGCTTTGCCATGACGGAGACGACGCCAACTGCGTCAATATGGGCGTGACAAACAGCGGAAATCCCGAAACACCGCCTCACTTTTGGGGTGGCTATTGTGAATACAGCTTTTCGCCCATGGACAATCTGATCAGGATTCCAAATCATCTGGACCCCATGTCTGTGAGCGTTTTTGCCTGCGCGGGACCCACCGCACTGCATGCCTTTGCCCTCTCTCTCAGGGCGGGATTTGACCCCAAGAGCGCAAAAACCGCAGTTGTGCAGGGTCTTGGCCCCCTCGGCGTCTTTGCCGTTGCCTATCTAAAACACCTCGGCATCCCCTATATTGCGGCGGTCGGAGCACGGGAGAACCCCGAGCGGGCGGAAGCCGTAAAAGCCCTCGGAGCCACAGAGGTTTTCAGCCTTGAAGCAGATGGCGAAGCAAAGCTTGGAGAAAGCGTTCAAAAAGCGAGCAATGGTCTTGGCGCAGACCTTGTCTTCGAAGCCTCGGGAAATCCCGGAGCCATCCCCCTCGGAATAGATCTTCTGCGCAATCGCGGAGTCTATCTGGTTCCGGGACAATATTCCGACAGCGGTCGCATTGAAATCGCCCCGCAGTTGATCACCTTCAAAGCCCTGCGCATCCTGGGCTCCTCTCAGTATTCCAAGGCAGATATAGATACTTATCTAAATTTCCTGTCTGAGAACACCGCCTTTGGCGATGCAGCTCTTTCCCTTGCGGACAAATACCCGCTCAAGGACGTGCAAAATGCCCTGAAAAACGCCGCCTCCGGAAAAAACATAAAGACACTGCTTGTCTGATATTCATACAGAAACCAAAACGCAAGATATCCCCTATCGGATATCTTGCGTTTTTATGTTTTGCCAACTATTCCAGGTTTAACTTTGTCTCGAGCATCTTGTTGCAGACCAGGAAGCATATGCCCCCTATCATAATGGAGATTATTATGCTGAAGAGCATATACATATGTCCCGTTGCTATAAAGTCGTCGATGGTGTTTTCGTGCCCTACGCCGATAAACCTTGCCGGTATCATGACAAGAGAGGTCAGGGTGCTCAACACCGAGTTGACCACAATGTACATGCCGATTGAGGCAAGCACTTTTCTTTTTTTGGCGATTATGCTGCCAAGGGTTATGGCAAGGTAGTACATGAGCATTTGAGAGGCGATGGATGCCAGCACCATAAATAATATTTCAATCAAGAAAAGGACGGCATTTGATGTGCCAAGGACATTAAAAACCAATTTGAAAAATTGATCGAGCAGATTCAAAATGGGATTGTCCGCTATGGGGGCTTTCCATCCGGTGCCGAAAACAATCAAGATCAACCCCGAGGCACAGGCAACCAAGATGCCCAATGCCGTCCACACAATGCCCGAAATTGTCTTTGCCCACAGGTGAGTCTGGGTTTTGGCGGGCAGCGTGAAGGTCAGATAGCCCTCATCACCAAAGAAATTTTTGAAATATCTGTGCAGCAGGATAAAATACACTATGAAGATTGAGGCGAAAACAGCAAAGAGGCTCAGCCCAAACAGCGTCCAGGAAACCAGGGATAAAATGCTTTGGAAAAAGCTCTCTCCGCTATCGGCGGAAAAAACCCTGATGTTCAAGGTTGAAAACAGCGAACTGAAGACGGAAGCCGCAAAAACACCGAAAAACAAGGGCAGGAGTGTTTTGGAAACCGACTTGAACTCATATCTTAGCAGTTTTTTCAGCATCTGAACACCTCCCTGAAAAGCTCATCTATGGACTTTCCATGTTCCTTGCGAACAGCTTCAGCCGCGCCGTGCATATGTATTCTGCCGCCATTTATAAACAAAAAGTCGTCAAGTATCTTCTCAATGTCGTAAATCAAGTGTGTGGAGATTATAATCGTCGCATCACTTCGGTAGTTGGAGATGATTGTGTCCAGGATATAGTCCCTCGTGGCCG
>CAYTOF010000010.1:21820-45596 GCA_964439435.1 uncultured Oscillospiraceae bacterium
CACCGCCAATCGGCTCGTCCAGCAGATAAAGCTGGGCTCGCCTTGCCATGACGAGCACCAACTGCACTTTTTCCTTTGTGCCCTTTGAAAGTGTTTTGATTTTGCTGCCGGGCTCAATACTTAATCTTCTGAGCATGTCGAAGGCCTTGAGTTTGTCAAAATCCTCATAAAAATCCGCAAACAAATCCAGGACATCATTTACTCGCATCCAGGGGCTGAAATAAGTGCGTTCCGGCAAGTATGAGACCGCCGACTTGCTCTTCACACCCGGCGGCTCTCCGTTGATTGTGATATGGCCGTATGTGGGGGTTAATAGGCCCGCTGCCAACTTTATAAAAGTTGTTTTGCCGCTGCCATTTGGACCAAGCAAGCCGATTATCTTGCCTCTCGGAACATAAAGACTCAAATCCACAAGGGCCGGTATGGAGCCGTAGTTTTTGGTGACATTGCTGCAGTTCAATATTGTGTTGTCCATTCGCATCTTCCTTTCCATCGCCGAACTCCTAATATGGCGTTATAAATACCCTCGCTTCAGCGGCAAGTTATAAAAGCATAATGCCGGCATCCGCACATGTTTTTGCCGTCTCGTCGTCCCAGAGGGAGGACTGCACTTCACCTATGTGAGCCTTCTCCAGAAGCAGCATGCAGAGCCTCGACTGGCCTATGCCGCCGCCCATGGTGAGGGGCAATGTGCCCTCGAGCAGCATTTTGTGAAAGGGCAATGTGCTCCGTTCTTCGCAGCCCGATTGTTGCAGCTGTTTTCTTAGGGTTTGGGCATCGACACGTATGCCCATGGAGGAAATCTCGAGGGCGCAGTCCAATATGGGAAAATAAAATATTATATCTCCGTTGAGCTCCCAGTCGTCATAGTCCGGGGCACGGCTTCCGTGGGATATGCCGGACTTCAACTTTCCGCCGATTTTAGACACAAAAATCGTCCCGTGCTCGCGGGCATAAAGATACTCGCGCCTTTCGGGGCTTTCGTTTGGATAGAGGTCCTCAAGCTCTTGAGATGTGATAAAGGAGACCTCTCTGCAAAGCTCCGTCTCCAAAGCGTGGAAACGCGCGCGCACAGTGTCCAATGTGTGGCAGATGCATGTCACAATGGCCTGTACAGTGGTTTTGAGGTATTCATAGTTGTGTTCTTTTGTCGTTATGACCTTTTCCCAGTCCCACTGGTCGACATATATGGAATGGGTGTTGTCCAGGTATTCATCCCGCCTGATCGCATTCATATCGGTGTACAAACCTTTGCCTGGATAAAAATCGTAGCGGTAAAGGGCCAAGCGTTTCCACTTTGCCAGTGAGTGTACAACCTCTGCCGTCAAGCCAGTATCCGGTATTTCAAAACTGACGGGTCTTTCTGTGCCGCTCAGATTGTCGTTCAAACCTGAATTTGCATCCACAAAGAGAGGCGCGGACACGCGTTTCAAGTTCAGGGCATCGGCTAATGTGTCCTGAAAACAGCGTTTTATAAGTGCGATTGCACTTTGAGTTTCATAAAGATTTAGTATCGGGCGGTAATCCTTGGGGATAATTATGCTCATGATCATTCTCCGGTTTTTGAGGTGTGGACGTGGTATATATAGAGCGGGTCTGTAAAAGCCCGCATTTATTGCCAAAAAGCCAAATGTTGATACATATTATACGCCAATTATCACCTTATTGCAACTACCGCGGATTCTCCCATCTGTGCTTCCCTGCGTTGGTTGCCTCTAGGTCAAGCTGTTATTTCAGCAGCGGACATTTGCAAAAGTCGCAATAATCCTCGCTGATATCCCATTTTTTCCCGCAGGCAACGCAGAAGATTATGCTGTCATTTGTCTTGTCATACTTTTCATATGCCCGCAAACCGCCGTGATGTCTGACCCTGTCTCCGATATTGAAGTATTCAAACCTGTCATCCTCATTTGATTTTATCCGATGGATCTTGCCGTCATCGGCTCTTATCTCCACCACAAACTCATTGTAGTAGTATGTTCTACCGATATCTTGGGAGTCATATTCTTTGCCTTTTTTGCGCACAACTTTTTTATTCACCACAAACCCGTCAAATGTTTTGCTCATCTTTTTGCGCGAAACCGACACAAGGGCAATCGAAACAAACATACTTCCGACTGCGAGTCCGATGAGGAAAGCTCCCGGGTTTTGCATCTCTGAACTCACCTCGCCGTAAATTGTAAAGCCCGCTATGGCAATGATGGCAAGGCCAAAGGAAAATATCAAGGCCCATCTATTGCTGTTTTTGAGGTATTTGGCAATCAGCGGATCGTTGATTTTCTCAGAAAAGCCGACTTTTTGCACACCCCATCTTGCGGCATATGCATTTTGAACGGGCGCACACGGTGTGCCGCATGCGGCGCAGAATTTGGATTCATTTGAAAGGGCAACTCCGCAATTTACGCAAAACATAATACCTCTCCTTTATATATTCAACTGCTATCTTGACGAAATGCAAAGTGTCGACGCTTTCTATGAAAGCTTTGAAAGAAGCTCCTCCAAGTCCAAGTTTTTCGCGCTTGCCTGACTTATTATCAGCGAGGTGATCTCATGCACAATCCCGCTCTCCCATGTATCTTCACGCTCCATCGCCGCGGAGGCTTTTGGCACAAAGTAAATCCGAAGGCCCTTGCCTGACATGGGCACTATACCCATACCCCGAGACAAAACACACAGATTTGAGGCGTATCCTGTATAAATCAGGGTGTCAATGTCCCGCTCCTGTAGGTATTTTGCGAAGTCATCGCTGTTATAATCTCCGTGATACAGTATCGTCGCCTCTTCTCTTTTGGCCATCTCCGCGAGATTGGCATCAATCTCCGTGTTGTGCGGGCGTGGAGGAGCTTCTGTCAGAATTAACACGGGGTGGCCGGCTTTTGCCGCTTTTTTTATCAGTGGCAGCAGTTTCTTCTCTGTGATACTCCCATAATACAAATTGAGGTTTTCATCGGGCCAGTCAATCCACGGGTCCATGATGACAAAGGCGGTGTTTTTTATGGAGATTTCCTCCTCGAAGCTGTACCATGCGTCTTTTACGGCGAGCAGCGATTCTGTCACATGGATATATTTGCCCTCATCGGACAAAACCCAGTGGCTGTATCTCTTTGCGTGAACTCTATAGCTTTTGTGCATTTGGCCTCCGCTTTTTGTATTGTCTCCGGCTGTGATCGTCTATTATTCGTCTATGATAACCTCTCCGCCGACACGTGCCTTTATCTCTGTCTTCCCGCTCCTGTCTTTTGCCATGACAAGCAGCTCCGCATTTGTCTTGAGCGCCCAGTCTTTTTGATACAGATACTCGCAGGCAGCGCTCTTTGCCACATCTTTTATGATGATCAGCTCTTTGGTCTTGACTCCCTGTGTGATTTCAATCGCCACGTGGTTGCCTTTTGAAATTGCTCCGGCATCGTCCCTCAGTTCCAATCGCTTGATATCGTCGATTTTTGAAAAATCCTTATACGGCTCAATTATGCCAACAAAGGTGGATCGGAGCGGTTCTTTTCCCTCTCTTGTCGTGGCTATGCGGGGGATGGTACTCTCAATGGGGTTGTTAAAGCTCTCCTGCACCCAGGCATCAAAGACATATACCTGTGTGCTTTCTGTCATATCCGTGTACTTCACATGGACCTTTGACTTGTCATCTCCATAGTTGTATCTGTCCTCTATCTCAAAATCCGCTTCAAATATGTCCTCCGGGTTCACATCTATTCTGAAATCTGTCATACCCACCCTGCAAGCCTCGACATGGGCCCACGGGTTGTCTGCGGGTTTCAAATTCAAGCCCGAGGTGGTGAGTTTGGCATACTGTGTCGACATGAGCCTGTCGTGTCTTTTGCCTCCATCCACCCGAAACACATCCACCAGATAGCAATGCTCTTTGCCCATGTCGACCATCACAACCGTTCTCTCATAGCGGCACTGCCCATACATGCCCCTGCCGTCGGCGCGCAGCGCCCTGACGCCCTCGCCGTCATGCCACAAGTTGATCCGGCCTTCTGCGGAAACCTGGCATTGGCTGTCCACCAAGACCGTATTGTGTGAATATGTTTCCCTGTACCAAGCTGTCCAAGGCCCTGTCCAACCGTCTTTGTTTACGGGGGGATAGCCAAAATCTGTCATCAGATCCAAGCCGTAAGCATACAGGCCGAGATTCAACCCGTCGTAGTGGAAATGCCCCACATGTCCTCCGGCATCGTAATCAAGCCAGAAAACCGGGTTTTTGTCCTCGGGTCTTCTCATCAGGGCAAGGTGATATTGCATTTTGTCCACACTGCCCACGTTCAAATCCGTACCATGTTTTTGCACTATGTCTAAAACCCCTTGGCCGATGCTCTCCGGGGATTGCAAAAAGATATCATAGGGTAGTCCATCCGCACTGTTTTTATTTTCTATGTACATCAGCTTTGCATACACCGCGTCCCCGCTCAGCTCATACAACCTCCACAGGAAGGTGTACAGTGAGGGAATGGGGTTTTCGTGGGGTTGTTCTGCTCCGTCACCGGGTTGCCACAAAACCACACCCCTATATTGATCCACTTTCCGGGCAAAATTCCCAGCATCGCCGATATGGGGATAATATCCGTACAGGCACATGGTGTCGACATAAAAACGCCAGGTTTTCTTTAAATTCGGACACTTTACAAAGAGCGTCGCGAGCAAGTCCTCCTCGACATATGCATACTCCGCAAGAAAGTTGGAAAGCTTGTGGGCCGCAAAGGCCGTGTAGTTTGGCAGGCCGTGCTCTCCTGTCGTGCCGTCGGTATGGGTAGACTTATCCGCAATCTCCGTTATTTTTTCCAATATGAGCTCTCTGTTGTGCTCCCAACCGAGCACGGTGTGTATCGTTGTGATTGCAATGTCGGTGCCGGGGAAGTTTGTAAGAATCCTGTCCGGGTTTTGCAAGACATGCAAAAACATGTGCTCTTCAATATTTCGCTGTATGTCCGCAAAGCTCTCTTTTTTGTTTGTCTCATAGATATGGCTGCGCGGAAATTGCCTTGCCTTTGAGGACAAAAACTCCGCCAAGACTTGATCTTCTTTTATCGCATTGAAAATCCGATCATAGGCCCTTGCCATATGCAGGACATCCGAGGCTGAGTCTATCCTATATGTGATATAACCCGTTGAGCTTGAAATCTCATAGACAAGCCCCTGTGAATAATACTCAAATTCCGTGAAAAAGTCCGCAGTGCGGTCAAGCAAAATGGCAGCTCGCCTGGCATATTCGCCATCGCCTGTAACCATATAGGCCATCGAGAGCTTTTTTATGCCTTCAAGGATGTCTGCGTTCCATGCACATCTGTAGATATAATAGCCCACGAAATACCATCTGTTTTTTCCGTCGGTATACCCTCTGCCGTCATCGACTCCATACTGATGTTGCGGGTCCTCGGTGCTTGGATGCTCTGTATTTATGAGCAGAGTTTTGTCAGCCTCTTCATAGCTAAACAGGCCGGTATCCCGATTTATACCGCTGTCAAAAAAGGCTTTGTAGTCATTTTTGGGGAACAGATCCCCGCAAAAAGGGCATGCCACTTTCCACGGTCTGTTTTCATGGTCAGTTTCCCAGGCATACATCCCAACCGTTTTGCCGCAGCTCGGACAATAGCCGTCCGACCACACCATCAATGAGCGGGGGCCGATGCTCGGCTGAAACATTTTATCCCACAGCTCATCATAGCTCAAAGCGTGCCAATAGGCTGCCTCTTTTATAATTGTCTGCTGTATGTTTTGCGCCCAGCTATGTTTTTTTGCATTTTGAATCGCATGCCCAACAAAGCTGTCGGGATAGAGATATGCGGCCTTTTTGGGTTGATACACAAATGCTGTCTTCATAAAACCACCGCTTTGCTTTTATTGGTTATTTCTTTTCAAAGCACCTGTCCAAAAGTTTTTTCATGTTTTCACCGAGTATTTTCTTCTTGTCATCCTCGGATATCTTGGCATAGCACACCCAAGCCAGCTGCGGCGCCGGGTCTCTCATGGGCATGTCTGAGCCAAAGAGCACCTTTTCCGCTCCGACTTCGTCCACCATATACTCTATCACGCCATTTGTGAGGGCTGTGTAGGTGATTTCCAAGAAGACATTCTTTCTCCCCTTGGCAGCGGCGCACGCGGACGCGGCAATCGTATAGGAAATGCCGGAGTGAGCTATGATGAAGGCCAGGTTTTTATATTTGTCGCTCAGCTTTTCCACTTTTCTGTGTATATCCGGGCTTTCGGAATGGATAAGCGCAAAGAGCGAGTGCTTGTCGCCGTATTCAAACCACTTGTCGTAACACGGATCCAACAGGTCAAATCGGTGATGGGGATGATATGGCTTTATACCGCAAAAACCGCATTCTCTGTGGTAGTAGTTCAAGACATTTTCCAAGTCCTTGCCGTAATGCGGGTTGTAGGTGGCATATGCCTCTATTCTGCCGGGGTAGTTTTCCTTTGCCGCAAGGGCTGTCTCATTTGCGTCGTCCCCTGTGGTGGTGATACCCTCCCAAGGGCTTGTGACCATCAGGTCGAAGCCCAGGGCGTCCATCTTCTCCACCATTTGATGCTCATCTCCATTGTATATGGGCGTTGAGGTGACCATCTGGTGGGAGTAATCGATCATGTGTGTGTGCGAATCTATGACGAGAATATCATCCAGCGGCAAGCCTTTGTCCATCGTTTGGGCGATGCTGTCCAGCTCACACAGGGCTTCGTCATACAGTGGCAGGGCATTCAAATCTATCTTGAAGAGCTTTGCGGCATTTCCCGCCGCCACTTTGTCCTTGTCGTCCTCACTCAGCTTGGAATACTCCACAAGGGATTTCAGGGCGCCCACGGACTTGTTGGGATAGTCGCTGCCAAAGAGCACACGCTCAATGCCGAAGTAGCGTTTGCAGAGATCCAAAATGTCATTTGCCTGGTTTGAGCTGAACTCGATATACAGATTTTGGTATCTCTCCATCAATCTAAACACGCGCCTGTTAGTCGACCAGTATGTGCCGCAGAGCAGTATTTTCAGATCCCTGTATTCATGGAGCACTTCCCTGAGATCTTTCATATTCACTTCGCTAAAATCCACGATTAAGGGAATGTCTCTGCTTGTCAAAAACTCCGCCGTGGTGTCCAGAGTAAAGGGGTCAAACCCGTGGTTGGCGGTGGAGGGGTACATTTTGAAGGCCCTTATCCCCGCATCGGCGAGGTTTTGAAGATATGTATCCCCTTGTCTCAGCTCATATTTCAAATCAGGCAGGATAGTCGCCACCCCATACAGCCTTTCGTTTCGCTTTATGGCATCCAGTATCTGTGTGTTGCCCTTCACCGCCGAATAGTCCTTTGAGGTGCGGCTGCTTGCCAGCGCCCCGTGTATTTGGCAGTATTGCATCTCCTCTATCAGGTCCTGCACTTTATACGGCAATGCGGCGTCTTTGTTGTTTGAGCGCCCCACCGCGACGTTTACATCCAAGTATACCCTTTGCATGGCAATTGCTCCTTATTGTTATATTCAGATTTACAATGCTCTTATAAGATCCTTTGTCGAAAAAACAAATCCAAACAGCACAGAGGTTTGCCACATGGACAGCTCCTTGCACACCTCATCCTTGGCGGTCTCCCGATTTTCAACGGCGGTGACAGCTTCTTTTAAGACAGAGCACATGATGCCGCGTCTGCTCATATCCACCATGCCACCGGGAGAGAAGAGCAGACAGACATTGATGGCAAAACCTGTGTACAGCAGATGGTTGACACCGTCTTCCTTGCACAGCGCAAAAAGCTGATTGCTGCTCTCCGCTATGCCCTCATCGCCCTGCGGCCGCGCCTCGGGCAGAAAGTCTATCTCCTTTCCGAGCTGTTCATATCCTTTGAAGTTTTTTATACCCGGAAACACATTTTCAGAGTGAAATCTTCTCATCTGCCGCAACACTTCGTCTTCTTTGGCTCTTTCAAGCACAATTTCAGGTTCGGCCATTGACACAGCTCTCTCATATCCCGGATACTTTTTATAGTAGTCGCCGCCCCCCACCACGTGATAGAGCTTCATGTCCGATGAGCGCACGGCTGCCAATAGGCTCGGATATATGTTTTTGGATATCTCTATGGATCTCGGCACGTATTCACAGGCATCATAGGGTGCGGGGTTCTTCTCCCTGCTGCCCACATCCCAGGCGTGCATCACAATCACTGCGGTCTTTTTGGGGTCAATTGTAAGGAGCGTTTCCGCCCAACCCCCATAACCTTTAGCCGGCACATCCAGGGAGTAATCCGCACCGTGTTGTCTGTAATAACTTGCGGGCAAGCTTATCTTATCCATATGGCTTCTCTCCTTTGAAAAACTTCACATGCAGCTTCTCTGTCTATGCATTTTCTTCCAGCCAGCGTATGGCACCATGGGCAAGAGCAGCTGCTCCGTATATCAGGGCATCCTCATTGAAAACAACGGTCGGATTGTGCAAGCTGCCACCTTTGTAGCGCTCGTTTTTACCTCCCGCTCCCAGCAGAAAATACCCGCTGGGCACTTTTTGTGCGATAAAGGCAAAGTCCTCAGAGCACATCTCACTTTCAATATATGTGTTTTTGATTCCAAGCTCCTCTGTGTATTTTATAAGCTCGCGGGCAGTTTTGGCATCGTTTTTCAAAGCGGGTATTTCACCCATGAATTCAATCGTGCATTCCGCGCGGTATTTCTCGGCCGTCAGGGTGCTTATCTTGACCATCCGCTGTTTTATAAACTCCCTGGTACGCTCATCAAAAGTCCTCAGAGTGCCCTCCAAAATCGCTGTTTCCGGTATTATGTTTGGGGCATCCCCTGCTTTGAATATGCCCACGGTCAAAACCGCGGTGTCCTTTGCCGAGATCTCCCGCGCAATTATCTCGTTTAGCGAGGTGTGTATGGAGGCTCCCACAATTATAGGGTCGATTGACAGCTCAGGCCTTGCGCCGTGCCCGCCTTTGCCCTTTATGGTTATTTTGAATCTGTCTTGGGAGGACATGATGGTGCCATCTGTCCAGGCTATGAGCCCCGCTTCAATCTCCCCGGGCCATATGTGAAAGGCCATCGCTGCGCTCACCTCGGGCTCTTTTAGCAAGCCTCCCGCTATCATTGCCCTCGCCCCCGTCAATCCCTCTTCATCGGGTTGAAATACCAGGCGAACCATGCCCTTCAGCTCGTTTTCTCTTTCTTTTAAAAGCCTGGCCGCACCGAGCAACATCGCCATGTGCATATCGTGGCCGCAGGCGTGCATATTTGTGTTTTTTGAACTGAAGTCCAGGTCTGTTTTCTCGACTATGGGCAGTGCGTCCATATCCGCCCGCAGCAAGAAGGTCTTGCCCGAGCGTGGATCCCCCAAATCAGCTATGATGCCGTTTTTGGAGATCTCCCTTGGGAAGTAGCCCATTTCGCGCAATTTCTCGGCAACAAAGGAGGCGGTGGCGTCCAACTCATCCGAGATTTCCGGATTGGCGTGGAGCCATCTTCTGCTTGCCTTTATTTCATCCTCAAACGTGCGCGCTCTGTCCAATAAGTTTTCTAAAGACATACATACCTTGCCTTTCCGCCGGTCGAAGCTGTTTTTTTAGAAGGTCAATCTGAAAACCTGTCAATTGTCACGAGCGAGAAATTGGCTGACAAAATCATCGTCGATCAGCTCGCCGTATGCATGGCGCACACGCTCTATCTCCCGGGCTTGTCCCGGAGAAAGCCTTTGCACCGGGTCAAGGCACAGAGCTGATTTGAGCAGGCCCTGTCTGTACAGCACCTCATTGATGCCGGCAATACAGCCGGCGAAATTGTTGGCCGTGTCAAACACTGCGGAGTTCATATCTGTTATTTGCGCCGAAAGCATCACAAGCTCAGGGGTTATCTCCCCTTTTTGGGCTGCGGACTTGCATTTGTCAAAGACCTCAACCGCTTTGTGTGTCCACACAGCCCAGTGGCCGAGCAAACCGCCCACAATCCGCTTTTCTTTTACGCCCAGTTTGAAATTGGTCAACAAATCCATCAGGATATTGTCGTCATTTCCCGTATACAGGGCGATTTCGTCCGCTCTTTTTGACATGGCCGCGGCGCGCACAACCTCAAGGGTGGCATATCTGTCAAAGGGTGCGCACTTGATGGCGATGACACCGGGGATATCGCACAGCTGCCTCAAATGCTCAAAGGAAAACCTTCTCCCCCCCACAGCCTCTTGCAGATAAAATCCAAATACAGGCAAAATCTCCGCAACGGCCTTCGTGCGCTCGATCAGCTCTTGCTCAGTCAAGTCTTTCAAGCCGCCCGGGCTCAAAAGAGCGCTGTCATATCCAAGTCGCTTTGCGCTTTCCGCTTCGGAAACAGCTTGGGCCGTCTCTCCGCAAGCACCGGCAATCTTTATTATGACCTTGTCGTTTTTCTCCTCATAGAGGGAGATCTCCCGGGAGGCAACCTCCAAAACCCTTTCAAAAAGACCGTATTGAGGCTGTCTTATCTCAAACTGAGTCGTGTGCACTCCCACGGCTATCCCTTGAACGCCCGCCTCAAGATAGTATCTTATCAGGCGCCGCTGTGAAAACTCGTCAAAGATTTCCTCTTCATCCAACGCCAGGGGCATAGCGCTGATAAAGGCTCCCTGTGCGATCATATTATATGCGATTTCTTTTCTTTTCATGGATACATTCATTTTTAATAAACTCCGTCTTTCACTTCAAAATGTGTGGGTTTGCCAAGGCCTCTGCCACCCTGCAACAGCCAGTCCGCCTGCATTTCCAGCAGTTGCTCAAATGCAAATTGCGGTGCGCCAAATAGGCCCAAAGCCTTGGAAGCGTCGTTTAGCAGGGCGCTCGTCCCCTCGTATTCTTCATATATCGGCCCTATGTTTAAAAGTTGTCCAAGCCGCTCCGCCGTATATTTTACAGACACAGTTTCCGGGCCTGTTATATTTAAAATCGATGCGGGGGAGGCGGTGTGCAGCAGGGATCTGATGGCCCATTCATTCGCACTCCCTTGCCATATGCAGTTGAAATATGGAGCTGCCAGGGAGATGGGCTGCCTGTTTTGTATCCTCTGCGCGATGTCATAAATCACACCATATCTCAAATCCACCGCATAATTCAATCTGTAGGTCAACACTTTTGTTCCAAAGTGTTGCGCCGCATATTCAAATATCCTCTCGCGGGCAAGACAGCTCATGGCATATTCCCCAATCGGAGAGGGTTGTGTGTCCTCTGTGCTGCCCTTCGCCCCTTTATTTGTATCTACCATGGGGTAGATATTGCCTGACGAAAAAACAACCATGTTGGCACCCTTGAATCTGTGGGAGACAAGGGCCGGCACTGCGGCATTTATTGCCCAGGTGGAGGAAATATCATCCTCGGAGCCGAATTTTTTCCCGGCCATGTATATGATGTTTTCAACATCGGGCAATTTTTGTATCCCTTTGACGTCGAGCAGGTCACAGGAAATGGCCCTGATATCCTGCTTTTCAAGGGTCTCCAAAACACTTTTGTCTGAAAACCGCGAGATTGCAATGACCTCTTTTGAAACTCCGGCTTTTGTCGCGGCGTTTCTGATAAGCCTGCACAGGGAAGGTCCCATTTTTCCGCCGGCACCCAAAACCATGATGTCTCCATCGATATTTTTCATATCCTCTATGAGGGCCCTGGTGGGTGTTGCCAGCAACTCCTCCAGTCGCTCCTCATCAAAGGGACCATCGTGTAAATTATGCATTCTGCCTTCTCCTCACTGATAATTTGGTTGTATTAAAAAGGCCGCAAAGCGTTGTATACCGCTCTTTGAGCGCTCCCCTATTTGCCAATTGATCTCTCAAAGGAGCTCTGCCATGTTTTGCCTCCTATATGTTTTATTATACATCATGCGGGTATCTCTAGCAATACAGATTGCCCCATATATGCGGTACTTTTGTCGATTCTCGGGGTATCCAAATAAATATAGCGGGTTGTGTCTTAAGTGACACAACCCGCTTGTCTTGTAGATGAATTATTCAATCAGATGCGCTTACACAACGCGTCTGGCGCAGACATATGTGTTGTAGTAATAAGAACCCGGCGCCATGGAAGAGATTTCTACGCTCTTTCCCGGACGCGGTGCATGTATAAACTGACCGTTTCCGACATAGATGCCCACATGGGAAATTTGCCCCGGGCCGTTCGTCGCAAAGAACACAAGGTCCCCCGCTATGAGATTTGCATACTTCACGCTGACGCCGTTGGTGTATTGCCGTGTCCTGTTGAACAGGGTATAGCCGCATTGTCTATACACATACTGCGTAAAACCCGAACAGTCAAATCCTTGGCTAGGCGAGACACCTCCCCAGGTATATCTGATTCCGATATACTGCTTGGCTGTGTTTACAATGCGCTGACCTTCGGTTATTTTCTTTTGAGCTGCCTTAGAGACGGTATTCACCTTTGTGACCGGCGGTTTGCTCGGTTCGACATAATGCGGATGCATAAATCCTGTGAATTTGCCGTGCTTGACCTGAAGCCATCCGTCTTTAACGCCTGTGATTTGAACATAACTGCCGTCTGCCAAAGTCGCAACCGCCATAGAGTCGGTCGATGCTGATTGTCTGATGTATACAAAGGAGCCTGTGACAACACCATATCCAAAATCAGAGGTCTCTGTGCTGCTTGGAATGATGTATTCGGCTGAGGTATAGCCGATTACGCCGTTTACGCCTATGCGATACCAACTGCCCTCTTGTCCGTATATAATGACCTTTGTGTTCTTGGTGACGCTGGCCATCCAGTCGCCGCTTACGCTGGGGGTTTTTCTTATATTGACTATACTGCCCGTAACAACTCCGCCGCGTGCAGAATCGGCAAAGGACGTTGTGCCAAGCAGAAGGACAAACATGATGGCTATTCCAAGTGTTAAAATCAATTTTGTGTGAATTCTCATTTGTTCCTCCGGTAACCTTGCTGTCTCTTAATTCAGGAAACTCATATCATATCCAGAATTGGTTACAATTCGGTTACAACCTACGGGCATATTATACGCCTCTGTAACTGTTTTGTCAACGTTTTAGAGGGTGTTCTTTGAATTATAAGCACTTTTGCACATATCCGCGGTGTATTTCTACGCATATTTGTATATTTTGCTATTGCAACTTGGGTGATAAGCAATTCTCATGCATTTTCAGGAGAGAATGCGCCTGGCACAGACGAACAGACCTCTGTAATAAGTTCCCGGCGCCATGGAGTTGATCTGGACAGGTTTGCCGGTTCTGGGCGCATGGATGAAATCTCCGTTGCCGATATAGATCCCCACATGCCCTATGGTCCTGTTGCGGTTTGTGTCAAAAAACACAAGGTCGCCCGGTTCCAGCTCAGCGTATTTCACAACAGTGCCGTTGGTATACTGTCTGGTTCTGTTTATAAGGGTATAACCGCATTTGGCAAAAACATACTCGGTGTAACCCGAACAGTCAAATCCGTATTCCGGTGTCAGACCGCCCAACAGATATCTGGTGCCTAGATAGCGCTTGGCGGTTGACACAATGCGCTGTTGCGCGGATACAAAAGCCGTTTCATAGACAACAGTATATGGAATGCTCTCGGGTTCCAGATAATCCGGATGAATATATCCGACTATGTTGTTGTATCTAATTTTGTACCATCCGTTTTTAATACCCGTGATGGCAACAGAGCGGCCATTTGCCAAGGTGGCTCGAATCCAAGACGAGGCGTCGGGCGATGAGCGCACACGCACAGAAGACCCTGTGACAGTGCCAAAACCGTAATCGCCCTCTCCGGCACTCGACGGAATGATGTTTTTTGCAGGCACATATCCCGTAAAACCACTGCATGAGATTTTGAACCATCCAAGTTCTTTTCCGTGTATAATGACTTTTTGGCCAAGAGTCGCCTGACACAAACGAACTTCGTTGACAGTTGGATGGCTTTGTACATATACACTCTTTGTCACTTCTCCCGAAAGCTTGTTGCTTGCATAGGTCGTGTTAGAGACAAGGACTGCCATCAATATTGTTGCAGCGCCTACAAGAATCAGCTTTATATGCACCTTCATCAGCAATAAAACTCCCAACTTCTGGTTCTCCGCTTCGCCAAATAGTTACAAAACGGTTACAATCACTGTTGTATTATAGGCATCTGTAACCTTTTTGTCAACTCTGTTTCGGCCGTAATTGTCCTATAATCACATTTTCGGATAAATGCACAAATTTCACATCATAACTTTGTGCAATATGTCGTTTCTATTTTCAATATAAGGTGACATTTCATTGTTTGATGTAACTTGATTACAACTGTTTTTCCTGATCTAGATCCGTTTTTTTGTATGATTGATTTAGTCTTTACAATATGGTATACTCGCAATGAAAATGGTCAATGGTTTCCCTTATGAGTTTAACAATGTTTTTGATAAGCGATTTCAATTGATAAGGAGAAGTGTTCAATATGCAGCTTAAGCAACTCAAGATGTACTGCCCTGACACAAATGTTTCCGGCATAGTGCCTCTGCCGGAAGGATATGAAATCAAAAGCATGAAGCCCGGCGAAGAAGCCATATGGTGTTATGTCTGTGAAGGCGAGTTTGATCTGACCGACTGCACAGTTGAGTCCTATTATTCAAAGATGAACAAAGACAAAGTAAAGCCCGAGGACGTGCTCTTTATCTACCACGAAGGCAAACCCGTCGGCACTTCCACTGCCCTGCTTGAATCAAACGGAGATGCTTTTTTACACTACGTGGCTATACGCCCTGAATACCGCGGCAAGGGGCTTGCCTATCCCTTGATCACAGCAGTTCTCGCACTGCATCGGGAACGCGGGAGAAAAGACTGCTATCTCACAACAGATGACTGGCGCCTGCCTGCGATAAAGGGATATCTCCGACTTGGGTTTTTGCCATTTCTCTGGTCGGAAGATGCAAGGGAGCGTTGGGAAAAAGTCGGCGGTTTGGCCGGCTGGAAGACAATCAAAGCCTTGGAAACCGACCTCTCTTATGCCGATGATATCATCTGCAAATAATCTCCGCTCGGCTCTTCTTTGTCATTATAAGAAGACCAAAATCCCCTGTGCCTATCGGACACAGGGGATTTTAAAGGCTATTTTGAGAAATTAAATTCCCATCAAGACAGGCTTTGGAGGGCGCTGATGAGGTTGTCAACCGCTCTCAATCCGACCAAATAGTCTGATACTCCGTTAAACTCAATACGGTAAAAGTTCAAATCATACTTGTAGATATTCAATTCCATCCTGCTGTAATTCTCTGTGTTGCGCACAAAGTCGATGGTTAAAAAGATATCCTCTGAGCTTTTTGTCGCTCTTCCCTCTTCTTCCAAGGACAGAATCTGTTTGTAAAATGACTCCACAGTCGCATTCTCTGCGGGTCTGCCGTTTGTTTTATACATTGACACGCTCACAACCTCACCTTGTTCGTTTTCTATCTGTTTTGCTTCACGCTCAACCACAATCAAGGTATCGGAAGTGTTTATTTCAAGCTTTATGACCGATGCCATGTCTATGGCGCAGATCTGTTTCAATGAAAGCTCTTCCTTAGTATAGGCATTTATTTTGTCGACTTGCTCTGTGTCAACGGCATATACCATATCGGAGCCCGTCCACATGATATACCTCTGACGATCACTTTCATCTGAAATTGAACCGATCTCCACGACGAAATCACTGATATTGTTTTCGTCGTCTTCATCTGTCAATTCGAGGGTGTACACGGCATAGGGTTTTTCAAACCCGTATGCGCGCAGTTCCGGCTCCGTCGGTGCATAATTTACAATGCGAAGAAGGTCGAGCTCTCCGATGAGATTTGCAAGGACGACGGCGGCGGACTCCCTTATCGGGAAAAGGCCATCGTCGTTGTCGACCGGTGCAAACCACTTTACACTGTCTGTGTAAAAGCCTTCTTTGCCCGTAGGATAGTTTATCAGGACAAGGTTGCTTTCATTTTCAATGCTCAACTCTATTCTTTGTATATTTGAGATATCCAACAGAGGGTAGGAATCCCCTCGGACAAACACATATATGTCCTCAAAGAAAATCTCGATGGAGGCTTTGTCGATGATATAGAGATTATCACTTGAGTTGAACTTCGCATAGTAGCCGTTCAGCGCCGCGTTTTCATCGCCTATTTCAATCTTCAACAGCTCGACACCATTTGTCGCTGAAATGATTGTTTTTGGACTGTCCAATCCAAAAGAAGTGCTGTACTCCCCGCTTGTGTCCACATGCCGCAAAGCTTTGATCGATAAAATGGACTGGGCTGCTTGGCCCACGGCCTCATTGTCCAAAGGCATGTTTTTGTCTTCGGAATTCTGCCACTTTCCTTCAATCGATGAAAACACTGCACCGCCCTTTGCGTTTTTGTACTCCAGGGCGACAATCTCACCGCCAATCATCTCTTTGATTGACAAAACGGTTGCCGTTGTCTCTTCACCGACTGCATCTTTTTCCGGCCAGATCGCGGGTATGGCAAAATACAATCCTACAACCGCACCCAAGACGCCAAGCAGAATTAAAAGTTTGATCCCTTTGTTCATCGACGCTTGCTCCTTAAAAACCAGATGGCAAAGCCGGTCCCCACCAGCGCAAGGGGCAAAACGACCGTGAGTAAAACTCCCCAGAAAGTGGCCTCACCTTCGCTGATCAGCAAATAGCCCGAATCCAGGGACAGAGATCTGATTGTAACCCCCTGTTTCATTTCCGCTATCCACCCCAGCGTGTTCAACACAAGATCCTTGTTGCCGCCGGCGGCCATGCTGTCTATATTGTCGTCCAGAATCAAAGAGCTTGTCGAAAACCATGTGAACTTGCTCTCTTTGTCTCCCAGATTTTCCGTAACGGCGACACCCAGCATAAACGGCCCATTTGCATCGCCCTCTTCTTTTTCAAGTGTTGCAATCTCCACTGTCGCATCTTTTATATATGCACCCTCTGAAGTCCCAAGCAATGTGTCGATTGTCAGTGTTGCACGGTATGAGTCAATTTTTTCTATTCCATGGGCAAGGGACAGCAGCACATGCCTTTTGGCCTCAATCAGAGGCATTGTCACAGCATGATTTGATTTTTGGGCAATAAGCAGGTATTGATACATGGAGACAAAGTTGCCTGCTGTTTCAAGTGTTATGCCGTCCACAGCTTTGAGGCCGTAGCTCTCGCACAACCCGGATATATTCGGCCATATTTCGCCATAATCCGTGAAAAGTACTATGCTGCCGCCGCCGCTCATATATTTTAAAAGTGTTTCCAATTCACTTTCTGTTATGTCCGATGATGGAGAAACAATCAACACACATGAGGCATCTTCAGGGACAGCATCCAGAGGCAACAACGACAGGTCTTTTAGCTCATAGTTACCTCTGACAAAGGCCTCGACCATCGACAAGGGAAGGTCCGCCTCACCGTGACCTGCAAGTTTGTAAATCACTGGCAAAACATCCGTCGTGACATAGTCCACGGCACTACTTATGGCCGATTCCGCGTTGAAGACATTGGGCGGAGGTTGTGTGCCGTAGCTATATAGGTAGTAATACCATTCCTCTTCTGTGTAGTCATAGCCGTAGATATCATATGTATCTACGATTTTAAAGCGCTTGTCGCTTTCTATGACAATGCTATTGGCTGTCAGGGCATCCTCTCCATATTTCTCAGCGAAAAGCGGATTGAGTTCCGGGTCGACATATTTAACTGTTATCAAGGCATTTAACTCCGCGTACCGTGACAAAAACTCGCTTACGGTTTTGTCGGAGGTGTTTTCCTTTGCCCACACTTTGATGCGTATTTCTTCGTCAATGCCTTTTGCTATGTCCTTGGTTTGGACAGTAAAATCGTAGAGTTTTAGTGAGGATATATCGGGGGCTGTGATTGATCTTGGCAGTTTTGCCACAATCACATTCACCGCCACCACCAAAGCTACCACTATCAGTGTCAGCGCGAAGGAGTATCCTCCCGCTTTAAAGCTTCTGTTTTTGAAAGCATCGCCTGTGAATTTGTTCTTTTGCATCAGCTCAGCCTCCTTTTTTCAAGGGATTGCACAGTCAGGAATAAAAATAAAAAGGTGCCGCTTAGATAGTAAATATAGGCTTTAAAATCCAACAAGCCATATCTGAATATGTCATTGGCCTTGTCAAAGGGAGAAAGCGCCATCAAGATCGTGGAAAATGCACCCTCCAGCAAGGTCGGGGCCATGTAGAACACAGCCAGCAGTGCAATTTCCAAACCCAGACCCACCATCACCGCAAAAGCTGTGTTTTTTGTCCATGTGCGGAGCAGCAGTGCGACAAGAGCCACCACGACTGTGAATGCCGCCATGTTCACCGATGCGGACTGTTCAATAAAGGAGACAAGCACCGGCATTAAAAAGGCAGCAAATAAGACAATAAAAGTTATCACCGCCGATATAATCTGGCTCTCTGTGAGGGAGGAGATAAAAATCCCAACAGAAACAAACAGCAAGCCCATAAAGAGAAAGGCAAGTATGCCCGAGAAGGCAGCAGCATAATTCACATTTCCAAATTGTGACAATATCACGGGATAAAACATAAACACCACAGAAGGTATGACCAGCACAGTGCTCATGGCATAGAATTTGGCGAGGACAATTTCATGCAAGGAGATGGGGGATGTCAGTAGAAGCTGATCTGTCTTCATCCTGCGCTCATCGGCAAGGGATCGCATGGTCAAGATTGGAATAATCAGCAGATATAAAAATGTCACAACGCTGAAAACGCTTTCAAAGTCGGGCCTGAGTGCTTTTAAGCTGTAATCCCAAAAGAAAATTCCAACCAGTGCAAAAAGAAATGCGATGAAAATAAAGCCCATCATCCCCGTAAACAATTGCCGCATCTCTTTTTTATAAATAGTGCTCATTGACTCTCCTCCTCTTCATCGGATTGAAAGCTCTTTTGTTCACTTTCTTCTGTTTCCAACAGTTCATCCTCATCGACCTCTTCTTCAAAGGCGGTATCTTCTGTGTATTCATTTTCGCTTGCGTCCAGCTCGATATATTTGAGGAAGACCTCCTCCAGCGTGAGGTTTGCCTTGCTCATGGCAAGGATTGGCAAGTGCTCATTGGCAAGGGCAAAAAACACCTTTTCTCTCAAATCGCTCCCCTCGCCATCAACCTTGATGTCGACAATTTCCTCTTCATGGGTCGCAAAAAAGGTCAATTCACAATCCGGGCACGCATCTTCCAGCACCTGTTCAATCTGCTCCCGACTTCCTTTAACGCTCAAGGTCACCGTGTTGCTCTCGCTCACAAAATCGCTGAGATTTTCTGCGGTGTCGTTTGCGATAAGTCGACCGTTTGATATGATCATAATTATGTCGCATATGGCGCTCACCTCGGCCAAAATATGACTTGACAGTATGATCGTATGATTTTCTTTAAGCCTGAGGATTAAATCCCTGATCTCTATGATCTGCCTTGGGTCCAAACCGACTGTCGGCTCGTCCAAGATGATGATGGGCGGAAAGCCTAAAATGGCAGATGCAAGGCCCACACGTTGCCTATAACCTTTAGACAGTTGCTTGACCAATCTGCGGGACACATCTTTTATTCCCGTCAACCGCATGACCTCTTCTATTTGCTCCACCCTATCTTGTTTTGGAATACCCTTTAGTCCGGCAGCGATATTTAGGTATTCATAGGGGGTTAAGTCAAGGTAAAGCGGCGGGTGTTCCGGCAAATAACCGATACACTGTTTTGCTTTTTTGGGCTCGTTGTATATATCATAACCATTTACTGTGATATTGCCGGAAGTGGCACCGATATAGCCGGTGATTATGTTCATGGTGGTGGTCTTGCCGGCACCATTCGGGCCTAAAAAGCCGTATATTTTTCCGGGTTTTGTTTCAAAGCTGATGTTGTCCACCGCTTTTGTGGTCCCATTATAGATTTTTGTCAGATTTTCAACTTTAATCAAGCAGCATTCCTCCATATCTTGAGTTGTCTATTTTAAAAGCATCTTTTAGGGGCGAGGCATCTTTTTGTTCTTTATAACATATCTTTCTGTTTTGGAGAGTATTACATTTCCCTCTCCAACTTGTGCGATGACAATTTCGCCTCCGTCCGGGACATGCCCGCTTGCCCATGCGAGAGTTTTGGAGTCAATATATATTGTGGGTTTTCTGCTGCCGTTGTGCAATATATCACTGTATTGCGTAAACCCCTCACCTCGCACATAGAGCATGTCCCCCACGAATTCCGCTTCGTGGATTTCTGCCCTATCCGTACCCATCTGCATGTTTTTGGGCTTGTAGATCCTGCTGCCCCGGGCAAAGTCTTCGCCAAACAGCACATCATACTCCAGCATGTGCAGAGCTTTGGAGTATACCCCCTCCGCAAACTGCCTTTGATGCAATCTTGGGAATATGCCCTTTCTGATATCAAGCTTGTCAAATACATAGGCCATCAACTGATGGGCATGTAAATCCGGTCCGTCGGCCCGTTCCGCACTCATATTGTCCCATATTATATAACCGGTTTGGAAAATCGATTGTCCGACCCTCTCCGACCAGTCCACATCCAAGGTGGGCAGATGATCTCCGTATATGATCAGAACCGTCGGCTCACCTCTTTCTCTGAGCGCCCATATAAGTTCCCCCAGAAACTCATCTGTCTCCTTCAGCTGACTCACAAAATACTCCACCGAGTTACGCGCTGCTTGGTCGGCGATGCCCGGAGCACTTATTTCATATGGGATATCCGGCACTTCTGTAGGATATTTCCCGTGGCCTTGGACACTTATGGTGAAAATGAAGTCTTGCTCGGCTGTGGAATCGAGCATTTTCAAAATCTCGTCTGTCAACTCCTCGTCGCGAGCCCAACCTATCTTATTGTAAGATATTTTGTCAAAATATTCAATAGAGGTGAATTTGTCAAATCCGAGATTTGGCAACACTTCGTGCCGCTCATAGAAAAACCCCGAGTGATTGTGGATGACTCCCGTGGAATATCCAAGATCGCTCAATATAAATGCCGCCGATTCGACCGCTTTCTCTTTCATGACAGTCTTATAGGGATATTCACCCGGCGCAAAAAACTCAAGGCTCATGCCCGTCAAGACTTCAAACTCGGTGTTGACTGTCCCGGCACCTATGGTCGGAACGGTCAAATATCCGCTTTCAAATTGGTTTTTGAGGTCTGTGAACACAGGTGTGGGGTCTTTTGTCAGTTCCAGATAGGCAAGGTCATTTATATCAAAGAAAGACTCAAGCTGAAGCAAAATGATATTTGGCTTTACATTGGGTTCTGCTTCTTCACCCAAATGCACAAGCAAACTTTTTATCTCGTGTTCATCATATTCCTCAGGGCAATCTATCCCCGAATTGATCAGCCCATATGAAAAGCAATAGACAAAGCCATAATCATCATAAGCCAGCGCCAAATTGTCAAAGTTCTTGCCCAGGGCGTCGGATTTTGAGCCCATCACCAGCAGAACAACCAACACAACGCCGACAGCGACGGTGCTGCTCGCCGCTCGGAAAAAGCTCATCCTCTGCTTTGGCATCTTCAACCAGAGCAATACAATACCCGCAGCTATCAGGGTGATAAGCGCTATGAGCAAAATAATCTGAAAGGAATTCAGGTAGAATTTTATAACGGCGAGTGCTGTGGCTAAGTTTTTAAGATCAATTGCGGCAAGGGGCGTCGTTCTCATTCCGAGCAAGATGCAGTTGCCAAGGGCCAATGTGAGCCAAAATATCGACATCATGGCTATCCCAAAGAGTTTGCGTTTGAGATACAGGGCGATGGTCATCGTAAACAATATGATCATCGAATTAATCAAGAACACCAGTGGGTGACGCACCGTGTGCATTATGGCAGCCACTACAGAACGCCTTGATAAAATCTCCACGAAGATGTTTGTTGTAAAAGATATTGTTACAGCAAAAAGCAAAGGTTTTTCACTTTGCTTTTTGATTGCTGCAAGAACTTTTCTTATTCTATTTCTCAATCTATGATATAGTGCTTTGGTTGTTTTCGATAACATAGTCCACCGACAGAATTTACTGTGTTTCCGGCTCTGCTTCCTTGTCTTTTAGCTTTTCTTTGTCCTTGGTTTTGTCTTTGTCTTTATCTTTTTCTTTTTCTTCCACGGGCACGGGCAGTTTTTTAATCACTGTCCACTCGATTCTGCGGTCGGCAACCTCTTCCACTTTTATCTGCAAGCCCTGCACGACAACCTCAGGTTTTTCGCTGTCTTGGGGGATTTGGTTTAAGCGGCTGATAACCATCCCCCCCACGGTTTCGTATTCCTCTGTTTCGACATCAAAATCGACCATCGCAACCTCTGCAAAATCCTCCGCAGATACCGAGCCTCTGACTCGCCATGTGTCCTCGTCAAGCTGTATGATATCCTGTTCGTTGGAGTCTGATTCGTCGTATATGTTTCCGACAATTTCCTCAAGCAGATCTTCCATTGTGACTATACCGCTGGTGCCGCCGTATTCGTCCACTACCACCGCTATATGTATGTTGTTTTTCTGCATGTTTCGGAAAAGGGCATCCGCTTTGACCGTCTCCGGGACAAAGTGCGCCGGAATCAACAAGCTGCGCAGAGGTTTGGGGCTTATTTCTCTTTCGTTTAAAAGATACTCTCTTGTTCTCAAAATGCCGATAATATCGTCAGCATCCTCCCCGCAAACCGGAAAGCGCGAAAAACCGCTTGTTTTTATGAGCTCAAAGATCTCTTCGGGGGTGTCATCTTCATATACCATGGAGACATCCAGTCTGTGCACCATGATATCTCCCGCGGTTATGTTGTTGAATTCAAAGATGTTTTCAATCATCTCTTTTTCGGTGGACTCTATTGTGCCCTTTTCCTCTCCGATATCTATCATCATTCTGATATCATCTTCGGAGATCGCCTCACCGTCTTCTTTCGGGTTTATGCCAAATAAGCGCAGCACACCATTGGTGGAGACAGAGAGAAGCCAAATAACAGGTTTAAAGACAACGGAAAAGAACAGTATTATGCCGCCGATGGCCATCGCCATTTTTTCCGACTTTTTCATCGCTATGCGTTTGGGGACGAGCTCTCCCAACACCAACATAAAAAACGACAAAATCAATGTTATCAAGATCACAGCCATGGTATTTAGTGTGTGTCTTGATATTGCGGTCAGCTTCACACTTTCGACAAGCCATTTTACAATGGCGTCAGAAAAGGCTCGCGCGGCAAAGGCTGAAGCCAGAAAGCCTGCGAGTGTTATTCCTATTTGAATGGTCGACAAAAAAGCAGCCGGCTCTGTTACGAGTTTTAAAAGTCTGTCGGCCTTTTTGTCTCCCTCTTTTGAGAGCATTCGGAGTTTGCCTTCGTTTTGTGTTATAAGGGCAATTTCAGAAGCCGCAAAAAAGGCGTTTAGAGCTATAAGAAGCAACTGTAGCATGAGTTGCGAGGTTAAGGACCCGTCCAAAACAATTCCTCCATATCCGAAACGGGGTGCACACAGGGTGCATAGCAGTCGTTTATTTTCAAATCAGTTTCGGATATCAACAAAGCAACCGAAAAACGCGACAGAAAAAAACATTTGCATTTTTTGTCTTTGCGTTGAAATTCGGTATGTATGGAGCATCGTAATGTCTTCGCTCCGGCAATGGAGGCTCTTCCACAATCATCCCTCTTCTTTAAAAATGATTCGCATCTTTTCGTCTTCCCTGCGAAATACACAATAATAGTACAATCCATCAATTGTAGAGGGTATTATATCATATTATTTCTGTGCTTTCAACTGCTATATGGACAATATATTGCACTTTTTGCCCTGAGTTAATTGCCAAGTTAAATGCAACCATTGTGTGCCTTGATGGTCGAATTTAGTC
>CAYTOF010000011.1:0-44765 GCA_964439435.1 uncultured Oscillospiraceae bacterium
ACTTTTGTCCAGGCTAGGGCGCGTTCGTATTCCTCTTTGTCATATATGCCAAGCTCCATGCGGCGGGCAAATTCGCTCATGTCGACATATTCATTGCGCATTCCCAGATAGTCTCCGAAGAAATCCGGATTGACCACAGAACCCGCAATGCCCATGCAGACAGAACCCATGGCAAGATAGCTTCTGCCCTGCAGGATGGCACAGGCCAGTCCCGCTCTGGCAAATCTCAAGATTTTTTCCTCTACATCCGGTGTTATGCCCACAGCACTGGCGTCTTGAACGTCGCGGCCGTAGATTGAGAATGCGGGCAGGCCCTTTTGGTTGTGGCCCGCCATGGCTGCGGCAAGGTAAACAGCGCCCGGCCTCTCCGTGGCGTTGAGCCCGAAAATGGCCTTGGGTCTGCTCGGATGCATGTCGATTGTCTCGGTTCCGTAGCACCAGCAGGGTGTCACGGATATGGACACCCCCACATTGTTGTCTTGAAACTTTTTCTCACAGGCGGCGGCCTCCGCCACGCGGCCTATTGTGCCGTCAGCAATGACACATCTCACTTCATTTCCGTCGGGATATTTCAGATTGCTTGTGAGCAGTGCTGCCACATTGTGTGCCATATTCATGACTTGGTCTTCCAGCCCTTCACGAACGCCGTTCATGCGGGCATCGATAATCGGCCTGATGCCTATTGCCGGATAGTCGCCGATAATTTTCTTCATACGTTTAACCCTCCGTTAAATTTACCCATGGGTATTATAGTTAAATAGGACTTCATATTAATGTTATTTTATCATACAGTATGAATATTTACAACAAGCAAGTTGGCATACCATGGCACAGTTAAGAGAAGTTTGGCAGGGGATTGGATGGTGACTTTTAAGCGGTTTTGTGCTATCATTATATACAAAAGGGCATTGCCAAGACCCATAGGCAATTCAAAAGGGCGGCTGCAACTGCATTGCCGTTAACCCTTTCATATCCGCACGTATTTGTTGCGATATTTCTTTGATCTGCAGAGAACAATACGGAGGCAAATCCTTGGAAAAGCTCTTATCACAAAAAGACATCATCTACAAGACAGTCGGAAATGAAGTTTTGAAGGCAGACCTCTATCGCATGCCTGCTTTTGCCGACAAATCGCCTGTTTTTTTCTATTTTCACGGCGGCAGTTGGTCCGGCGGCGACAAGCAGGAACCCTTGATTTTTCCCAAAATGATGAAAGAGCTGACGGAGCTTGGCATCGTGCTGGTCTCCGTGGAATACAGGTTGGTGCGCCCGGGACTTTGCTTCCCCGCCCCTGTCGACGACTGCGTGGATGCCATCCGCTATTTTATAAAAAATGCCGCAAAATACGGCCTTGACCCGAAGCGTGCCTTTTGCGGCGGTATGTCCGCAGGTGCCCATCTCTCTATGATGTCCGCCTTTGCTAAGTCTCATTTTGGCGATTTTGTCGGAAACAACTTCGTGGACTATCAGATGCGAGCTCTCATCGACATCTGCGGCCCCGTTGACCTCACATACAAGATTCCCGTGCGCGGACAGGATGATATAGATATTATCTTCAAGGAGTTTCTCTGTTACAACAAGGACAACCGTGCTAAACTGCTGCACGCAGCAAGCCCATTGACCTATTTGCAGGACAAAGAACCCGCAGAATTGATGCCGATTTTGGCTATCCACGGCACTTTGGATGAGCTTGTACACCACAGCCAGTCCCTCCAACTGCAAGAGATTTACGAAAAGGCGGGCGTTCCCTTTGAGCTGTTTCTTATAGAAAACGCCAACCACGGTTTTGGATCCGTAGCCGGCCATCCTCCTCCCTCCCACAATGTTGAACACATCCAAGCTACCATCGTGGCGTTTATAAAAAAGCATATATTCTCATAAAAGGCGTTAAATTTTCGAAAATAATATGAAAGATACATATAAAATACAGATGGGGGAAAGATATGGAATATCATAAAATTACTATAGCAGGTGTTGAACGGGATTTACCGATTGTCGCCATATCGGAAAAGCTTTCAATCGCCGCCTTTGTAATTTTTGGGGACACGGAGATTGTCTATCCTTGCGCAAAGGCGCTGGCGGAGAAATTGCCCGAGGTGGACTATCTGATAACGGCGGAGGCCAAAAGCATACCGCTGATCTACGAGATGGCCAAAATCATGAACATGCCAAGGTATATAATCGCCCGTAAGTCCGTCAAAGGCTATATGTCCCATCCCGTTGTGACGAAGGTAAACTCCATCACAACAAAGGACGAGCAGATCCTCGCCCTGGACGCAGACGACCGCGACAGGATCAGAGGCAAGAGAATAGCTATTGTGGACGATGTGATCTCCACAGGTGCCTCCCTTGCCGCAATAGAACAGCTGGTCAACGAGGCAGGCGGACATGTAGCGGCCAGAGCCGCCATATTGTCCGAAGGGGATGCCAACTCCCGAGATGATTTGATTGTGCTTGGGAAAATCCCCCTCTTTTTTCACGACTGAGAGATATAACAGAGAAAGGTAATTAAAATACGTGATAAAACGCTTTATATCCTACTATAAACCCCACAAGCTCATGTTCTCACTGGATATGACCGCAGCCCTTTTGCTCTCGGGCTGCAATCTGTTGTTTCCGATAATGACACGGGCTATTTTAAATGACTATATACCAAATAGCAATCTCAGAATGCTGTTTGTGACCGCCGCAATTCTCGTGACGGTTTATATCATCAAGATGGGGCTCAACTACTTCATACAGTATTACGGCCATGTGATAGGTGTCAAGATGCAAGGGGCGATGCGCAGAGACATCTTCATCAAGCTCCAGGACTTGCCCTTTGCCTTTTTTGACAACAACAAAACAGGTGCCCTGATGTCTCGCATCATAACAGACCTCTTTGACATCTCAGAGCTGGCCCACCACGGCCCCGAGGATATTTTCATCTCCTTTGTGCTGCTTGTCGGCTCCTTTATAGGTATGGCCGTGATGAACATATGGCTCACCTTGATCATATTTGCATTCTTGCCCGTCTTGATCTTCTTCTCCGCCAAAAAGCGCGTGAAGATGATGAACGCCTTTCAACGTTCCCGAGAAGAGGTGGCCGAGGTCAACGCAACCCTTGAAAACAGCATCTCCGGCATACGCGTCTCCAAAGCTTTTGGCAACCGCGACTACGAAACAGAGCGCTTTACCAGGGACAACGACTCCTTTATGCAATCCAGAGACGTGGCCTATAAGACAATGGCGGAATTCCATTCGGGCAACACACTTATCATAGATATGCTCAATGTCGTGGTGTTGCTCGCGGGGGGGCTGTTCACTTTCTACGGCAAAATCACTCCGGGTGACTTCATGGCGTTTTTACTGTATGTGAACATCTTCCTTGACCCCATCAGACGCCTTATCGGATTTATAGAGCAGTATCAAAACGCCATGACGGGGTTCAAACGTTTTTTGGAGATCATCGACTCCAACCCCGAAGAGGAGGCACCGGACGCCAAGGAGCTTTCGGACGTGGCGGGTAAAATCGACATAGTCAATGTCAGCTTCACCTACGGCGAGTCAAAACAGGTGCTCTCCGATATCAATTTGAGCATAGCGCCGGGCAGGAAAGTCGCCCTGGTAGGCCCTTCGGGTGGCGGTAAGACAACTCTGTGCCATCTGATTCCGAGATTTTATGAACTGACCAAGGGGCGCATAGAGATAGATGACAAGGACATCACCTCCCTGACCCGCTCCTCTCTGCGCAGAAACATCGGCCTTGTGCAGCAGGATGTGTTTTTGTTCACCGGCACAATCTACGACAATATCTACTTTGGAAATGTCAACGCAAGCAGAGAAGATGTCATCGAGGCCGCCAAAAACGCCAACATACACGACTTTATACTCACTCTACCCGAGGGATATGACACTTTCATCGGGGAGCGTGGGGTGAAGCTCTCAGGCGGACAAAAACAACGCATCGCCATTGCCCGTGTGTTCTTGAAAAACCCACCCATCTTGATACTGGATGAGGCCACAAGCGCCCTTGACAATGTCACGGAATATGCCGTGCAGCAGTCTTTGGACTCTTTGAGCGCCGGCAGAACAACCCTTGTCGTCGCCCATCGTCTGTCGACGGTGCGCAATGCCGACGAGATCATCGTGCTCACCGACGAAGGCGTGGAGGAGCGCGGCTCCCACGAGGAGCTCATCGCCTCCAACGGAATCTACACCGAGCTTTACAACACACAATTTGTCAAGGCATAGCTTGAAGCCGCACTCTGCGGATTTATGACCCCCCGCCACGGACAAGCCATACAGAAAGGACCCCTTATGTCATATATTTATGAGCCCGCCAAAAAAGTCAAGGTCATCGCCAGGGCCAATATCTGTGTGATCGGAGGCAGCTGTACGGGTTTGTTTGCAGCCATCAGGGCAGCAAGACTCGGAGCCAAGGTTGTTTTGATAGAAAAGCAGAACTGTTTTGGCGGAACAGCCACAAGCGGCCTTGTCAATGTCTGGCACTCCCTCCATGATTTTGACAACAATGAACAGATCATCGGCGGTTTGACCCATGAGGTCATTGAAAAGCTCGACAAACTCGGTGCCATCAGAAAAAATTTAGGCTCCAAGCACAGCTCCTATGTTTTGAACACCGAAGAGCTGAAAATCGAACTGGACAACCTTGTCAAAGAAAATAAAATTGAGGCCTTTTTGCACACATACTACTGCGGGGTCATCGCCCAAGAGGACACCATCACCCATGTGCTGGTGGAAAACAAAGACGGCAGAGGCGCCATCGAGGCTGATTTCTTCATCGACGCCTCAGGGGATGGGGATGTCGCACGGGATTTAAAGCTCGAGGGCTATTACCACGGCAGTGCCCAGCCCCCCACATACTGTTTTTATATGCAGGGCAAGGTCCGCAGCGACGAGCTCGGAGCGATGATTGCAGAGCACGGAGCGGAGTTTGGCCTGGAGGACGATTGGGGCTGGTATAATGACCTGGTGAATTCCCCATTGTCGATGAGAGCGGACTTTCATGTTTTCAACAAGCTCTGCGATCGGGCTGCCGATTTGACAGATGCAGAGATCGAGGGCAGGCAGAAGATGAGGGCGCTGGTAAAAATGCTCAAAGCCCACGGCGACCCGGAGCAGAACTACAATCTCATTGCCTCCTGCTCGCAGATAGGGATAAGGGAGACCATCCACTACAAGACGAGGTTTAAGGCAAATGAGATGGATTTGCTCCTTGGAAAAGAATATAATACCCGCATATTAAAAGGCACATATCGCATAGACATACACCATGCCGATGATTTTGGCATCACCTTTAAAAACCTTGACGGCTATATGCATACGGATTACGGAAAAAGCGGCAAGAGAGTTGAAGGAAATTGGAGAGAGGATTTAAGCCTCTCGGGGGATTATGCACAGTTCTATCAACTGCCCTTTGAGGCCATTGTCACAAAGGATTATAAAAATTTTATCCCCGCAGGCAGGATGCTGAATGCAGATGAGGGCGCCTTCGGAGCTTTGCGCGTCATGGTCAATTTGAACCAGGTGGGCGAAGCTGCGGGCGTGGCTGCTTTTCTGGCCGTTGACCGCGGCACAGATATCCGAGAGCTTGACGGAGAGGATGTCAAAGAGCTCCTAAACAAGGGCGGCTCCGCTCTGTGAGGACACATTGATAATGTGAGTTCAACATTCAAGGGAGCCGTGACAAATCAACTTTTATAAGTAAAACCCTCGTTTATCAGGCAAGATGGACGAGGGTTTTGTGTTGGAGAAAAAAGCACAGGGGATTTCACCCTTGCTGCCGGTAGCTTTCATATATTATAACAGGTAGAGTACCAACAAAACCAAATTTACATACAAGCTGCCCCACACCCATTTTATGGATCGCATAATTTATATACCTGCAGCCAAGAAAACCCACCCCGTTGTCATCATCCCTCGAAAGGAGGGGAATCAAAGGCGACCACCCCGGCATGCTATGCAAGCCGGAGTGGTCGAGTTCTTACAAATGCTCGGAAATGGGGCGTTTATTGCGGAGCTGTTATTTTATGCC
The DNA here is from genome assembly GCA_964439435.1 of uncultured Oscillospiraceae bacterium. Classification (GTDB taxonomy): domain Bacteria; phylum Bacillota; class Clostridia; order Oscillospirales; family QAMX01; genus CAYTOF01. Next base: position 6,038 of record CAYTOF010000011.1, read on the forward strand.
TATCTCACTCAGCACATGATCTATCCCATTTATCTTGGCTCTTATTGCAGACAAGTCGGGAGTTGAGGACGTCAAGCGGAGGGAGAACACCGCCATGTTGCTGTCTGTGCCGGTGAAAAACGACACGCCCACCCATTTCACATTCGGGTAGTTTTTGGACGGGCTCCAAAAATAGTCCTCCGAGAGGAACAGCCTATGGGCGGCCGAAAACAGGTATTCGATCTCGTCGCGCTCTGTTATTTCCGCGCTGATCACTTCGGTCAGCTCCGCGCCCCACGCATCCTTTTGCCCAAGCTCTTTCACACCGGAAACACGCACCGACAATATGTCGTCTGTTGTATACTTAAAGACCGCGCACATATCCCGCCTGACCTCTTCCAACCGCCACAGCGGCTCCATCGGATCCGGCGAGTCCGCGACGAAGACCGCATGAGGGACCTCTCTTTGCGTTCCGTCAGTGAAATGATATGTAAAATAATACAGTGCGGGCCTTGTATGGAACAGTTGGCGGTATTTTTCGTGCTCTTTCATGACGGGGATTACCTCCAGTGCGGTTTTTATCCCCTCGGGGTCGGTCAGTGTGAACTCGCCCGATACAGTCAAGTCAAAGTCCATGTTCAGCTCATCGGGATCGGCCACGGCGACGCGGATTTTTTCTATGTCCTTTGCCCTGTAGTGCAAATCAGGGAAATTTTGGTCGGCTTTTTGCGGCCACAGGAAAATCGCCGCAGCGGTAAAGGCAGCAGCTGCGATCACCAACGCACCCGCAATCAATATTTTTTTGCGCATATTCGCTCCTTTCCATGCATGCCTGTGGCGTATCTTGTTTGGTTTTCAAAGGCTAACCCATAAACCATATCATTTTCGCCACGTATTCGCACATTAATGCCAAAGGAGCCGCGCATGCACGGCTCCTTTGGATACATTTTAATTTTTTATGATCTGTTGGACAGTGACCAAGCTTTCAAATGCTTCTCCGCTTGAAAGAGCCTTTACGGTCACTTTTGCGGACAGCACGGGGTCACCGTCGTTGTTGACCGAGAAGCGAATTTCCTCGATTTGGAAGGAGTCATACGCATCTTCTATCTTTGCCATCAGTTCCGCTTGCGCGCGTTCTATGCCGGGATTGGTTTCCCAAAGGGCATATTTTTCGTATCTGTTGAGATAAAACGCCGAATAGGCGACGACCTCGCCGTCAAGCCTTACATATACCTTGACCTCGTCGTCGGATTTATACCCCATAACAGGCAAGTACAGGGAAATATCATATTGTCCAAAAAGCTGTCGTAAGTATACTTGTCGTAGACATATTTCCCGGCTGCTTCGGGGAGGACTTTTGCGAGATATCCCTGCGCTGTCGCAATCGCGAGGTCTGCGCCTATGTCTTTGCCAAGGCTCGATGGATCCGTCACGAAGTCGTAGCGCAGCGTCCCGCACAGTGTGTCAGTATTATAAAGGAAGTAGTATTCTGTCCCGCCCTTCTCGGTGTATATGTCGTAGGTTCCATAGCTGTCGGCCCTGTCCTTGGGGTGGGCCTTGTTGTGGTTGTTGGTGAAACGGTACTCAAGGTTTACCGTGCGTCCCAGGTGATTAATCGTTTTCGTCGGCAGCGCATCTTTGTTTTCGATGAGCCCGAAATGCAGAACCTCCTCGCCGCTTTCTTTATTTCTGTCGCCCGACACGGCAAAAACAGTGATGGACGTGGCGACAACGATACAAAGAAATATGGCGGCGGCTATTATCCTTTTCTTTTTCATACAAGTCCTCCTTTTCACAACATCATTACAACGCTTCCTGTGAGTTCATTCACAAATGAAAAACGGTACAAAATTGACAGCTATTCGTTTTCATATCGTTTCTCCGAGGCAATCTGCCACTTGAACAAGTACATTGAAAAATATGGTTCATATGTCGGCAAATCGATTATAACATGTAATACATATATTGTCAACAATATATTATCCTTTTTTTTATAATTGACGAAATGACAAACAAGCATTCACATGATGCTTGTTTGTTTGATGTTTTTTGTCTTTTTACAAAACATGCAGCCGAATCTATAACAGAAATGACAAATGGTGTAAATTCAAAATGAGCTAAAAGCTTAAACTTCTGTTAGAATATTAAGGGATAAATCAAAATCTTACGGGAGCTTTCAGAGGGTATATGCAATAAATTTGCGTTGCTTCTCCGCTTCTCCCCGGAAAATGGTGTTTCTTTATTCGGCCTTGAGCTGGCTCGCGATTTCCACGGTTGCGGACTGGTATGCGAAAATGAGGGAAAACGAAACCGAGAGGAAAAACGCGCATATCAGAAATGTCACAGCCGAGTATGGGCTTATATGAATTGTCCATGTGGTGTCAAAGAAAATCCGCCGCACCGCCTTGTATATCACCGCGAGGCCGAAAACGACATAGATCGACACCGCAATATCCGAGCTCATGACAATTACACCCTCTCGGAAGAACTGGCCGACAATATCCCTTTTGCGCGCCCCGACCGCGCGCTTGACACCGATTTCAAATCGTCGCTCGTTGAGCGCATTTTTAAAGCAGCTGTATAAATTTATCGCAAGCAAAGTAAACAGGATAACGGCCGAGAGACCTTTAAGAAAAACCTTGTCCCTTATCTCTTCGTTTGCTCTGTCCATATAAAATACATTTGAGTTTATGGAAACACCCAACTCACTTGCCGAGGTTAAAACCTCCGACATCCTTTTTGAGTATATGTGCAACACGCCACTGCCGTATTTGTTATACTCCTTTGCCACGGCTTGCGGCGCAAAAACCGCAACACGGTGAATATATTGCGTTTTCTCTTCAAATTTCACCACCTCCGGCGATGAGGGCGCAACTCTGAGGTCCTCGATAATACCCACAACCTTAAATGTCTTAAGCTCGGTTATTCCGTCACCCATTTCGATGGGCAACTCTACGGTTACCGCGGTTGTCCCTTGTTTGTCATAGAGCATGTCGTAAAAGTGCTTGTTTATAATAACCTCATCGTCGGCGCCGAAGGTGCTTTCGCCGGCAATTATCTTTGCTTTGTTGTATATGGGACTGCTGTTATAATAATACTTGTATTGGTAATAGCCGAAAAAGTCATTCGGAACAAACTCAACACCCGCCATAATGGTGTTGTTTTGGTCTCCATAATGAGCAAGGTTCACAGCTCCGGCAAAGCTTTTATAATAATATGTGTCCTCCATATCCTCAAGCCTGTCAAGAAACAGCTCATACCGCCCCTCTTCTCCAAGGGTGTCGGTTCTATATATAAAAGCGTAATTACGGGATGCTGAGTTTGTATACTTATATCTGTTATACAGCGACGAATCCGTCCAGACAAAAAAGCCGAGGAGCAGTGCAAACGACATTATCATTGTGATAGACAAAAGCACATAACTTTTCATATTCCGCCCGGCCATTAGAAGCGCGTGGTCAAGGGCCTTATTTTTTTGTCTTTTGGTTTTCACATTTAATTCACTCCTTTCCGGGGTAGGCGCGCGGTCTTGGTTATGAAGCCTCTGCGCCTATTCGGCTTTGAGCTGGCCTGCGATTTCCACTGTCGCAGACCGGTAGGCAAATATCAGGGAAAATGAAACCGAGAGGAAAAAGGCGGAGGACAGGAAAATAACGGCGGAGTGAGCGCTTAGGCTAATCGTCCACTCAGTGCCGTAGAAGAGCCTCTGCACTGCCTTATAGACCGCGGCGAGGTTGACAACGAGCAGAACGGACGCGGCGGTGTTTGCGAGCATGACAACCATGCCCTCTCGGAAAAACTGACCGACGATGTTTATCCTGTTTGCGCCGATTGCGAGTTTGACACCAATCTCGAAGCGCCGCTCGTTAAGCGCGTTTTTAAAGCTGCTGTAGAGGTTTATGCCGAGCAGCAAAAACAGTATGCCGGCCGACATCCCCTTTATCATTACCTGCGCGCGCATGTCCTTGAGCGCCGAGTTTTGCAGCTTGTAGGGCACGCTGCACTCAATCCCGAATACGTCGCAGAGCGAGGCGATTTCACCTATCCCATTTTCCGAGTATACAAGCATAAGCCTTTTGTCGTACTCCGATACCTCCGAGAGCGGCATGAGAATGCGCACATGCGTCTCCCCCTCTGTTTCTTTCGACTCGCCGTCTTCAATCGTGCCAATTACGCTGTATTCCTTTAGCTCCATGCTCCCGTTCCTGTTTTCATAGGGCAAATTGAGCATCTGCTCGCCGCCGAGCAGGTGTGTGAGCGTTTTGTCGATTATGATTTGATTGTCGGCGGTAAATCGGCTCTCGCCGCTGACAACGTCAAGCCTTTCCGGAATCTGCCCGGAGAGCGCATAAAATACCCAGAAGTCAGCCGGAACATAGCTTACCGTTGCGGTTATTTTACTTTCTTCGTCCCTTCTGAGCCCAAGCTCGGTCTCTTTTTCGAAGTATTGGTAAAAATGCGTGTTCGTCATGCGCCCCATACGGTAAATGAGCATATTGAGCTTTCCGGTCACCGTTTCATTCGAGCTTGAGTAGTTCGAATACGAGCTCCTGAGCAGTGCGATTTTGCTGTCCGCCGCGAAGGTCAGTTTATAGTCGTTGTAAAGCCCGGAGTCTGAAATCACAAAAAAGCCGAGCAAAAACGAAAACGACAGTATTATCGTCACCGACAGGAGCACATAGCTCCTTGCATTTCTCCCGACCATAAGCAGAGCGTGCCTCGCGGGGCTATTTCGCCTTTTCATGCAGCACACCCTCTTTCAGCTCGAGTATTTTATCCGCACGTGCGGCCACCGCAAGGTCGTGCGTTATTATTATCACCGCGCGCCCCTTTGCGTGCTCGTGCGCGAGCAAATCGAGCACAATGTCGCGGTTCCCTTCGTCAAGGTTCCCCGTCGGCTCGTCGGCGATTATGAGTCCCGGGTCCAATATCAGGGCGCGGGCTATGGCAACGCGCTGCTTTTCTCCGCCGCTCAACACGTTTACACGCGTGTCGAGCAGCGGCTCTATGTCGAGAAGCTTCACAAGCCCGTCGAAATCGCAGTCCTGTTTTTTTGAGTAGAGTGTCGGCAGTAGTATGTTCTCCCGGCTGGTCAGCGTCGGGATAAGGTTGTATGACTGGAATATAAAGCCGATGCTCTCAAGGCGCAGTTCGGCGTAATCCCTTTTGTTTTTTATATCAAGGCCGTTGAAGGTATAACTCCCGCCGCTGCTGCTCTCGATGAGCCCCAAAATGTTCATCAGCGTCGATTTCCCCGAGCCGGATTTTCCGACGATTGCGTAATAGCTGCTTCCGTTGATTTTCAAATCAACCGCGGTCAGCACAGGCCTTGCGTAGCTCTTTTGTATTCCCCGAAGCTCGATATCTACCTCTTTCATGCGGACCTCCTTTATAAAGCTTGATTAGCGCGCAATCTAACTTCTCTGAAGGCCAACAAACTGAGCGTAGCCCGAGTCGCAGTACCAGCCCTCCTCGGCTCCTGTTATTGTGATAAGCGTGCCGTTGCTTATGCCGACGTCGACTTCAACCTCGCCGATAACCAGACCAGACTCATCTACCCGCCTTATGTAATACGGCCCGCCGATCTCCTTTTGGTAGACGCATTTGCGGTGCACCACCAGCACATTGTTGTAAACCGTGCCGGTGTAAACTTTAAATGTCTTCGCCGCGCCATATAAGAACTGCGCGCCCGTCACAGAAAAGACAGCCCTGCGTCCGGACGAGTCCGTCATGTTTGAGAGCGAGAAGAGCTCCAATGTCGCGCCGACCTCGGTCTCGAACGTGTCGCCAACTTCAAGGAGACGGCCCTCATCCACCGAGCACTCGAAGACGAGGCTGTCAAGATCGAGCAGCTTCACAAATCCGTCTTTCCCGTAAAGGCTCATGTCGGAGACAATGCCGTTCACGCTTGAGACTATCTCAGTGTCACCGATGAGCGCGAGAACATCCCCGACCTTGACCTCGTCTCCCGTTGAAACATAGGTCCTCACAGTCTTTGAATCGTTATTCTCCGCGTTGACAAACACATAGCTCTTCGAGGTGATTGTCCCCGAGAGCTCAAAGCTCTCGCTCACGGACTGGCGGAAAACCTGCCGAGGGTCGCCGTAGGCCTTCTCGACGATTTTATACTCTGCCTCCGGCTTATACTCCTGCATCTCAAGGTATGAGACATACCCGATGAGCAAAAGCGGGAGAATAAACATTATCGCACCGAGTATGATTATAGTTTTTTTCATGGCTGGACGCTCCTTCTTATGGAATTCGTATCTTGTCATAAAAATTTAAATAATACGACAATACATCGACCTCATCCACTTCTGAGGCATAAACCTCATATGCATTCGGACGGGTACGAAACATTGAATGGTAATACGCCTCAAACTTTTGTCCGTTTATCTCATACTCCATGACCACATAAATAATGGTAAAATATGTGGCATTGCCTTCCAATGCCTTTTCATAAACGGAAATTAAAGGGGTCAAAACGGTTCCTTTTGAAAAATCCATAGGGATGCTATCCCATATCTGATCCAAAGCGGCATCGTCTGTTTCACTTTCCAAGGTTATATTTGATATATTCGCACTCTCATTTAAGAGATAAAATCCTGTAATTTTTATATCTTCCGAACAGGTAAAACTGAAATCATCTGCAGGAACGGATGAGATAATATCAAATACGAAAAAAGGGATGTCGGTTAGATTTTTTATATGGTCGAGCACACTCATCAGGGCACATTGTTATAGCATTTTTTATCTGCACCTCAATCACCTCTGCGGGATGTAAATTTACTCCATAATGTTAAAATAATAATCATTATAATATGAGAGGAGGTTTACTTTGTCTACAATGTATGCATAAAGCTCTATAGCGGAAGGCCTGCTTTCATAAGCGAAGCTAAAGTATGCACTGCATTTTTCGCCGCCGAGCTCATAATCCATGATGACATAAATGCTTTCGTTATACATAAGTCTTCCTGCAAGGTTTTTGTTTTTAAGCTTAAATCTCGGATTTATTGTCGTCCCTGCGGAAAAAGACATCGGTTCACCTGTCCACAGTTGATTAATTGACCCGGATGCATTCTTTACATCAAGGCTGATATCGGTTATTTCGGTATCTGCGCCGAGCAAGTGAAAGCCTGTTATTGTAATGGTGTCTGTCAATGATAACAAAAGCATATCCACCGATAAACGGCCCTCGTTATTGGGAATTATTCCATATACACCGGCGCTTCCGGAGGCGGAAAAGCCCTTCAAGTATAATAAATCATCCCCGTCGAATGTATGATTTATTGTAATTTTGCCTATGTCAAGAACATGGTCTTCCCCGTCTATTGTTACGGTTATCCGGTTTATCTCCTCGCTTCCGGTTTTTTCTATTTCGTCCCAATTAAATGCTATACTGACAAGATATCTATACAGCTCCGGGATATTATCAATATTCTCCATATATTCTTTTAGGTAAAGACGACTGTATTCATCATATGCGGCATAAGCCGGAGAGCCTTCACCTGATTCAATGGCCGCCTCGTATAAGCTGTACATCAGCTTCCAGTCCACATTTTGATAACACTGGAACAGGTGACGGGGAAATCCGGTTTCATCTTCGACTTGCAGAGAAGACGAATATATATATGGCGTCTCTAATCCGTCTATGGAAACACTTATATCATCTTCGAGCTCTTTTGAAGTCAGCACCAGAAAAGAGATGGAGTTTGTGATGCTCAACTTCTTATAAAAATTGTAGTCAAAATCCTCCGGTGTTATTATCAGCAAGTCCTCGGCGGGTTTGGAAAATGTCCTAATGTCCTTTGGATCCGCTTTGGTCCAGAGGGTTTCCGAAACGGAACTGCCGGGCTTTTCTTTATCATTTCCCCCGCAAGCTGTCAAGAGAAGAAATGTGAGGGCGAGAAGAAGCGCCACGATTATTTTGTGTATATTGTTTATTTTCATATATTTCTCCTTATTGCACACAAATACAATACTGATTACACGACAAAATCAGATAACGCAGTTTGCGTTAAAAATTTGGCAGGCACATGCGGAGAGCCAAAGCACCTTATAACACAAATTATATAACTTTTATCCTATTGCAACAATGGACACAATATGCAAACGGGGGGGGGGATAATTTGTGCATGTTGCACAAATTCTTTTCTTTGCCGGGGTTCATATGAAAACAAAAACAAGTATACCGACATATTGGCTCTTTATATATGGGAAAAGCTTTGCAAACAAGCGCCGCCACATCATTTTTGAACGCTATGTCGTATGTTCTTTCTTCTTCCCATTGCCATCACAGCCTTTCTTTTCAGCTATTGTAGCAACTTATCTCTGTGTCCGCCAACCCGAGTCCGGGTTGCGAAAAGGGGGGCCACATTTGTGGCCCCCCTTATGGAGTACATATAAACTATTCAAGACTGGTTTTTATTAAAACTTTTGTGGCAACCCCATTTGTTTCAATCAGTCGCAGAGGAGAGCCTCATAGAGAGCGCATACGCCGCGAATGCTGAGCTCGTTGTCAACGGCGAAAATCATGCTGACTTCGGAGGAACCTTGGCTTATCATCTTGATGTTGATGTCCGCTCCCGAGAGCGCCGCCGTCGCCTTGGCTGCTATGCCGATTGCCTGTTTCATGCCTTCACCGACGACGACTATAAGGCTCAGCCCGTTTGACACCACAACATCGTCCGCTCCGAGCTCGTTTTTGATTCTGTCTGTTATGCGCTCCAAAATGCCGTTGTCCAGCAATGAGCTTTTTATGATGAGGGTCATGTCGTCAATGCCCGTGGGGGAATGCTCGTAGGAGATGCCCTCATCTTCTAAAATAGACAAGACCTTTCTGCCAAAGCCCACTTCTCTGTTCATGAGGTATTTGCTGATGTATATGCTTGTAAACCCGCCGTCACAGGCCACTCCGGCCACGCGCACGCTTTGGCTGAAGGTGTTTCTCTCCGACACAATCATCGTGCCCGGGCATGTCGGGTTGTTGGCGTTTCTGATGTTCACGGGGATACCCGCCCTAAACACAGGCAACAACGCCTCTTCTTGGTAGACATTGAAACCCGCATATGAGAGCTCGCGCATCTCCCTGTAGGTGACAATGGAGATGGGCTTGGGGTTGTTTATGATCTTTGGGTTGACGGAGTAGACATAGTCGACATCCGTAAAGTTTTCGTAGACATCAGCCTCTATCGCTGCGGCTAATATGGCGCCCGTTATATCGCTGCCGCCTCTGGGGAATGTGGCGATTTCCCCCGCCTCTGTCCTGCCAAAAAACCCCGGGAAAACGACAATGCCGTCGATTTTGGAGAGATTAGCTTTGAGCAGGTCAAAGGACTTGTTCAGTATCTTGGCGTTTCCGTATTCGTTTGACAGGATCATCCCCGCTTCTCCGGGGTTTACATATGTGGCTTTGTGGCCGATTTTGTTGAGATACGCCGCGACAAGCTTTGCGTTGTTGTCCTCACCGGCAGCTTTCATCAGGTCAATAAACCGCTTGTCGCTGCTCGTGTCCGCATCGAGGCGTGAAACCAGATCTTTTTCAATGGCCTCGACCTCGCCCTCGACGTCGAGCCCCTCTGCGATTTTTCTGAACCTGTCTATAATCGGCAACAATGCCTCCTCGCCGCTTGCTCTGCCCTCTTTAAGCGTCGCATTGGCCGCATCTATGAGCATGTCCGTCACTTTTCTGTTAAAAGACGGGCTGATGCCCGGCGCAGAAACCACGACAATGCCTCGCTCGGCATCCGAGACGACGATGTCGCAGACATTTTTAATTAAACTTGCATCGGCAAGAGAAGAGCCTCCAAATTTTATGACCTTCATAGTATGATATTTCCACCTTTTATCACTTTCAATGAGGCTTATTTTACCATAACAAAGGGCTCTTTGCAAGATATTTGTACAAAGGTGTGGTCGCCTCGCGGATGTGTTCTCACGGAAGGTTGTAAAATTCAACCCCCGTATCCGAGACGGAACGGGGGTTGCGAAAGTGTTTTGTCGGAAACAGCGACAAGGTGCAGATAGTGCATATCCACGCTGCCCATGTGCCGACTTCACGGTAAATTGTACTTGTTGTGTGTTTTCACAGCGTGGCTTTGTACCAATCCTGCTGTGAGGCAAACATATCGTGGTAAACTCCGTTGTTTCCCATGAGTTGAGCATGCGTCCCCTCTTCTGCGAGCTTGCCGTCATCAATCAGTAAGATGCGGTCGGCTTGCCTCGCAAATCCAAGGCGGTGGGAGATGAAAAACACGAGGCGGTTGCCCGAGAGAGAGTATATCAGCTTGTAGATCTCAATTTCAGAAATCGGATCTAGATAGGCTGTCGGTTCGTCCAGAATCCAGATGCGTGCCTCTTCGTTGGCCAGCAGCCTCGCAATGGCCAGCCGTTGCCACTGCCCTTTGGACAGTTCTACACCTTCAAAGAGCTGGCCTAAATGGGTGTCCAGTCCTTGCGGCAAATCCATGACCTCGTCGTACAAGCCGACTTTTCTCAGCAGCTCCTCATGCTTTTCATCGGGTATGGGCTTGCCTTGGTTTCCGACCTCGATGTTTTCCCGAACAGTGAGTTGGTATTGGCAGAAGTCCTGCAGAATGCAGGAGGTATTTCTGCGCAGTGTGTTTTGCAGCTTGCCTTTCACATTTGTGCCATCCACAGCGACTTCCCCTTCATATGACTGGAGAACACCCATGAGGATGCTGACCAGCGTGGTTTTTCCGCAGCCATTGTGACCCACTACGGCGATCTTCTCCCCGGAGTGGAAGGACAGGTCCAACCCATCCAGCACATACCTGTCTGTGCGCGGGTATTTGTACCGCAGGTTTTTCAAACTCAATGTGCTCTTCTCGCCAAAAATGTCAAAATCATCGTCGTAGATGTCCTCCTCTAACTCGACAACATCGTAATATGATTCAAACATGTAGGAAAACCGCTCAGACTGCATATATGCGTTGTAAGCTCTATGAATCAACCCATATATGCTGACCATCATCGAAACAAACATCGTGAAAAACCCCACATCGAGGTTTTTGTCAACAAATGCTCTTCCGGCTATGTAAAACACGCCGACCAGGATTGCCCCGGCCATGATAATCGAAGGGAGCAGCCCGAACAGGGCTTGTAACCATGTGTTTTTTATGCCGAGGCCAACGATTTTTTTATTCCTGTCTGCCAGATAATCTCGCCAAAAGTGGAACAGTCGGTTGGTCTGCATGTCGCTTTGGGCTCTTCTGTCGCCGCTCAGCATCATCATGGCCCAGCGTTCCCGATAAACAGCGTTTTCTTCTTTGTATATCTTGTACATCCTGCTTTGCACGAGGCGTACCATGAGAAACCCGCCCACTCCGAGGAGCAGCGTCCCAAAGAAGAACAGGATGTGCGCTTGCGCCAATGCGATACCGTATAAAATCAGCGTCAGCAACATGGAAAAAAGCTCTGAGGCCAAATTCAACGGGTGCATATACTGAAACTCTACATATTGAGCCATGTCAATCTTGTCGTTCATGTCCTTGTCTTCGAAATACTCGTATTTTATACGGCTGCGCTTCATTGTAAGACGTGTGTTTTCATATTGCCTCCCTGCGAGGGTCAGCTTTTCTCGCTGTCGTTCTTTGATCCATGCTACCATTTGCAGCAGCAAGATACCGCCGAGCAGCAGCAAAACATTGCTAAGTGTGGATTTTAAAGCCGCCGCATCGGACTGTGAAGCGAGGCTTTGAGCGGCATTGGTTATCTGTCGCACCAACACCATCATCAAATAGCTCTGCACAGAGAGCAGAGCGAGCAGGACGGTCAAAAACACACTTTTCCCCGGGAAGATGCGATACATGTCGACGATGCGTTTTTTGTGAATCTTATAGGAGTCTGCCAATGTGCGACGGTCATTCCTGTTCTTCGGCTTACGCTCTTTTTTCTTTTCATTTTTCATCTGATATTTCCTCCTCTTGCTCCTCGTAGAGCTCTTTCTGAGAGAAGAAGAGCTTCGCATAATATCCGTTTTTTTGCAACAGGTCTTCGTGACTGCCGATTTCGGTGATTTTTCCCCCATCCATCATGACAATACGATCGGCTAAACGGGCAAAGCCGATGCGGTGGGATATGAGAATCGCCGTGCGCCCCGCCACATAACGCCGCAGATTGTCAAGCATTCGCAGTTCCTCCAACGGGTCGATGGAGGCTGTGGGCTCGTCGAGGATTAAAACCTCCGGGTTGCCCATGTGGGCGCGGCCGAGGATGACGCGTTGCCACTCGCCGCCGGACAAGTCAGCTGTGTCGGTCCAAAAGGCTTTGCCTATGGGAGTGTTTTCGCCTTTGTCGAGCTTGCTCAAAATCCGCTCGAGATTGCCCTTTTCATAGGCTTCGTCCAGCATTATTCTGTCGTTTAAATGCTCAATACGGCCAAAGCCGACGTTTTCCCGCAGAGTCATCAGATATGGCATGAAGTCCTGATAAGCCACACCAAAATATTTGTACATCTCGTCACGGTTGTCAGGGGACAATGTCTCCCCGTTCAGAGTGACCGTGCCGACATCAGGGCGCATTAAACCTGTCAGCAATTTGCTCAACGTCGTCTTTCCGCTGCCGTTATAGCCGAGAATGCTGACGATTTCGCCCTTTTTCAGCTCAAAACACACATCCTCCACCGCAGGGCGACCGCCCTCCGGATATGTGAACGTAATATGCTCTGCTCTCAGGCTTTCAAACCCGCCAAAGGGCAGAATGTCCGACATGTCCTGAGAGGAGCCGAGCTTTTCCATCTCCCCTTTGCGGATGGGGTGCATGAATTTTTGCAGATCGCCCATATAAGTTGTGCCTTGAAAAATGCTGCGCGAGAGGTTCTCCGCGATGCTGCCCACCTGTGCGCTGCTCGTGCGCGAAAGGGAAAATAATATCGTGAACACCGCAAGAGAGATGTTGCCCAAGTAAACCGAATAAACTAAAAGCAACACCACGCTGTAGTCCAAAATCGTCACGATAATACCGGCGATGCTACTGTAATTGCGTTCCTTTAAATTGTTCTTTCGGCGAAGGTTCCAAATAATCGTATAAAACTGCTTCCATTTGGTTTGTAAAAACGGCAAAAGCCTATACACACGGATCTCCTTGCCGTATTTTTTGTTGCTCATGAGCTCTCGGTAGTACTCCTCCCGTCGCATGTGCTTCATGATACTGTTTTTCAAGATGTCGTATTGTTTTTTTGAAAAGTAAAATGCCGTGCCACCGCGTATCAGCACAACGGCCAAGAGGTAGAATATCATCAGCGGTTCGGTGAAGATAAAAACCGCCACGCTGCCCATGATGACGCTTATCGATCCGAACACAGTGCTTATCGCGGACTCTAGGGAACCGACGATTTCACCGTAGTGCTCATACATGAATTTGTTCAGGTCGAGATAGTCTTTTTGAAAAAATTTCACATGGTCGGCTTCGTAGGCTTTGAGAAAGATCAGCCCGCTCACAGAGCTGTCGATTTTCCCGTGTGCGTACGCATAGACGCTGTTCAGTCCCGAATGGAGCAAATCACCAAACAGGAGCAGCGCCACATAGGAAATCGCGAGCAACGCAAACAAGCCTGTCATCCCCCCGACTTCGTGCATGCCCTGAAATTCGCCCACCAACAGGCCAAAGAGCACGCTAGTCCCAAACAGGATTGCAGATTCTGCCAGCGTGACAAGTACAAGCAACAGCAACGGCCATTTGGCATACCTCAGGCAGAAAGCGGCGATCCACCCGTTTTTAAACAGCTTGCGTTTTGTTTCCTCCATACGGAGCCCCCTTTTGGGTTTTTATAATTTGCGGTCAAAACCCCGCCGAATTGGTTTTTGCATGAGGGTTCGGCAGGGAATCAAACTCAGAAACGGGGTAAACGGCGCACATTGCGTTGATTCAACCCCTTTTATTTGTCTTACCTCATCAGTACTTCTGTGTTGCTGTGTAGAGGTTCACGTGCTGCTTGAAATGTGTCTTTCTCTCGATGAACTGCTCAAAGGCCTCTTCGTGGGCTTTTTGTTCCGCCTCTGTCATCTCCTCTTTTATATGGAGAAGTGAAACTCCCGTGGCTTTTTTTAGATAGCTTTGCAACTCGCGTGCGGCGAACCGCTCTGTCTCCGTCGCGTCTTTGGGAAGCTCGATTGAAAACGCGGAGATGTCCGCGCCACATATGCGGATGGTTTTTTCCTCTATTGTCTTACTTGACACAGTATCACTCCCATGCTTTACAAAACTACATTGGATTAATTGTAGACAAACAGCGAAGCAATGTCAATATAAAAAACCCTCCGCCTTTGACTTTTTTATTGCAAAATATTTCCAAATAAACACGATCTCAGGCATGCAAATATTGCATAATACTTGCTTATACTGTATAATATACCAAAATTACAATCCTGTTCCCCAAAATCATATATTTGTCGCGGGAGGGCCCCGCATTGTATGATATGTGACGCGTGTTCACCTCTTCGGGGCTGTGTACAGGGTTTATCGGAGGATTTATGGGTAGATTTTCAGGAGTGCTTATAGCCAGCGATTATGACGGAACACTGACACCTTCCAAGCCAAATAAACAAGTCACGCCTGAAGTGCGACAGGCGCTGGAATACTTTATATCCGAAGGCGGCTATTTTACCGTTTCCACGGGAAGATCATATCAGGGCTTTCATGCCTTTGACGCCGACATTATGAATGCGCCGATTTTGCTTGCCAACGGGGGCATGGCTTATGACTATGTCAAAAAAGAAATTGTCATCTTTGACGGCATCGGAGACGAGGCAATCCCGGCATTCCGCAGTGTGAGGGATCTTTTCCCCGATCTTTCCATTGAACTCTATGCCTTTGACGACACCTACGCCATTCATCTCCACCCTTGGGCAGAGAGACACTTCACAAGCCAAGACATCCCTTTTAAAGTCATAGATGATCCGGCAGAGGCGGTAAATCCCTGGGCAAAGGTGATGTTTGGCGGAGACCGCGCCAGAGTCGGAGAGGTACAAGCTCATCTCAAAGAGAACTTTCCCGAGATCTCCTTTTTGCCCACAACGGGCGGATACCTTGAGGTGTTGAAGCCCGGAGTGGACAAGGGTACCGCTCTTTTGAAGCTGGCCGATATTTTGGGTGTAAAACACGAGGATGCCTATGCCGTGGGTGACGGTTATAACGACCTGGAAATGCTCATGGCGGCCGCCGCAGCCTTTGTGCCCTCAAACGGCAGCGACGAAGTCAAAGCCCATGCCACATATATTGTAAGTTCAAACGAAGAGAGATGCGTCGCCGATGTCATAGATATTCTCGGCGAGAAATACAAATAAAAACAAGGCTGAGAAAAGTTCTCTTGCCTGATTAGCCCTTTGCCATATCGTAAAAATACCAAAGCCCTCGTTCATCGTAAAAAACGGACGAGGGCTTTTGTGTTGCTGCCAATAATACCAAAATGACAACGAGCTGCAGGCATAAAATCAACTAAATACTTATATTTTGTGGAGTCCGGAAGAACCACCCTGTCACGTCGCATGCGCGACGCGCGCGTGCTTTACACACTACCCTCACGAAGGAGGGGAATTAAGGGCGGGCGACCACGGTTTGCTCCTTCGGAATGCAAAAAATTGATTCAAGACGAGTTTTTCATTCATACAATCGATGCAAGATGAGTTTTTGATGAAATCTCTGTTGCGTCTCCTGATTTTTCGCCATTCTCTCGAACAATTGTTGGCAGCACGCCTTCATTGTCCTGAATATCGGACACTATAGGTGTTATAATACCTTCAGTACTTGGATATCAATTCAGACAAAGGAAGGTAAAAACAATGGAAATCACATTGCTCATCATAGTTCTGCTCGCATTTGTACTGGACAAGGCCCTAGAAAAACGCAGCATGAAAAAAAGGCATGCTCGCTGCCGTCGGCTCACCTATGCTTCCGCATCCAAAGAGGCTCGGGTGATCATCCCCTTTTCCGAGGTTGCGCGACACGCCATGTTGAAGGCCTCGCAGGCAAATGCCGCAAAGGCCAAAGCGGAATAAGCTCCGCTTTGGCCTTTGCTTTTTTTAAATCGGCACCTTTATTTTGTTGAAATAAAGGTGCCGATGCTTCAACACTTGCGGTCACTTTCCTGTCATCACGTTTTTTTGACAATGGTGTGTGCTCCCGCTGAAAATTCGGAAGAGACTCCGTCATAGACAAAGGTGAAGGGTTTTTGGCTGTCGATTGAAAAGACAACATTGTCTTTGTCCTTGACATATTTCACATGGACGCCCTTGGCGGAGCCCTCACAGTAGTTCATGCCCTCCACAAGCTTTGGCGAAATGACAATGTCTCCAAAGCCCACCGTGCCCTCTTTTTGACCGATCCCCAAAAAGCCATAGAACATGTGCTTGACAACGGCGCCAAACATGGGGTGACTGCGGGACTGAGTGCCGTTCCAGTATTCCCAAAGGGTTGTAGCTCCCTGCAAAATATGAGAGTAGAAAGAGATCTTTTCTTTTGAGGTCAGCAGTTCAAATGCCAGCTGTTCGCAGCCGTTGGCAAAGAGCGTCTTTGTGACGATTTCGGTTCCGAAAATGCCCGTGTCATACATGGCCGTTTTGCTGTAGTGGGCCACCATATTGGCCAGAGTGCGCTCATCTCCCAGATCTATGTCGAAGGCAAAGGCGTTTGCACCTTGGATGTTGCCACAAAAATCGCCGCTCTTCGCATCAAAATAATTTTCAACTATTGCCTGCTTTTTGACGGCAATGGTTTTTTTCGCCTCTTCCGCTTTGGCTTCTTGGCCCAGGAGATGTGCGATTTTCACATATATTTCAAGGCATTTGACATAGTAGTAGTTGTTCACAAAGGGGGCGGGTATCTTTATCTGGGAGGGTGTGCACCATTCACCGAGACACCATGCCCAGGGTTCGTCTCGCACCACGAGATTGTTTTCGCTGTGCGCTTCGAGGTAGTCAAAATAGAGCTCAATGCGCGGGAAAAACTTTTCGAGCACCGAGATGTCGCCAAAATGACGGTAAAACTCATAGGGCACCATGGCTATGGCACCGCCCCAGCCTCCCGGCCCGCCGCCGGAGGGGATAAAGGGCGCAGTGTACTGCACATGGCCTGTTTCGAGGTCTTGGCAGTCGTATATGTCTTCTATCCATTTTTCATAGAATTTGCGCGCCTCCAAGGTGAGCAAAACCACATCGATTGTGTTTTGGCCGTCTCCCGTATAGCCGCAACCCTCTCTGTGAGGGCAGTCGGAGGGGATGCCCGCGTGCATATTGGTCAGCTGCGTACGAATAAAGGCCTCATAGAGCCAGTTGAGTATCTTGTTGTCGGAGTTCCAGGAGGATGCGACGGGCACATCCGCGTGTATGACTTCAACATACAGGGGTTTTGCGTTGTTCGTCACCGAAAAATAGCGGAAGCCGTTCCAAGTGAACTCTCCGCAGGCTGTGAGGCCCTTGCTGCCGTCGGTTATGAAGGTGTTTCTCTGCACACCGCCCCATGTCATGGTGTCAAAAAAGGTCAGCTCCCCGCTCCCGTCCACCTCTTCGGAGTAAAGCAGCTCTATTTTTTCGCCTTTTTGCGCATCCGTCTCGATGCAGACATTGCCCGTGATGTTTTCGCCGACATCGTATACGCTGTAGTATTTGTTTTGGCGGATGAGCTTTGGCTCCACGGTGCGCATGACCCTGTCTGCAGGGCAGAGCTGTATCTCCAGCTCTGTCTTGGGCTCTGCCTGCAAGGCGACGCTCTCCCACTTGGAATCGTCAAACTCACAGGAGTGCCAGTTTTGGCCGATGATATTGTAGTCGTGGATCTCTGTGCGGAGAATCTGCGATTTTGTTATATATGAAGGGTGCCAGACCATGTCCGTGTCGGAACCGTATACGTGCTCTTCGCCGCTTTCTGTCGTGAGCTGCAAAAGATAGCAGGCTTTTGGCTGCCCGAGGTAAAATCTGTGATACCAACCGCCGCCAAGGGAGATGGCGATTGTGTTTTCGCCCTCGTTTATAAAATCCGTCACGTCGTATTGCATGCACCCGAGGCGATTGCGCGTCTCGTCTGTGATGGGGAAATCCCTCTCATAGTGCTCCTCGTTTTTATACCATTCCCAAGAGGGCACCTCGTTGCCCTCACGGCGGCGGCGCGTTATGCAAGAGGCCCGCTCATAATCCGTCCATGCGGGCATAAATCTGTCCGGTGTGACAATCCTGCCGTTGATATAAAACGCAAAAAAACCAAGCCCCGTGATGGTCAGCTTTGCGCTTTTGGCCTTTGCGGCGTTGAATTTGCCCCGCAGGAGCTGCTGCGGGTATTCCCTGTCGCCACCAACCCATTTGGCTTTTCCAAATATCTCTTGATGTGTCATTGCATCCTTCTCCTTTGCTTCTCTACCAGTGCTTTATATGATAATGGTTTTTTTAGACTCGTGATTTATCTTGACCTTGGTCCTCTTCCCACAGCTCAACGCCGTCCGCTCCGAAGGGCACAAAGGCATATCGATGGGCATAACGGGGGCTTTCCCCTTCTGCCCAGGTGCCAAAGGGGTCAAACTCCCCCGGGCCGACGCCGCGGGGTCTGCGGCAACGTGATGAGGCCCTAAAAGGTTTCTGTTTCCGCTGATAAAGTGCAGCCGGAGCTTGTTTTCCCCCTCTGCCAGATGGCCCTTCAAAGAGCATGTGTTTTCAAACATCAGCCTCGAAACAAAGACGCCGTTCAGATGAACATCACACAGGGCGTATCTGCCCTTGAGGTGCAGTGCGTAGTCTGTTTTATCGACTGTGAAAGTCTTTTCAAGCACCATCTTGCCTGCAAAAAACGGAAACCCCTGTTGATTTGTCTTGGCCATGTCTATGCGTTGCGGGGCTTTTTCTATGATGAAATCGCCCTTGGCAAGGCTTGTGTTTTTGGCGCCCTCATAAAACCCGCTCCCGGAAAAGACACCGAAATCTCCCATGAGGTAGATGCTTTCAATATCTGTGTCAAAGCTGAGGCAGTTTCTGATGCTCTCCGTGCCTTCGGGCTCATCGAAGAGAACATGGCCGACAATGGGCGCTTGGTAGTATTCGATTTGGAAAACAACGTCGTTTTCTCCGTGGCACAGTCTCTTTGAGATGTCCGCTCTCACAAAGTGCGGGTCGAGCAGGCCTTCCCTGTCAAGCTCTATCTCGTGTCCGTTCAGCCATATATGCGGCGAGGACTTGTATTCTGCCTCTAAAAATATCCTTTCGGGTATGTCCTTTACATGAAAACCGTATTTTAAATACACTGTGCGGTTTTGGCGTTCCCGCAGCAGTCTGTCACTGATCGCAGGTATGGGTAAAGGGGCTTCAAAGTGCACATTGTCATAGGATATGGCGGCATAGTCAAGGTTCAACGCGTTTTCCCCAAAGGATATGACAGATGCGTTTGTATCAAGGGAGAGGGCTTTGTGCATTTTCGGGGCGCGTTTTGCAGGTTTTGCCTCTGTGAAAACGATGACTTTAGATTCCCCGGGGGCCAGGGTGAGGGGCAACACCGTGGTGCCTCCTTGTTGTTCAAAGTAGAGGGGCCTGTATTCATGCTTTTCAAGGTCAAACACCATGGCGCCCGGCGCCTCTACCCTGTAGCTTACCGTGTATGACTCCTCTTTTGAGAGATTTACCGCGTAGAGAAAATCTCCAAAGGGGGCTTTTCTAAAAGTCGACCTGATCCCTGTGTTCTTTTTGTCGATTGTGCAACCAGGTGTTTCCAGGGCATCAATCGAAATTTCCGATGTGAGAAAGGACAGGTCCGCCGCCGCACCGTCGACAAGGGTCGGCCTTTTGCCTGCAAGGCAGATTTTTCCGCCCCGGGCGACAAATTCTGCAAGCAGGGCTGCCGTCGACGCGTCGAGGCCGTCCATTTCCGGGATCAGGACAACGCTGTAGGCGCATTTGCCCACAATCAACTTGTCCTCCGCCACACGGCCGTGTTTTTCGAGGAGGAGCTCGTCTATATAATGATGACCCACCCCCGCCGCACCGAGGCGCTCAATCAGAACATGGAAATCATTTTCCAGTTTTTCTATGGATTTGCGGTCTTTTCTGCGATTATAAGTCAAATAAGCCGAGTGCATGGGGTGAATGAGCGCCACATCCACCACCTCTGTGCTCTCTGCCAGCATATAGCCAAGGGTTGTAAAATAGTTGTTAAAGGATTCGAAATCGCGGCACCAGGGATTGTGTTCGGAGAAAAATGCGGGGTAATCCCGTTTTCGTTGTCCTCGTATGGAATAGGCATACAGATGATGGCACATCGAATTGACACCGTGAACATATTGATTTTCGGCGATTTGCTTCAGCTCTCTCGGGGTTACATCCCAGCCCGTCAGGGCAAATGTTTCTGTTATGATGTGTTTTTTCCCAAGCTGCATGGCGACGCTTGAAACCTGCCGCGACGACAGCTCATCGGCCAGCTTTCGCCCGAGCCAGTCGATGCCGGGGATATGCTGGTATTCATAAAACGGCATGACACCGGCGCAGCACCACATCTGAGTGAACAGGTGCTCCTCCTCAATTGCGTGTCCCGTCAGCATGCAGTTGTGCTCTTCACACCAATCAAAGACCTGCTTTGCATAGGATTCTATGAAAAGCTTGTTCATCAGACGCCAGTAGCGAAATCTGAACTGTTTTGCCTGCCTGCAGTCTACAAATAGGGCGCCGAGATAATCCAGCACATCCTCGCCGTATTCCGTAGCAAATGCTTCAAGCAAAACAGGCGTGTATGCCGTGTCATATCTGAAATACTGCGGCTCATCCGTGAAAAATCCGAGCATTGTCTTGCCAAAATGCTCTCCGAATTGAGCATAATACTTTTCGTGGGTTTCATCTAAAAATTTGCGCACGACTTTCGGGTTCAACACGTCCACATTGGAGGTGTTGACGCGGTCATAAACACAAATATAGTCATGATCTCCCACATCCTCCGACACGCGCCGAATATCCTCGCCTTCTATTATATAGACAGCCAGGGCAGCGGGGTCATGGGCCTTTTTGTGTTCACAGACGATATAATGGACCAAGTTTTCCGGGTCTTCCAGGAGCTTCATCCCCGCAAATCCGCTCGGCCAGCCGTTTTCATCATAGCACCAGGCATCCATACCCAGCTTTTTGGCCTCGTCAATACAGCTTTCAACGGCTTCCATCCAATCCTTGCCGAGGTATTCTGTCTGCAAACCGCCGCGAGCATGCATGAAAAACCCTCCCATGCCCGCCTTTTTCATCGCTCTGATTTGCCTGCGAAGCATTTGGGGATTCAATTTGTCGTTCCAGCTCCAAAAAGGTATACTCTTATATGCGTTCAAATCGCCCTTCAGCAGCTTTTGCAGTTTTGTCATGATGTGTTCACCCTCCCCAAAACTTTTAGTGCCCTTTCTTCTTTATTATATCCGATAAATCCCAAATGTGAAATGTTTTCCGCAAATATTATTGCGGAAAACATTAAATCAGAGTCGGATTTCATATAAAAGACCTCCAACAGCAGATTAAATCTGCAATTGGAGGTCTTTTTTTGATTAAATTAGATAAGCTCTTTAAAATAAAGTCTCCGGCTGAGAAGCCGGAGATATGCCTTTCATGTAACAATGTCAAGATGTGCAAGCCTTTAAACAGCTCTGGTTATCTTGTTTGAACGGAGGCACCTGGTGCAGACATAGATACGGCGATTGGATCCGTCCACAACGGCCTTTACTTTTTTAATATTTGGTTTCCAAGCTCTGTTCGAGCGCCTGTGTGAGTGAGACAACTTAATGCCGAATGTAACGCCCTTGCCGCACATATCGCATTTTGCCATTTGGCACACCTCCTTATGTGAAAATAACGCTGTAAAAAACCGTGCCAATAGATGATACCATAAATCAAAATAAAAAGCAACATTTATTTTTGATTTGTTCCCATGTTTTGTTTGTGCCCTGAAAACACACAATCCGTATAAAAAACCCAAATGACGGAGATTTAAGCATCCGACAAGAACCACCCCGGCGCACTGTGGGCGCCACCCCTCCGGGGGAGGGGAATTTAAAACCACTGCAAAGGCGGCTACAGTTTTGGAAGCTATTTCCTTTTTTTCAAGGTCACCAGCAGGGGAAAATGATCTGAGGGGTATCTTCCGTTGAACTTGACGGCCAAAACCTCCGCGCGTATGGGGTAAAACTCCCCTTTCGTCATAAACAGATGGTCTATGGGGCCTATATTAAAGACATTTTCGTTTCTTCCGAAACCGTGGGAGGAGCCGTATTCGGTGTATTCGGGGGATTTTGTGCGGGCGTCAAAGAAAGGCGCCGCATTTACAATCTCATATGCCTCTCCTCCCGGAGCCGAGTTGAAATCACCTGCTATGAACACCTGAGAATGAGCTGCGACGGGTGTGAACATATCCCTCAAAATCCTTGCGGCATTGGCTCTGGCGACAGCTCCCCCGTTGTCCATATGCAGAGATGCCGCGGCTATGCTGCCTCCGCCGACACAATCCAACAAAACCCAGGAGCATATCCGCTTGTGATGCGCATCCCAGCCTCTGGAAGGCACATCCGGCGTGGGGGAAAACCACTTTGTGTCGCTGTGCACCATGCGGAAAAGCTCTTTTTTATAAAACACCGCGGAGTGTTCCCCTGCCTTGTCTCCGTCATCCCTGCCCACACCATATGAGGCATAAGCCAGCAAAGAGGCGCGCAGATATTGCATCTGTTCGTCAAAGGCCTCTTGAACACAGAGTATATCGGGGTCTCTCGACAGGATAAGCCCGACAAGAGCCTCTCGTCTGTTCTCCCAGCGGTTGTCGTCACTGTCTCCGTGTATGTAGCGGACATTGTAGGACATGATTTTCATTGTGTTCATCTTTTTGCCTTTCCTCCACTCACTCGCATTCGGGTTCTTTTGAGAGATCTATATATATTAGCTTTTTAGAGCGTTTTTTGGCGTAGTTCACCGTGGTGGATGTGCCTCCGGGCGTGCCTCGAAAATAACACACGCAGATGTCCGTTGCATCTACCATAAATTGATTGCGCATGTGCATGCACCCCTGTTGATACTCCCCGTCTGTGGCGTAAAAGACCATGTCGGCGCATGCCAAAATGATGTCATAGTCCAGCCGAGCGGCATTTGGCCAGCGCTTGTCCTGATCGCTGCAGGGCAGAGCGAGCATGAGCTTGATTTCCGGGTTTTGTGCCTTGGCGCGCAGCACAGCCTTTGCCGCCAAAGTGTCAAAGCCCATGGCACCCCCGCACACAAAGAACCTGGCGTGGGCATATGCGGATATGCACAGATCAAGCCTGCGCGAGATTTCCGGCGTTTCGGATTTTGATATATATCTGTGGCCGGTAAACATCACCGCAGGTCTGTCGTTTCCCAACATCCACACATCCAAACAATTTTTTATCAGTATAGCACATGGCGAAATCCTTTGTCAATGTGGGATAAAGGCCCCAATAAAATGCAAAATCCGACAAAAACAGCTCATGGCATCCCCAACACTATATTTTGGCGGTGGCAATGCTCATGCGCGGCATTTTTATCCTGACTTCACCGATGCCGTCTTTATGTGTGACATTATATTCGCCCTCAACATCGCCTTCAAGACATATGCTGCCCTCACGCAGATACTCGCTGCGGACAACCAACTCCGCTTCTTCGTCTCCGATGTTCATGAGCATGAGCAGCTTTTCGTCTTCATATTCCCACACAGCGGCCCCGCTCACAGGCGAATATATCACATCATCCGATTTCATATAGGAGCCAATGGCGAAATAACGCGAATCTCCGACTATTGTCGGCGGGCGCAGCATTCTGCCCGCGCTGAAAAACCTTGTGTTCTTATGCCTTGCCCTTGCGGCTCTGACCAATATCTCCCTGTCCTCTATGGAGAAATAATATGACGGGGAGATCCACCCGAGCTGCTCTCCCCAGAGCCACGACTGTAAAATGTCCACATAGGCGCGTTCGTATTTGCGTTTTTTGAAATCGTTGAAGGTAAGTCCTGTGAAAGACCTGCCAAACAGAGCCACATAGCCCGAGTATACCTGTGAAAATGCGGGCACCTGAGCTCCGCAGATGTTTATCCAGGTGAGAAGACCGTCCAAGTGCTTCATGAAGGGCTCGGCGTTGCACTCGGTTGTGTATATCTTGCCCTCGGTCTTCACATTCAGCAGATGTTCAAGGAGATTCCAATAGCTCATGTTCCACCAACTGCCGCCTCCGGGCAGATGATTGTGGTTTTGATCATAACAGGGCACTGCCGGAGCAGCGGAGACCTGATCGAGATACACGCCGTCCATGGAGAGCTCGTTTAAAATCCTGTCGTTGATCTCCTGTTGTTTGTCTTGCCACACAGCGCTTGAGGGACACATCACAGCCAGCAAAACATTGCTGCCGTCAGACTCCTTTGAGTCATAGTCCTCCACCACCACACCGCCGTCTTCTCGCTTTACAGCCCAGGGCTTGGCCGTTTTTGTGAAATGCACATCCTCTGTTCCGACGTCTCTTATATCCCAAAGCCGCCCGTTGATATACGGCATCACAGGTATCCCCGCCTCCTGCAAAGAGCGTGTATGCTCGCCCAAGCGCTCTCTCACGGGGAAATAGTGCGGATAGTCATTGTCAAAGGGGATTTTGTGCCAGAGATAGAGGTGCATTGCCATGGGGACATCAAACTCTTTTTGCATGTCTTTTGCAAGCTTTGCATATTTGCCGTTCTCGTCGTAGTTGGAAAGGGACCAGAGCTGTGTGTCTTTGAGCCATTGCGGCATACCCACTCTGCCGTCTTTGTCCATTTCCGGAATCCAGTGTGCGTTGCCAAGCACCCATTCCCTGTAGATTTCCGTGGCGTCATACCAATCGCCCTCAAAGAGCTCCCAGACTTCGTTTGCGGGCACGCTGCAGGAGTTGCGAGGTTGACCCGCGTTTTCCACGACTTGATTCCAATAAAGACGTGCGCTCTGTGTGCTTGGAAAGCTGTCAAACAAAATGTCTTTGACGCTCCCCACACGGTCATGAACACCAAAATATATGCCCGAACCGCTCTCTGTGCTGTAGAACGCCGCATATTGCATGGTGCCGTTGACAGATGGATAGCTCAGTTTTTTCTGATATGTGCGCTCTGTCACATGGTCAAAGGTGATGCCGCAGGCATCGGGCAGAAAAACACTCACATCTCTTGGCTTGACAATGTGCAGGCGCGCCATCGAGCTTTCCATAACGGCGACTTTTTCGCATGTGTTGACAACCTGCATGGCCCACTCCACGCGGTTCCGCTCCGCCACTGCGATGCAGGAGACGGTGACGGATATGCCCTCCAGGCTTTTGTCCGATGGGCTTGTAAAGAGCAGGTGCACGGAGTTTTTCTCCGCCGCAATATGTGTGTTTTCCCAACCGTCAAGGCTTGAGAGCTGGATATATTTTGGCCTGTCTCCGAGTTTTTTCAGTTGCAGTGTGAAAACCTCGGCAACAGCCCCTGCAAGCCAGCGCTCTCCAAGCTTGTGGTCGACCAACTTCGAAAGGCCGATGCCCTTTTCTGTTTTTCCAAAGCCGACTTCAAGCGCCCCTGCCAAGAGGGTGGTCTCCTCGCCATGGTCCTGATTTGTGCCGAGAATCACAAGGGGAGGAACTGCTTTTTTATACTTGCACAGCTCCGTGTAGTTCAAATTCCCCTTGCCAAAGGCAAGCACAGAGGTGAACTCTTTGGCGCTGTAGTTTCGGATGTTTCGATTTATATAGTTGAAATTGCCCATGCCGAAGATGTCTATGCTCTGCTCTCCGGGGCGCAGTTTGCAGGCGCCTTCAAGCAATGTCACAGACAGATCCTCGCCCGATATGGCAAGGGCATCGGGAAAATCAAAGCCGTGGGTGAATTCAAAGTCATAACCTGTGTACTCCGGATAGCCGCCGGTCCAAAAATTGAACCTGTCTTTTGGTAGTTTGAAGCGAAACAGATTGGCGCTGTCCAGATTCGTCGGAAGGTCGGCTTTGTAAGATGCACTGAGACTTATGATATTTAAATTTTTGAAAAATACAAGGCGATATGTGATGAGGGCATCTCCCAGGGCCTCGCCGCTTGAAATGTCCACCAATGGGCCAGTAAGCTCATAACAGGTCAGCATAGGGCCGTCGCTTATAACAGAGAGACTCGCCTTGTCGTGAAACGGGGTGAATTTCCCCGCGGTGTCTTTATATAATGTGTGTTTGCAGTCGCTTCCAGGGGTGTTGTCCACATTGTCAGTCATGAAAAACTCCAAGGGCTCTGCATTTGGCATGTTCAAAAGCAGGCAAAGCTCTCCTTCTTTTATATCAAGGGACAGGTGGTAATCTCCGCCGTCAAAGGTGCGGGGAAAATCGTCACCGGTTTTGACACAGTTTGCGCTCTTCCCCGCAGGAGCCAGGGAGATGGTGCGAGTGTTTTTCTTTGTCTTCACGTAGACCGTACTGTAACTGCCGCGCTCCCTTGGATGAGGCGATGGGATAATCTGGCACTCCAGCGGATTTTTATCTTGATCCTCTGCCGTGTATGTGAGCTCACTGCAGGGAACGCCGAGGGCGATGATGCCATGGGGCGAAATGGCGTGAGCCTCACGGGGCACTGCCATCTGCCCGCCGGACGGGGGCAATTTTGCAGTGAGGGTTTTTTTGAAACTGTCCAATTCAAAAATATATTCCACGAAAAACCTCCGATTGATTTTTCTTTTATCCTATCTCAGTTAAGCGGCATTGTCAACACGATAGTTGATGTATAATTGTTCCGAGCTGCAAAATTCGTGTCCTGTTAACGAAACTTTAAGATTATCACATTTGACTTTTGAACATTATGTGCTATACTTAATTTGCTCAAAAGGGCGATATACCCATTTTTTGATATGACATACGGCGAAAGGAGTGGTCCTCGTGAGTGTAAAACGAAATATCGACATTTTAGCGCGTATCCGCATTTATCGCTGTCATCTCTGCGGTGAGAAAATGCAGCTGCGCCAGGCAAGCTGTGTGTTGACACCGCCCTCAAATACAAGGTTTTACGATCTCTCTCTCACGGAAGGCACCTCAGAGGATCTGACTGTCATATGGGATGAGCTGCATTGCGATACATGCAATCTGAGCTATACCCCCAAACAGTATCGCCGTGAAAAGCGGAAAGAAAAAAGGGCCCTTGCTTAAAAGAGATCTTTGCATTCTCTTTTGTGAACCCTGCTTTTGTCCTTTTGAATTGTAAATCTGTTTTCAGGCACACAAAACAAAGGGGGTATACCCATGAAGATTAAAAACAGGCTGCTGATAGCCGCAATCTTTCTTTTTGTAGGCATAATATTTATCTTTTTGCCCTTCTTTCTCACCGAACAGAAAGACACTCAGTTTTGGATATCCATGTCCATCATCACATTTTCACTTCTGCTTGCCTATTTATCCACCGATTTGCTTACGTTGAAAAGACGAAAAGGCCTGCTTGGCAGGGTTTCGTTTCTCTCCCTTTCCTATGTGTACTTTTTCTGGACGCTTTTGTGCGCACTTGTTTTTGACATTATCTTCAATTTGAGCATAAAGGCATATGTTAGCATACACATCATAGTCTTTTCCCTCATAGCTGTCATAATGCTGCTGTTGCTTTTGATTCCCACAGGTTCCGACAAGGATAAAAAAGAAGCATAAGAGGTATAAACTGCATATTTCAAAAGCCGCCGAAATCCGGCGGCTTTTGTGTTTTTATAACTATAATTTTGTGTTAGCTCAGGAAAGCCGCCGCGATATCAGCCGCAGTGGCCGCATCCGCCGCATATGCATCGGCTCCGATGGCATCGCAAAAGCTCTGGGTGATGGGTGCGCCGCCAACCATGATTTTGACTTTGTCCCGCACTCCAAGTTCCACTGCCTTTTCCACGACTTCTCTCATCACGTTCATGGTCGTTGTCAGCAGAGCGGAACAAAGGATGATTTTACAGTCTTGGTCGATCGCCGTCTGCACAAATTTTTCAGCAGACACATCGATACCGAGGTCTATCACCTCGATGCCCTTGCCTTCCAGCATCATTTTGACAAGATTTTTGCCTATATCGTGGAGGTCGCCTTCCACTGTGCCTATGCACACACGGCCAAGGGGTTTCACACCCGCCTTGACAAGCTCGGGTTTTAAAACCTTGACACCCGCATCCATCGCACGTGCTGCAATGAGCACTTCGGGCACGAAAACTTCATTTCGCTGGAACTTTCCGCCAATAACACTCATGCCGGCAAGCAAGCCCTGATCCAAAATATCCTTTGGTGATACACCCTCCGACAATGCTTTTGACACCAGTTCGGATACGATTTTTGCCCTGCCTTTTTGTAACGCTTCGCTGATTTCAATCAAAATGCTCATAATTATCTCTCCTTGCAGTTGTCATTTCCGCGACTTTAGCGGTATATGCGCCCTCTTTTAGAAAATAATCGCATAATCCCGTTTATAGAATTGATTATATCTTTTTTCGGAAAATAATGCAACAGCTTTATTTTTATACAGAAGTTTTTTATATGCCCTCGTGTGTTCACATCCTCAACCCCTATAAGTGCGCTTAAGGCCTTCATAAAAAAGACCGCGCCGGGGGCAGAGCCCGCTTTGCGCAGTCTTTGGTTTTGTTTTCTTTTCCTATGAAGGCCTATGGAGTTTCGTTTTTTTCATTTTCTTCCAAATCCAAAAGACCGCGAACACCAATGACAGGCTCGACAAACAAGATGCCGTTTCCCGCATCCTCCAGCTTGAGTTTGTGGAACAGCTCATCCACCACTTTGTCTATCAAACCGCTGGGCATCAAGATCATGACCAATTCTTTTTCGGGTTCGATTTCTATGCCGAACAGCTTTGCCGTGTGTTCTGCGCCCGTGCCTCTGCCGTGCATGATTGTGCCGCCCTTTACACCCAGTTGGTGTGCGATATCCATAACCTCATCTGCCATGCCGCGATCCACTATCACTGTCAGTTTCTTAAACATACCGTTTTCCTCCTCGTACCCGACTGTCTTTACAATAACCTGCTTGCGATCAATGATACGGCTTGCAAGGATCACAGGTGTTGTGTAGATGATACCATGACCGGGTTCGGTCAGCCTGAGCGCTGTTGTAAATTCTCCTATCAACTCCTCTGCCTTATTTTGTTCTATCAAGAAGTTGATGATTTCTTTTTTCTGACTTTTTATTCCGAGCAGGTTCAACACGGTACTTTTGACCGTACCCTTGCAGATAATCGTTATCCCGCCGCGAACGCCTCTTTCTTTTGCAATTTTGATGCATCTATGGCATTTTTGTTCATCGAGAATCAACGTCATTATCAACAGAGGTTGCTCTGTGATCACTGTCTTCTCGTGCTTATCCATTGTTACCTCCGCTTGGCAAGCTGGCGCCGGACATTTTCTTGGATGCTCTGCGCAATTTGAACTGATAGAGCGCTCCCAGTGTTTCAATTGCTATAATGGGCATCATTGCAACTATGGCAATCATGCCAAAACCGTCTGCCACCATATCCGCTGTGGGTATTTCCGCTGCTATCCCTTGAACAAAGGCAAGGGAGAAGGTGGCTGTCATAGGGCCTGAGGCAACACCTCCGGCGTCAAAAGCTACACCCACAAATAGGTCGGGAACAAAATAGGCGAGTAAAACGGCAAGCCCAAAGCCCGGCAGAATGTACATCCACAGCTCTATGCCCGGTATGAGAATCCTCAAAGCGGACATGAATATGGACAACCCGACGGCCACGGACAGGAAAAGGAGGACAAGTCTTCTTTTTACGGAGCCACCTGTGATATCCTCCACTTGGTGGGTGAGAACAATGACGGCGGGCTCCGCAAGGACGGTGGTTAGCCCCAAAAGCAGTGAGACAAATAGGACAGGGAATTTTGACTCCATCAGGGCCAGCTTTCTTCCAAGCTGAATACCGATTTCCATAAATCCGCCGTTAACGCCCAGCATGAAAACAACCAGGCCGACAAATGTGATGACCACACCACGCACTATGTTTATTACTCTGTTTTTCTTGTGTTTGAACGAAAAAATCTGAAAGAATATGTACATCACTATGATTGGCAGCAGTGACAAAAAGGACTCGAAGGCGATTGTTACCAGCTTTGAACCGTACGTCGAGAGCAAGCTCCCCTGAACAATGTCCGGTTCGGGCAGGGCTCCGTTTAATTTGCCTATGTTCAAGAAAAGGCCGGCAACCAAAACCCCAAGAATCGCCCCTGAAGAGGATATACCGACCAAGCCGAAACTGTCGGCCTCGCTCACCTTGCTGTTTTTCTTCATAGAGGATACCCCGGCGGCAAGTGCCAGCATAAAGGGAACGGTGATGGCTCCTGTTGTGGCGCCTGAGGCGTCAAAGGCAATTGCCAGAAAATCAGAGGTGGAAAAAAGGGACAATATAAAAATCAAGGCATATGCGCCGGTGAAGACATATTTAAGTCTGACTCCTCTGAGAATGCGCACCATTCCGAGAGTCATCATAACTCCAAGACCGATGGAAACCACAACCACCATGAAGATATTGTCAAAATGCCCCGATGTGACACCATCCACCTGTTTTGCAAGGATGTGGAGGTCCGGTTCGGCATATGAGATGAAAAAACCCAAAATCAAGCTGATGGTGATGATAATCGCATAGCTGTTTGAGTGGGTCAGAGTGTTTCCTATGCCCTCGCCGATGGGCTGAAGCCCTTGATCGATGCCGAAAAGAAACACTGTAAGCCCGATGATTACCAGTGCAGATCCGATAAGAAATGCAAGTATCGCGCCGGACTCCAGCG
Organism: uncultured Oscillospiraceae bacterium; assembly: GCA_964439435.1. Taxonomy (GTDB): domain Bacteria; phylum Bacillota; class Clostridia; order Oscillospirales; family QAMX01; genus CAYTOF01. Next base: position 36,756 of record CAYTOF010000011.1, read on the forward strand.
GTGTTATGGTGAAATGAAGCCCAAGAACAATAAAAGTAATCGGCAAAACAGAGGTCAGGACTTCTTTTAGTTTAGCAACAAGCTCATTTATAGTAAACCACCTCCATCATACCGAATTATAATGTTGTCAAATATACTGACTCCAAACGAAACCGTTGCTACATACAGTTTAACCGTGCAATATAAAAAAGTAATAAAGATATGATACCACGGAATGCACGAAAATTCAATCTCAATGCGCAAAAAAACGGTAAATGAATTGTAAACAAAGACAGTGTTCCGCCTTTATTTATCTCAGCTTTTCTGTTTTTTCATATGTAAATGCCGATGTTTAGAGGACTTTTGCCGGTGCGATATTTGTTTACATATTTAGTCCTTTTTCTTTCGACCCCATTGTGATATAATATAGTACAGTCTTTTTTTGAAAGTGGCAAATAGCCGTATCGCTCTCTTGTTTTATGAGAGCAGATCGGGAGGTGAAAGACATGGCAGGTATCACAATCCTTGCCGGCCATTTTGGCAGCGGAAAGACAAACCTTGCGCTCAATCTCATGAGCCTTGCCTCCGCCGAAGACACCGGCAAAGTCGCAGCGATTGACTTGGATATCATCAATCCATATTTCAGGCTTTCTGCTCTTGCCAAATCCCCGTCGATGATGGAGGTGCTTTCTGACAATGTGCGCGTGTTTGCGCCGGTTTTTGCGGAAACCAACCTCGACGTACCCGCCCTGCCGGCAGAAATTGGAGCTGTCTTCACAAACGAATCATACAGCTCAGTCATTGTCGATGTCGGCGGTGACGAATCGGGAGCAATAGCCCTTGGACAGTATGCCGACAACATCAAAAAGTGCGGATACACCATGCTGTTTGTCGTGAACAAGTACCGACCTTTCACATCCTCCGAAGGGGAGACAAAGGACATGCTATCCCGCATTGAACATGCCAGCAAGTTAAAATTTTCCGGCATTGCGGCAAATCCAAATCTCGGCGCACATACAGATGCGGAAACTGTTTGGGAATCCTTTGAGTTTTATTCGACTCTTTCCCGCCAAACAGGGCTTGACATAGCTTTCTTTTCCGTGGAGAAATCCCTTGTTTCTGAGGTTGAATCGGCTTTGCGCACACACCTCTCCACCACACTGCCGATAACTGCGATAAATCAACAGATAGCGGCATATTCGCGTATGCCCCTTGGCATAAATGTGCCTTCGATTTCCCGTGTGCCTGTCTTTGGTATAGACATCTTCACAAAGCCCGGCTGGGAAATCAAAAACTGAAACAGCCGCTCCATCCTTTGACAAAATCTATCCCGGCGATTTATTTCTCCCCCCCCCGGGAGAATCTAAAGTCGCTTGATTTTTATAAATACAATATGAAAAGAGGTACAACATTGGCATTGCTTATCATTGATATAGAAAGATGCAAGGCTTGCAGCATCTGCGTGGCTGCATGTCCCCTTGACTTGCTTTCTTTGTCGGAGGAGACGCTCAATCAAAAGGGCTATCATCCGGTGGAAATAAAAGAACAAGAACGCTGCACTGCATGTGCCATCTGTGCTCGGATGTGTCCCGACACAGCCATAAGAGTTGAAAAATAGTACATTTAGGAGAATTTTCATGGAAAAAGTATTGATGAGGGGTAACGAAGCCATCGCCGAAGCCGCCATAAGGGCCGGCTGTCGGTGCTTTTTCGGCTATCCCATAACCCCGCAAACTCAAGTTGCGGAATATATGGCGAGACGCATGCCCAAAGTCGGAGGCGTGTATCTGCAGTCCGAGAGCGAAGTCTCCGCCATAAACATGGTGCTTGGAGCCTCCGCTGCAGGCGCCCGTGTGATGACCTCAAGCTCCAGCCCCGGCATATCTCTGAAAGCCGAGGGCATATCATATATCGCAGGAAGCGATTTGCCCGCTGTCATCGTCAACATTCAACGGGCGGGCCCCGGGCTTGGCGGCATCCAGCCCTCCCAAGCGGACTATTTTCAAGCCACAAAGGGCCTCGCTCACGGCGATTTTCGCGTGATTGCTCTGGCCCCCTCGGGAATTCAAGAAGTTGTGGACCTCATGGCCCATGCCTTTGAATTGGCGGACAAATACCGCATGCCCGTCATCGTGCTGGGAGACGGTATTCTCGGCCAGATGATGGAGCCTGTGACCCTGCCGACACCCGTTGAAGATCTGCCCGCAAAACCCTGGGCGACAACGGGCACCCTTGGAAAACGCTCCCCCAATGTGGCGAGCTCTCTCTACATCAGCCCTCCCGAACTCGAAAAAATCATACAAGAACGCTTTGAGCGCTATGCCGAGTGCGAGAAAAATGAGACCATGTGTGAACACTATATGTGTGAAGATGCGGAAATTTTTGTCACGGCATATGGCTCCGCAGCGCGTATTGCCAAAAATGCAGTGAATACCGCCCGTGGAAAGGGCATAAAGGCAGGGCTTTTGCGCCCCATCACCCTCTGGCCCTTCCCCAAAGCGGACTTTGCCACCGCTGCCAAGAGAGCCAAGGCGTTTTTGACCGTGGAGATGAGCATGGGGCAGATGGTGGAGGATGTACGCCTTGCCATAGACTGCTCCAAACCCGTGCACTTTCTCGGAAGAACCGGCGGAATGGTGCCGACACCGGCAGAAATACTCGAACAAATCAAAAAAATAAACGGAGGTGAGGCATAATGGCTGTTGTGTTTAAAAGACCTGATGCTCTTTCCGATGCGCACATGCATTATTGCCCGGGCTGCACTCACGGTTTGATACATCGCCTGGTGGCAGAGGCAATGGACGACCTTGATATAACAGGCAGGACTATCGGTGTCGCACCGGTAGGTTGCGCTGTCTTTGCATACAATTATTTCAACTGCGACATGGTTCAAGCTCCTCACGGTCGCGCCCCCGCTGTGGCGACAGGTGTCAAACGCGCTGTCCCCGGCAGTGTTGTCTTCACCTACCAGGGGGACGGTGATCTTGCCGCCATAGGTACGGCTGAAACCGTCCACGCCGCTGCAAGAGGCGAAAACATCACCATCATCTTCATAAACAACGCCATTTACGGTATGACAGGCGGCCAAATGGCCCCGACAACCTTACCAGAGCAGATTACAACAACGACACCCTATGGGCGCGACACAAATGTTGCGGGATTTCCCCTGCGTGTCTGCGAAATGCTCGCCACCATCGACGGCACCGCATACTGTGAGCGTGTGAGTGTTGACAACATCAAGAATGTACAAAGGGCAAAAAGGGCAATTAAAAAAGCCTTTGAGATGCAGCTTGATAAAAAAGGCTTTTCCCTCATTGAAGTGCTCTCCACCTGCCCGACCAACTGGGGTATGACCCCCAATGACGCTCTTGAATGGGTGAGGAATAATATGATCCCGTATTTCCCGCTGGGCGTCTATAAGGATATCGGAGGCGAGAAATGACAAACCACAACATCCTCATTGCGGGATTTGGAGGTCAGGGGATACAGTTTGCGGGCAAACTGCTGGCTTTTGTCGGCATGTACACAGGCCGTGAAGTTTCCCTCATACCCTCCTATGGCCCCGAAATGCGAGGCGGCACCTCAAACTGCGGTGTCAACATCAGTGACAAACCCATAGCCTCACCTCTCGTTGTCACTCCAACGGAACTCATCGCGATGAACCAACCCTCCCTTGACCGTTTTGAGCCCGATATGTTACAGGGCAGCAGCATATTTTATGACACCACCCTGGTTCTACGCCCTCCCGCACGCAGTGATGTGCAAAATTTTGCCATCCCCGCCACGCAAATGGCGGCGGACAACGGGATTGCCAGGCTCGGCAGTGTGATCATGTGCGGTGCTCTGCTCAAAACAACAGACCTCTGTGACCTTGAGTCTGCCCGCCCTATCATAGAAAAGCTCACACCCCCCGCAAGACCCGAGCTTTTTGAGCTGAATATGAAAGCCCTGACCTTGGGTTTTGAAATTTAGTATCTGCCTATCATATCTATGGAAAAGACGATTTGGAATATGATCCCAAATCGTCTTTTTACTGTATTTTGAGCTTTTAGAGGTGATTTATAAAGAGAGGAGTTTTTTGCTTCAAGCTTTCGACTTTTCAAAGGGCATATGAGCTCGCAGCGCTCGGAAAAACCATTTTTTTAACTGATATGTGAGATTTGCCAATAATTGGAAATATATTCTTTTTATTTCTCATGAACGCTCACACAGAGAAAACACCTTGTCGTGTCGGATATAAGGTGTTTTTTGTATTATTGTATATTCGCAGCATTATTGCTGTTATGTCGCTATATATCCTCATAATTATTATAATAATCTACAATTCTTATTTTTTCTCTGAGTGATAAGTAAAAAATATGTGTTTGAAATCAAAGCGTATTTTCGTTGATTTACAGCTGAAAAGAAATTGCGATATAAAAACTTTTATGCTTAAAATGCGGCCAATTTCATTTGACATTGAAACATTTGTTTGTTATCATAGGCCCTATGTTTTCAAAAAAGGAGGTATTTTTAATGAAAACGCCAAAGAATGTGCGAAAAATCGCAGTCCTTTTAGCTATGCTTTCTATAATTGTTTTGAGCATTACGGGATGTGCTCCCGGGGGTATAGATAAAAACATCACCTTTGCCGATGTCGGCTGGGATTCCATTCTCTTTCACAACGCAGTGGCCGGAACGGTGGCAGAGATAGTGTTTGATTACAGTTGGACCGAGATTTCCGGCAGCACACCCATCACCCATGAAGGCGTGAAGAAAGGTGAAATTGACATTCACATGGAAGTGTGGACGGACAACTTGCCAAGCTACGATGAAGATATCGCAAGCAATGAGCTTAAAGAACTCAGTGTCAATTTTGATGACAACATGCAAGGTTTTTATGTTCCGCGCTATGTTATCGAGGGGGACGCGGAGCGAGGTATCGAGCCTGTGGCACCCAATTTGAAGTCTGTGGCAGATCTAAGGGACTATCCGCAGCTTTTCACAGACCCCGAAGACTCTTCCAAGGGCATTATTTATGGCGGTATCGCCGGCTGGGAGATCACTGAAATCATGCACAAAAAGTATTTACACTACGAACTGGATGAGCACTACAACTATCTTGAGCCCGGAACTGATGCCGCTACAAATGCAATGCTCGTCTCGGCCTATGACAAGGGCATACCTGTGGTAGCATATTACTGGGAACCCACATGGTTGCTTGGACAATATGACTTTGTCTTACTTGAAGATGAACCCTATGATGAGGAATTGTATTTTGACGGAAAATGTGCCTGTCCATCTGTCAGAGTTACAGTGTGTGTGAGCAATGACTTTTACGAACGTGATCCCTTGTTCTCACAATTTCTCTCCAACTACAAAACGTCGTCCGCACTGACCAGTGATGCCCTTGCATACATGGAAGAAACGGGCGCAAACTACAAAGAGGCCGCGATTTGGTTTTTGACCAAACATCGCAATATGATTGAAACTTGGCTCGATGCAGAGCAAGTTGAAGTTCTTTATGCGTCTCTAAATCAAGCTTAACAGGATTTGAGGAGATGTTATGGATTGGATTTTTGATTTTCCTTTTACGATAAATTTGAACACCGCTTTGATAGACAAAGCGGTTCGAGGATTTGCAGCTTCCCACTCCGGCTTTTTTGACGGGATAAAAACAGCTTTGACAAGCTTTGTCGGGATTATAAACTGGGCTCTTGCCCACATACCTTGGTTTTTGTTTATCGGGTTGGTTTTCTTTTTATCTTGGAAAGCCCACAAGCGCATTCGCACCGGTGTGTTCTATGCATTTTTGCTCTGTGTTGTCGGGGCCTTTGGCTTGTGGGACCTTATGAACCTCTCTCTTTCAATTGTCCTTGCGGGAGTTATCATCGCCCTGATCATCGGGCTACCTGTCGGCGTGCTGATATCGGGCTCGAAGCGAGCAAACAAAATTGTCCGTCCTATCTTGGACACGATGCAAACCATGCCCATTTTTGTTTATCTGATACCCGCTGTCATCTTTTTCGGCATGGGTTCCGCTTCTGCCGTCATTGCCACTGTGATCTATTCCATGGTGCCGGTGATCAGGTTGACAAGCCTTGGAATACGGCAAGTTGATGAAGAAGTTGTCGAAGCAGCCATTGCCTTTGGCTCCACACGCATGCAATTGCTTTTTAAAGTGCAGGTGCCTCAAGCTTTGCCGACCATTATGACCGGCATCAACCAGACCTTGATGATGGCCATGTCCATGGTGGTCACCTGTTCCATGATTGGAGCACGGGGGCTTGGAAACGAGGTGCTGATTGCGGTCAACCGCATAGAGATTTCTCGCGGCTTTATTGCAGGCAGCTCAGTTGTGATACTTGCCATTATTCTTGACCGTTTGACGCAAGGGTGGTTTTCAAAAGAAGAGAAAATGGACGGTGCAAAAAAATGAGCGATATTATTATTGAAGCAAAAAACGTATCCAAACTATATGGTTTGAGAAGGGACGAAGCTTTTGCACTGCTTGAAAAAGACGTTGGAAAAGACGAGGTTTTACAAAAAACCGGTGTCACCACCGCTCTTTATGATGTGTCTTTAAGCATCCCTCGCGGGAAAATCTCTGTGATTATCGGCTTGTCCGGCTCGGGCAAGTCCACCCTTGTGCGCTGCTTTAACAGACTCACCCGCACAACAAAGGGCTCTATTTTGTTTGAAGATGCTGATTTAATGAAGATGAACAAGCAGGAGCTTCGGGAATTCCGGAGACACAAAGTCTCCATGGTCTTTCAGTCTTTCGGGCTTATGAGCCACAGAAACATACTCGGGAATGTGTCCTACGGCCTTGAGGTGTCGGGTATATCAAAGGAAGACCGCGAACTCCAAGCAAAAGAGGCCATTTCCTTGGTTGGCTTGGACGGATGGTGTGAGGCCAAAACAGATGAACTCTCAGGCGGTATGCTCCAGCGCGTGGGGCTGGCAAGGGCACTTGCAAATGACCCGGAAGTTTTGCTCATGGACGAGCCTTTTTCGGCATTGGATCCCCTGGTGCGAAAAGACATGCAGTTTGAGCTGCTTTCCATACAACGCAAATTGGGCAAGACAGTTATATTTATCACCCACGACATCGACGAGGCCTTTAAGCTCGGAGACACTGTTGCGATAATGCGCGACGGACGCCTTGTTCAAGTGGATACACCTGAGCAAATGAGCTCACATCCGGCGGATGATTATGTGAAGCGCTTTATAAACTCTGCCGATATGTCAAAAGTGTTGACTGTGCAAAATATTATGATCACTCCAAGGAGCTTGATAAAAACAGGCGACAGCTTGGATTATGCCCTGCGCGTTATGCGCAGAAGCGGTTTGTCTTCTGTCTATGTGGTCGACGGCAAGATGAAACTGACAGGTATCTTAAAGCTGACAGACGCATTGAATGCAAAAAGAGAGAACCAAACCCTCTCTCAGGCGCTTTTGGAGGAGATAAAGACCACCACCGCAGATGCTCTTGTGGAGGACATCATGCCCATGGCTGCCACTGCCACATATCCGCTGGCGGTGGTGGATAAAAAAATGCGTCTGCTCGGCATCGTGTCAAAGGCAAGTGTTTTGTCCTCATTGCTTTAGACAAATGCCACAGACTGCGCCTCTGTCTTTTTTATAACAGAAACTTAAAAAATCATGACACACTTTTTTTGTGTCATGATTTTTTATCTCACAGCCCCATTGTCGCCCAGTATCTGTCCACACGTTTGCCGCCGAGCTTTAAAAGGCGGATGCGCCTAAAATGCGTGCCTTCGCCATCGTCCCATGTCGAGAGCTCCTTTGCATGGCCAAGTCTTCGCGCCATTGTCCAGCGATAGAGCGTCCACTGCCTCTGGTATGAATCCCATAGGGCAAGGCCGTCCGCCCCTCTGCCGTAGGCATCGAGGGCTTTTTTGCGGTAGCCTTCCGGTTCTATTTGCCGCGGCTCCAGGCAGATATAGACCTTTGTGTCCGTGTCCTTCACCATATCTACCAGGCTGTGTAAAAACGCACTTTTCATTGAAAAAATCTGCCTAAAATGGT
>CAYTOF010000012.1:0-23014 GCA_964439435.1 uncultured Oscillospiraceae bacterium
CAGCGCAGAGGGAGACCATTGTTTCAGGTGTTGCCCTCCGCCCAAACCGTCTGCGCCTTTTTTGGTGGCCGACAAGCCCTGGGAGGCGATGTCGTTGGGTTGGGGCACCATGCTCCTGGAAAACGGCAAGTACCGTCTGTGGTATGAGGCCTGGGGCAGGGATTACGGCGTAGAATACGGAGCTGACTTTGATGGGCGCCTGTGCTATGCGGAGAGCCATGACGGGGTGCACTGGACAAAGCCAAATCTTGGCTTGATCTCCTACCGTGGAAGCAAGGACAACAACATCGTCATCGATGGGGCGCTCATGAGGCAGATGGGCTTTCATGGTCACAGCATCTTCATAGACCCCACCGGCCCCAAGGAGGAAAGATACCGCTGTGTATTTTACGGCAAATTGAAATCCGGTCCCGACAGGTCAATTGGTATTATCGCTTTTGCTTATTCGCAGGACGGTTTGCATTGGCATTGGGGTCTGGCTCCCAAACTACAAAACGTCCGCCACACCCCCATAATACCCTATGGCAGTGACACGCAAAACGTGGTGTTTTGGGACGAATCCATAAGAAAATATGTGGGGTATTTTCGCGTTTGGGGAGCAAATGAAGCAAGGTGCATCGCCCGCAGTGAGACTGTCAGCCTTTGGGACTGGCCCATCCCCCAAATGATCTTAAAGCCCGAAGGCCATGAGCCCACTTGGTGCGACTACTACAACAACGCTGTCTCTGTATATGCGTCCGGCGGCGACCGCATATACCTCATGTTCATCTCCCTTTATGACCACAAGGAGGACACCTTGCATGTGCGCCTTGCCACCAGCCGTGACGGGGTGTTTTTTGACAGGCTCGACCGCACTCCCTTTATCTTGAACAACAGCCCCTATGACAAAGGCGGCATCTACACCACGCCCGGCATCCATCGCGCAGGCGACGGTTTGAGGCTCTGTTACCTCGCAGCCACTCGCAAACACGAGGAGCATGAGGCCAATGTTTCATATGACGGCGGATTTGTTATGCTGGATATCAAAAAAGACAGGTTTCAGGGCCTGTACGCGCAGGGGAAATATGAATTTGCCCTTTCGGAGGATATAGGTGCAGCACCCTCTCACATCACGCTCAACGCCGATATAAAAGGTTCAATTCGTGCAGGGCTCATTTTAGGCAATGCGTTTGCACCGGGTTATGCCCCGCAGGACTGTGTCGCACCGGAAGGTGACGGAACCGCTCTGGCTCTTTCGTGGAGGGGGCGGGAGAACTCTCCCCTGCCCGCACACGCCGTGTTAAAACTCTTTTTGGACAATGCCACTCTCTATTCCGTCTCCGTGCACAGGATTTGAATTTTGCGCAGTACATTTTTAAAGAGCAGACTGCCTTTAAAAGGTTTAGTCTGCTCTTTAAAGGTTGTCTGTTTTTTTAAAGCAAGCTCTGCCGATAGGGCATCTACACTGTAGCACCCTGTGCCTCCGGCGGAGAATCAAATCCCACATCCGTGACATCGGCCGCAGGTGTCCCTTCGTTTTTCTCAAAGAGCGCGTTGAATTCGTCCGCCTCCATTTTTTCATTGCCCAGGAGGTACTCCGCCACATCTCTTACCTTGTCCGCTTTGGATTCAAGTATGATCCTGGCGCGCTCAAAGGCGCCTTCTATGATGGCCTTGATTTCGCGGTCAATTTTACCCGCAATCTCCTCGGAGTAGTTTCGAACAGTGCCGAAATCCCTGCCGATGAAGACCTCGTCATGGGATGAGGTGAATGCCACAGGGCCTAGTTCGTCGCTCATGCCGTATTTCATGACCATTTTTCTCGCCGTGTCTGTGGCACGGCTTATATCGTTTGTGGCGCCTGTGGAAATGTCGCCAAGGAATAGCTTTTCCGCAACCCTTCCCCCGAGCAAGGAGACAATGTCTTCCAGCATTTCACTTTTTGAGGCGAAGTACTTATCCTCTGAGGGGAGTGAGAGCGTGTATCCGCCGGCCATACCCCTGGGTATTATGGATATCTGATGCACCGGTGGCTGTGTTGGCAAGAATCTGGTGACCACCGCATGTCCCGCCTCGTGATATGCGGTGAGCTTGCGCTCCCTGTCGGAGACAACTTTGCTGCGCTTTTCCGGACCGGCTATGACTTTGACGATGGTTTCGGAAAGCTCGTCCATTGTTATCTTCTTTTTGCCGTGGCGCGCCGTCAAAAGCGCCGCCTCGTTGAGCAGGTTTTCAAGGTCTGCCGGGCTGAAGCCCGCTGTGGAGCGCGCGATGACACCGAAATCGGTGCCCCTGTCGAACTGCTTGCCCCGTGCGTGGATTTTCAATATTGCCTCCCGTGCCTTTATATCCGGTAAGCCGATATAGACCTGTCTGTCAAATCGACCGGGTCTGAGCAGTGCTGTGTCCAGTATATCCGGGCGGTTTGTCGCCGCTATGATGATGACACCTTCATTTGTGGCAAAACCGTCCATCTCGACCAGCAGTTGGTTGAGGGTCTGTTCGCGTTCGTCATGGCCTCCGCCAAGGCCCGCTCCCCGCTGACGCCCCACGGCGTCTATCTCGTCTATAAACACGATGGCGGGCTGGTTTTTCTTTGCTTGATCAAAGAGGTCGCGTACACGGGATGCGCCGACACCCACATACATCTCCACAAAATCGGAACCTGATATGGATAAAAACGGCACCCCTGCCTCCCCTGCCACTGCCTTTGCAAGATATGTCTTTCCCGTACCGGGAGGGCCCACGAGCAAAACACCCTTTGGCACTCTGGCGCCGAGGTCTGTGTAGCGTTTGGGTTCTTTCAAGAAGTCCACAATCTCGGAGAGCTCTTCTTTTTCTTCGTCCGCTCCCGCCACATCGGCAAATGTGATTTTCTTTTTCAGCTCTGTTTGAACGCGTGTGCGGGCTTTGCCAAAGGTCATCGCCTTTCCGCCACCGCTGGCCTGCTTCATCATGAAGAACCAAAGCAGAATGACAATGCCAAAGAGCACGATATATGGAATGTAGCTCACCCAGAACGGTGTTTCGGCGGGCGGGATATAGTTATAGCTGTCAACGCCGGGCTTGCCCTCCGCACGCTGTTCTTTCATGATTTCCGACACATCGTCGATAAATACAGACAGATACGGAACCTCGTAGACAACGGTTTTATCCTCCTCCCGCAGTGTAAGGGTCAGTTTCTGGCCGCTGAGCACAAACTCTTTGACTTTTCCCTCGTAGAAATAATCGAGCACTCCGGAATATGTCACAATCTCCGACGGTTGTCCGTCATTGAGCAGCAATGTCAATGCCACGACCAGCAAGACAAGCATACCCAAATACAGCAGTGCGCCACGAAAATTCTTCTTCATCTATTCTCACCTTTCAGCATGGCTTGGTTGATGGGCTTTTTGCGGCTCTATACCGCATTTGCCATGCTATTTTGTATATATTTCGGGCTTTAACACTCCGATAAAGGGCAGATTCCTGTATTTCTCAGCATAATCGAGCCCATATCCAACTACGAATTCGTCGGGCAATGTGAACCCGGGATAATCGACTTCAACCTCAACAGTGCGTCTGTTGGGCTTGTCGAGCAAGGCGCACAGACGGATGGATCCGGCGTTTCGCGCCCGCAGCAACTCAAGGATATATGAAAGGGTGAGTCCGCTGTCCAGTATGTCCTCCACCACAATGATGTCTCTGCCTGTGATGTCATGGTCCAAGTCCTTTAAGATGCGCACAACCCCTGTGCTCTTTTGGCCTTTGCCATAGGAAGAGACACTCATAAAGTCGATTTCGCACTCAGATTTGATCTGGCGCATCAGGTCCGCCATAAAGACAACAGAGCCTTTCAACACGCTGACCAACAAGGGAAATTTGCCCTCATAATCTCTGCTTATCGCCGCTCCGAGCTCCGCAACTTTTTCTTTGAGTTCCTCTTCCGTTACAAGAATTTTTTCAATATCCCGCTCCATCATTGTTGTCCCGCTTTCTGTTTGTTCTTTTTTATCTTTACTTGCAGACAATTGTCACAAATATCTCTTTTCTGGGGAAAGGCAGCATTTGGCCCAATGCCGTAAACCCACAAAACGCGGTCATCGTCTGCAATTATGGGTATCTGTGCCCGTGTCGATCGCTTTATTTTTAAATCTATAAACAACTTGGAAAGTGATTTTCTGCCGCTGCGCGCATTGCGTGCAAAGGTGTCTCCGGGTTTGATGGTTCTGATAATTGCAGTGCCATTAATTGTACCACAATTTAGAATGAAAGTATTGAATAAATTATAAACCTTTTCTTCTTTTTTCCAAGGTTTTGCGCTTATTGTATATCCACCCGGCAGGTGCATTTCCATATCTGCGTGAATTTCAAAGCTGTATGGTAAACCCATATCTTTTTTTATCGCATCTGTTCGTTCAAAGGACAGCATGCCATAGGAACCTTTACAGATTGTGTGTCCTCCCACATCATATGAAAACACGGATTTGTCCAAAAGACTAAGGAGCTTCTCTGTTTTCTTGAGGTCCAACTCGACCCCTGCTTCCGATGCCATCAACCTGATGACCCGTGCAGCGGGCACATGTCCCGCTCTGCGGAGGTTTTCTGTCATTACACCGCCGTCTTTGCCTTTGGAGTTTTCCCAAAGCTCCCTTGCGCACATGTCCAGATACTCATCTTCTCTGCGCATGAGGGCACCGTTTTCCAGCACCGCCCTCGCAACCTCGGGGTTTATGCTCTTTAGCACCGGCAACACATGGTGCCTAATCTTATTTCTTGAGTATATATCCAATTCATTTGTAGAATCGACAACATAGCTCTCATCAAAAAGCTCGCATGCGAGCTCCAGTTCTTCCCTTGACAGGGCAAGCACAGGTCTGATCACATCGCCGTTTTGCGGCATAATGCCGGAAAGGCCTTTTATCCCGGCACCTCTGGAGGCATTTTGCAGAAATGTTTCGAGGTTGTCCTCTGTGTTGTGCGCCGTTGCAATTTTGTTGCAGTCAAGGCGCGAGGCTTCACCGCGCAAAAGCTCATAGCGCATCTCCCTTGCTGCCTCTTCTATGCCGAGTTTTTCGCTTTTTGCTCTTTTTCTCGCATCTCCCTCCAAAAGAGAGAAGCCAATGCCGTGCCTTTGGCAAAATGCTTGGGAAAACACCGCATCTCGCAGCGCCTCTTCTCCGCGCAGCATGTGGTTGACATGGGCGGCACACAGCTCAAAACCAAGGGGCTTTGCAAGCTCTGAAAGCAAAAGCAACATCGCAACGGAGTCTGCTCCGCCTGAAAACGCACAAAGCACCCTGTCTTCCCTTTTTATAAGGGCATTGTCGGAAATCCACTGTTTTGTTTTTTTGATGAGCTTGTTTTTCATATCGGTTATCTTAGGAACCTTGCGGCGTGTGTGTGTGGTCTTGGGAGGTAAATCTTGTAAACTGACCAAGCCAATGGAATTTGACCGTGCCTGTCTGACCGTTTCTGTTTTTGGCTATTATACAGTCAATTTCGCTCTTTGAAACGGCTTCGGGGTCTTCGTCTTTATATAAAAAGAGCACGATGTCCGCATCCTGTTCTATTGCGCCCGAATCGCGCAAATCCGAGAGCCGTGGTTTTGCATCTTCTCCCTTTCGGGTGGTCGGGGCGCGGCTGAGCTGCGAGCAGCACAACACGGGCACATCCAACTCCTTTGCCATGATCTTGAGCGCTCTTGAAATCTCCGAGACCTCCTGAACTCTGTTGCCGTCTCGGCGGTTGCTGCTGATAAGCTGCAGATAGTCTATCACCACAAGCCCGACATCGGACAGGCGCCTTGCGCGGGATTTTATTTCGGGCACCGTTATCGTCGCCGTGTCATCGATGTATATGTTTAATTTCGAGAGCAGCGCCATGGCTTTTGCCAGCCTGTGCCACTCATCGTCGTCCATCTCCACCGTGCGGATTTTACGCAAATCCACCATGGATTCGCTGGAGAGCATGCGTTGGACAAGTTGCACCCTGCTCATCTCCAAATTGAATATGGCTATGCTCTTTTCCGTGTGAGCTGATGCATGTCTTGCAATATTCAAGGCCACAGATGTTTTCCCCACACCAGGTCTGGCGGCCAGCAGCACAAGGTCTGAGTTGTTCAGGCCTGTTATGTAATAGTCCAAGTCAGAAAAACCCGTGGGGACACCGGGCAGCTTGCCTTTGTTTTTGACAAGCTCATTTAAATGGGTATTGCTCTCGTCAAGGGCATCTTTGATATGCACAAGGCCTTTGCCGGATCTGTCTCCCCGCAACTCATAGAGTTGCTGCTCCAAGGTGGCTATCAGATCGAGCACCTCGCCTTTTTCCGTAAAGGCCTTTTCGGTGGTGTCCGATGTCACATCTATCAGTCTGCGCAGCTTTGCCTTTCCTTTTACAATCTCGGCATAGGCGCTCATATTGGCGGAGGTCGGCGTTGTCTCCATGAGCTTGTAGAGATAATTTCTGCCGCCTGCCTCGTCGTATATCCCACTCTGTTTCAGGTTTTCAAGCAAGACTACAGGGTCTATCGTCCCACCCTCTGCGACCATATCGTAGAGGGTTTGAAAGATTGTTTTATTCTCGGGCACATAGAAATCATCGGGTGAGATAAGGTTCACCGCCGAGTGCATGCAACCCGGGTCTATAAGAATGCTGCCAAGAACTGCCTGTTCAGCTTCAGCGCTGTAGGGCTGCCTGCGCATGATGAGCTCTTCCACCTTCTCCCTCCTTTAAACAAATGATCTCGATGTGCTCTTTAGTTTGTTTTAAGCGTATTACATATTATAGTATAACTGCCTTCTGTGGTCAATTGAAATTTCATTTTATCACAATGTTTTCTCGGCCAAGCAGCCGTTTCAGCTCATCATAGAGCCTTTCATCCGCATTTACGCACATGCCCTTTGAGGAGGCAAGTCTTTTTCCGCTCTTTGGATAATACAGGACCACAGGGCGATCTCCGGGGAACATGGTGCACAGTCCACAAAGCCGACCACGCAGTTCTTCGCTCTCATCATATACCCTTAGATACACTTTTTTCTCCGTGGCCGCAGGGGTGCGCTCTGCAGCTTGCCTCTCCGTCGGCACTTTCAGCGAGGGAGACTTTCCGATATATCTGTCGTTTTCTATGCCCACGCCGCCATCTGTCCGAGCAAGGCGCAGATCCTCGCAGATGAGCTTGGGTTTGTCCCCTTCGCGCACGCTTATCCTGCCCATCGCAACGACGGCGTTGTCGTTTTTGAGATATCCGCCCACGGCCACCAGGGTCTTGGGAAAGACAATCAGCTCCATAAAACCCGTCAAATCCTCCAGGGTCACAAAGGCCATCATATCGCCTCTTTTTGTTGTTTTTTGCTTGATCGAGGTGATGATGCCCCCGACTCTTGCGTGCTTGCCGTCCAGGCTTGTATCTGTGAATTCTTCGTATCCGCCTTCTTCTATTTCTTCATTTTCCGTCCCCACCAGCTCCCCTATAGCTGTGGTTCCTGCCGTTTCGAAGGCTTCTCTGTACTCGTCGATGGGATGTCCGGAGAGATAGATGCCCGTGCACTCCTTTTCCATGAGCAGCAGCTCACGGCGGGAAAACTCCTCTATGCTCGGAGGCGCCATGTATTCGGGCTCTCCCTCTTCTTCATCAAAAAGCCCTATCTGGCCGCTTATGGTTTCGTTGCGCGTCTTTGTCGCCATGTCGCAGAGGGGCTCATACATGTGGAGCATCTGTGCGCGGTACAGCCCGAAGCCGTCACAGGCGCCGCTGCGAATCAGGGCTTCCACCGCACGCCTATTGAAGTCATGGGCGCTCATGCGCACGCAAAAATCGGCAAAGCTCAGAAAGCTGCCCCCGGCCTCCCTTTCGGCCACCAAGTCGGCAATCAACTTGCCTCCGACATTTTTAATTGCGGCAAGCCCGAAACGGATGGTCAGGGCGTCCACGGTGAAATCATCTCCCGAGATATTCACATCGGGGGGCAGGACGGATATCCCGAGGCTCTTGCACTCCGCTATGTATTCGGCAACTTTCACCGTGTCTCCCAAAACGGAGCTCAACAGTGCCGCCATGTACTCTCCGGGATACCTGCATTTCAGATATGCCGTCTGATAACAGATTATCGCATATGCCGCCGCATGGGCTTTGGGAAAGGCATAGCCTCCAAAATCCAAAATCTCTTCAAACAGCTGCTTGGCAATATCTTGGCTTATGCCCTTGGCCGCACAGCCCGGTATGTTTTCACTCGGGTTGCCGTAGATGAAGTTGTTGCGCTCCTTTTCGAGGATGGAGGCATTTTTTTTGCTTATCGCACTGCGCACGATATCCGCTCTGCCCATGGAATACCCCGCCAGTTGTCTGAATATCTCCATGACCTGCTCCTGGTATATGGGACAGCCGTAGGTTCGGCTGAGGATGTCCCTCAAAAGGGGGTGCCTGTAACTCACATGGGAGGGGTTGTGCTTGCAATCTATGAATTTTGGTATCTGGTCCATAGGCCCCGGCCTGAAAAGCGCAATCACCGCTATGATTTCCTCGATGGAATGGGGTTTTAGACCCATGACCACGCTTCTCATGCCCGCGCTCTCGAGCTGGAAAACCCCGCTCGTGCGGCCCTCTCCCAGCATCTCAAAGGTCTTTTCATCGTCGTCGGGTATTTTTTCGAGGTCAAAATCCGGTTCTTTTTTCAAAATCAACTTGACTGTGTCGTCGATTATCGTGATGTTGCGCAAACCCAGCAGGTCCATCTTCACCAAGCCGAGATCCGTCAGGGTGTTCATGGAAAACTGCGTGACTATCACATCGTCGTTTTTGGCCAGAGGCACATACTCGCAGACGGGCCCCGGGGTCAGCACCACGCCCGCAGCGTGGGTGGAGGCGTTTCGCGGCATGCCCTCAAGGCCCTTTGCCACATCTATGAGCCGCCTCACGCTCTCGTCGCTTTCATAATAGGTCCGCAAGTCCGCTGAGCGCTCAAAGGCCTTTTCAATGGTCATCTTGGGCTCCCCGGGAACGAGCTTGGCGATCATATCCACCTGGGGAATCGGCATGCCAAAGACCCTGCCGGCATCCCTGATGGCGGCCTTTGCTGCCATGGTGCCAAGGGTGATAATCTGGGCGATGTTTTCGGCACCGTATTTTTCGTTGAGATAGGCGATAACCTCATCCCTGCGGCGAGGGCAAAAGTCCGTGTCAAAGTCGGGCATTGAGATGCGCTCCGGGTTTAAAAACCTCTCAAAAATGAGCTCAAAGCGCATCGGGCAGATATTTGTTATCCCTAGGCAGTATGCGGCGATGCTTCCCGCACCCGAACCCCTGCCCGGGCCCACGGGTATACCCCGGTTTTTGGCGTAGTTGATGTAGTCGGCGACGACGAGATAGTAGTCGGCATACCCCATCCCTGTCACGACGGAGAGCTCGTAGTCGAGCCTTTTTCGGTAGTCCTGCGGTGCATTTTCACCGTATCGCCTCACAAAACCCTCATCGCAGAGCTTTTTGAGATATGCATTTGAGTCTGTCCAGCCCTGTGGCAGGGGAAATTTGCGCTGGATATAGCCCGTGAAGGCAAATTCTATCTCACAGGCATCCGCAATTTTGACGGTGTTTTCCAGCGCCTGCGGCACCTCTTTGAACAGCTTTTGCATCTCATCATGGGATTTTATGTAAAACTCGTCGGTTTCAAAGCGCATCCTGTCCTCATCCTCATAGAGCTTGTTGGTTTGGATGCAAAGCATTATATCCTGTATTTCCGCATCTTTTTTCTCTATATAGTGGGCGTCGTTGGTCGCCACCAGGGGTATACCGCTCTTTTCGGATATCTTTAAAAGGCCTTGATTGACTGCTTTTTGTTCCGCCAATCCGTGGTCCTGCATTTCAAGATAGAAGTTGCCTCTGCCAAAAATCTCGTCGAATTCCAACGCCGCTTCCAGGGCGCCGTCAAAGTCACCGTCCAACAAAAGCTGGGGCACTTTGCCGGCGACACATGCCGAAAGGCAGATCAGCCCCTCGGAGTGGGCGCGCAAAAGCTCCATATCGATGCGCGGCCTTATGTAAAAGCCGTCTATATATCCAAGGCTCACTATCTTGATCAGGTTTTTATATCCTATTTGGTTTTTGCAGAGCAACACCAGATGGGTGGATTTTGAGTCCTTGTCATAGGCTTTGTCGTGCCGGGTGCGCTGCGCCAGATAGGCCTCGCAGCCGATGATGGGCTTTATCCCCTCTCTGGTGGCGGCGTTGTAAAAGTCCATAATGCCAAACATGGAACCGTGGTCTGTTATGGCCATGGCTTTTTGCCCAAGCTCCTTGGCCCGTGCCACTAAATCATTTATACGGCAGGCACCGTCGAGCAAACTGTATTCACTGTGTACATGGAGATGAACAAAATCACTCATCGCTCTTTTTATCCTGTGTCCCTTCCAAAAGCTCTTCTTCTTTTTCCAGTTTCTCAGCCAGCACAAAAAGCCTGCGCAGCCTGTGGTTCATTCCCGATTTCGATACGGGTGGATTTGCACGGGCAGCAAGTGCAGATATGGGCTCATCGGGGTGCTGCTCTCGCAGTGCCGCTGCCTCTCGCAACTTTTCGTCCAGCTCATCGAGTTTTCCGTGTTGTTTCAGCTTTTCAATCGCCTCCAACTGCACATTTCCCGCCTCAACGCTCTTTAAGAGATTGGCGGTTTCACAGTTGACCTTGCGGTTTATTGTGTTGCGCACATCCTTTATCACGCGCACCTCCATAAACCGCAAAACGGATCCGTGGGCGCCGGCTAAAGTGAGGTATCGCTCTATGAGGGAGCTCTCTTTGAAATAGATCACATGGCTTGTGTCCCGTTGCACATATTTCGGCGAAAGCTCCAGTTCCGAGAGCAGCACATATATCTCATTCATAAGGGCGCTGTGCGTGCCGGACAACTCCAGATAATAGTTTTTTTCGGGGTTTGCAATATAGCCTCCCGTTAAAAACAAGCCGCGCAAAAAGGCCGCACGGCAACAGTCTTCCAACACCAACCAATTGTTCAGATGCAGCACGACCTGAGAGGAGATGTCGTATTCAAACAGCTCGAAAATCCTCTCTATGTCACCCGCATCGTCAAGGGTTATGGTGGTGCGGGAGGACCCTGTGGAGAGACTTCGCCATGCCGGTGCCGGCATGAGCAATTCCTTGGAAAGCTTCGTCAAATGTTTGAAAAGAATCGGGTTTTTGGTCATGATTCTTATCTCGGTTTTTGAAAACACGCTTGCCAAAAGAAGTATGCCGTATAGTTCGGCCAGGGCACAACAGTGTTTCGACTCTTGTGTACGGCTCATTTCGATTTTGACGGTATTTGAAAATGACATGTCATCCCTCCTTTTACATTTTACTTTTGTCCGTATTCAATCCTCGTCGTAGGGCAGTGTTTTGATCTCGCATTCTAGGTCCACTCCAAAGCACTCCTTGACCTGCCCTTGTGCAAATTTTACAAGTTCAAGTACATCGGAGCAACGTGCCCCGCCCGTGTTGACTATGAAGCCCGCATGTTTGTTTGAGATCTCCGCGCCTCCGATTTTTTTGCCCTTAAGCCCGCTCTCTTCGATGAGCTTGCCTGCAAAATATCCCTCCGGCCGCTTGAAAACACTGCCTGCATTGGGCAGCTCAAGGGGCTGTGATTTTTTCCTTTTTGCCAGGAGCTCTGCCATGCAGCTCTTTATATGCTCTTTTTCCCCGGGGCGCAGCAAAAAACGGGCCTTTATCACCGTCAACCCCGAGCTCTTTGTGAATATGCTGGTTCGGTATCCAAATTTGCAGTCCTTTGCGGGGATTTTCACAATCTCCCCGTTCTTTGTTATGGCAACCACCTCAACAACTGCGTGGGAGAGGTCCTTACCGTATGCACCGGCGTTCATGACGATGCCTCCCCCGACACTGCCCGGGATTCCGTGGGCGAATTCAAGACCCGCAAGGCCCGCTTTCAATGCTGCCCGCGCCGTTGCCGCAAGGGAAGACCCGCAATAGGCGCTGATCTCGCAGCCCTTCACCTCTATTCCGCACATGGCGGTTGTCTTTATGATCAAGCCCTTAAAGCCCCGATCATCACACAAAAGGTTTGTGCCGTTGCCCATTATGAAATATCTGAGCCCCTTCTTCTTTGCCAGGTTCAAAACAGCTTTCAGCTCCGCTTCGCAGCGCGGAAAAACCATCGCGCTGCACGGCCCTCCAATGCGAAAGGAGGTGTGCCCGGACAGGGGTTCGTTCTCCAAAACCTGCTCGTTTCCAAGCAGAGTCTTCAATTGGCTGATGGTGTCTTTCATTTTCTTGTTACTCTCGATTTTCTTTTGACTGCCCATGGCGCTGTGTTATTACCCTGTCTCTACTCGCTCATGTCATTTGTTACAGAGGGCGGTTCTCTCTCTGTTGTTGTCTGTGTCACCGGCGGCGGTTCCGTTGTCAATATGCTGATCCAGGCAGAAACCTCCGTTGTGGTTGTTTCGGGTGCCTCCGCATGCACATTGCACATGCCCTCAAGGGCGCCCCCCTTGCTCCCTGTCGCGGGATAATAGTGCATCATCACTCGATCGGACAAGACGCCGTCATAGTGCACGCAGTAGCTTTCATCGGCGATGACCACCCCGGGCACGGCAAAATACCTGTAGAGATTGAGCCGCGAAATCTTTTCGATGTCCTCCTCCGGACAGTAGATGCCTGCGATTTTGTCCGAATGAGAGCAGATGCTGACAAAGGTGTGCCTTGTGCACTCCGATGTGGGGGCATCTTTTACAAAGTATTTTCCATAGCCGACTCTCGGACCGCGGGGGTCGTTGTAACAGGCGGGTGTCGGTATGTTTCCGCTATCCAGACAGTATGCAAATGTGGCAAGGCCTTCAGGCTCTTCAAAATACGCAGGCGGCAGCCCTTTGTGCAGCTTTTCCATGACTGTTTTCCATGTTGTGACAGATGGATTTGTTGAAAGACCGCTTATCTCTCTGTTTATGTCAAAGCCAAACCACACGCCCGTCACATAGTAGGGTGTAAATCCGATAAACCAGCGGTCATAGTCATTTGAGGTGGTGCCTGTCTTTCCTCCCACACTAAAGTCCTCCAATGCGGCGGAGGTCGCCGTACCTGTTTTTACGACCTCTTCCAGCATTGTGCGCATATAGTATGCGGTCTCTTCGGAGATGGTGGCGTGCTCGGCGTCGGCGTTCTCAAGCAGCATCTCGCCGTCAGCGTCCAACACCCGGTGAAAGGTCGTGGGTTTCATGTAGATGCCCTCATTTGCAAAGGGCACAAAAGCCGCTGTCATCTCCATGAGAGACAGTCCCATGCTGAGACCTCCAAGCCCAAGGGCAGAATAGCCTATGTCGCTGTAATAACGGCCGCCAATCGTCTCCCCCGCTATAAGGGAGAGGCCAAAGTTGGAGGTGGCGAAGTCAAAGGAAGTTTGAAGCCCCAGAAGATCCAATATGCGTATGGGTATGGTATTGAGTGACTGTGAAACCGCACGGTTTATTGTGGTCATCCCGCCATATGTTTTTTGAAAATTTGAAGGCCAGGGCGTGACGCTGATGCCCGTCAAAATGGCGGATTCCGGCTCCACGAGACCTCCCTGTTTGCTTATGAGTTTTGGCGGCGAGTCGTCAAAGACACTGTAGGGCGTGATCAGCCCGTATTCCAGCGCAGGCGCGTAGACAGTCAAGGGTTTGATTGTGGAGCCAGGCTGGCGTTTTGAGGTTGCCCTGTTGAGCACGAGGTTGCCGTATTTTTCGCCTATCCCCCCGACAACGCCACGAAGGTAGCCGTCATTTGACATGATGACAATGGCGGATTCGGGCTGGGTTGTGCCCTTTACCTCGGGGAAATTGCTTCTGTCTTCATATATCCCCTCGGCAATTTTCTGCACTTCGGGGTCTATCGTCGCCTCAATGGTGAGTCCTCCGGCATATAGGAGCTTGTAGGCAATCGTGTTGGAGTAGTCATATTCTGATTTCAGTTTTGAAATGATCTCCGTTATCAAGAGGTCGACAAAATAGGACTGCACATTGACGGGGCTTTGGTCGATTTCCTTTGTGAAATCTCGGAAGTTCAAGTCCTCTGCCACTGCGCTGTCGTGCTCCCTTTGACTTATAAAGCCAAGCTCCAGCATTTTCCCAAGAATCAACTCTTGTCTTTCTTTGTTGTTGTCCGGATTTTGAAAGGGGTCATAATAGGTCGGGCTGTTGGTGATGCCGGCAAGGCTTGCACACTGTGCCAGAGTCAAGTCCTTTGCCTCTTTGCCAAAATACATATAGGCAGCCGAGGAAACCCCATAACAGCCTTGGCTCAGGTTTATTGTGTTGAGATACATTTCAAGTATTTGCTCTTTGGACAGCCTGCGCTCAAGGGAGAGGGCGCGCAAAATCTCAAGCACCTTGCGCTGTATTGTCACATCCTTGTCGTCGGTTATGTTTTTGATAAGCTGCTGAGTGATTGTCGAACCGCCAAAGTTACCCGAAAAGGGCAACACAAGGTTGGCTGCCGCCCCCAATGTCCTGCGCCAGTCAACGCCCTTATGGCTGTCAAAGCGCTCGTCTTCTATGGCTATAATCGCATCTTTCATCGCCTTGGGGATCTCACCGTAGTTGACCCAGATTCGGTTTTCATTGCCGTAGAGCCTTGTCAGCTCTTTTTGCTCACCCGTTTTTACGTCTTTATAGTATATGATGGATGTGAAGTTGATGTTTATATTGCCGATTTCAATATCTGCCTTGGGCAGCAGATACTGCCTCACATAGAGACCAAAGGCCCCCATGATGATAACGCCCGCAAAGACAGCCACCAGGGCGGCGCTGACTGCCACCTTTAAAACTATGCGACTTGTTTTCTTTGCTATCTCCAAGGCTTTGGCAAAGCCCGGTGACAACGGTCGCGGCTTTAAAATTTCTTTGATTATTATAAGTGCTCGTTTCATAAGCGCCTTTCCAGTCAGCACTTTATGCTCTGTTTGGATTATATATTTGACATGAGCTCCAATATGAGCCCATCGTTATCGGGTTGTACGGTGTCTGAGGCAACTTTGTTTCTCTGCCTGTGCCCACAGCTTTGGCACTCGTGCACCAGCTGATAACCCTTGCCTGATTTGTATACGACTTCAACGGCGTTCATTTTACCGCCGCATTCGCTTTCCCTGTCGCCGGGGTATATGTCCACATGCTTTGAACACAGGCAAAAGGGACAATGGTTTCTGTAGCTGCCATTTGTGAGCGGCAGCACCTCTTGCCCGCAATATTGACATGTAAATCCTGTGTTTTCGCTCTTTTGTGACATGCTATACTCCTCAAATCGCACTCTAAAGAAAACAGCTTAAGCTTTTTCAAATATCCCCCGGCCGATGCGCACAATTGTAGAACCGTATTCTATGGCTTTTTCATAGTCTCCGCTCATGCCCATGGAGAGTATGTCAAAGCCTTTGGGGACGTCCTTTTTTATGTTTTCATACATTTTACGCAGTTTTTCAAAGGAGGCCTCGGATTTCTCCTGCGGAGGAATCGCCATGAGCCCTCGGAGCACAACACCCGGCAGGGAGAGCAAATGCCGGGCTAGTTCTACGGCTTTGTCCGGTTCCACCCCTGCTTTTGTGGTTTCAAGACCTATATTGACTTCAAGCAAAATATCTGTTTGCACCTTTGCCCGCACAGACAGATTTGAAATAAAGTTTCCAAGTCTTTGGGAATCAACAGACTGTATCAATGAAGTTTTGCCTATGAGATACTTCACCTTGTTTGTCTGCAGGGGGCCGATATAGTGGAGCGGTAAATCCCCATAGGCGTCCTCGTCGTATTTTGAAAGCAACTCCTGAACGCGATTTTCGCCCACCGCGTCTATCCCATACTTGCGGGCGGCGCTTATCTCCTTCGCGCTTCGATTCTTTGCTGCCGCAAGGAGGGTGATATCCGCGGGATCTCTCCCCGCCTTTTTGGCGGCAACAGCTATTTTGTTGCGTATGCCCGCGATGTTTTCTGCTATGTATATGTGTTCTTCGTCGGTCATACTTCCTCCTGTTTTCGGGGTTTTATATCTTGTTTAAAATTCAAGACAATTTGGACTATATGATATTATATCAAAATCATCAGAATTTGTATACAATGCGGCATTTCAAACATCGTCTTTGGAGATTGCGAGTTTCGCTGCCTTTGATTTCGAAATAACATGCGGCCAAAAACCAGTTCATCAAAGACATTTTGTCCCAAGTTCCAACAAACCTCCCCCAAGAAACTTCCTCCCATTAATACTTTGTGCATATTTGAATATTTTTCCACATATGGAAGCTGCGCTCTGTCCTTTTATGCATTTGTTTTTTAGCTTTTCGAACGGGGACTTGTTTTTGAAAACACCGTGCGGCAAAGCCTTGTTTCGATTTTGCCTGTAGCAGGGTAAATAACAAAATCTTGGGTAATTGCGGCCAAAAGAGCTTTTGACATACATATATACAGAAACACCATTTAATTGCGGCATTTTTAGTGAGCATTGCATGCGTAAATCAAATGGCTTTTGTGCTGCCTTTCCAAACCTCCCTTTTCCCCTTTATATCCCTTGACATATTTATTCGCGTTGTGTATAATATAACATAAGAATTGTTTGTATGCCAACATGAACATTTCTTCTCCGAATTCGTTTAGAAGCGGGGGAACCAACATATGGGGCTAATCCTATTATCCTTTAGGTAGGGAGAACTTGGAACCCGAGCCCGACAGCTAACCTCGTAGGACAATCCAAGCGTGGCGCGAAGTTTTTGAGGACTTTGCCTGCGCATTTTTGTTGTTTTTTTTTAATGGCATTATGCCTTTTTGTTTATACGGACATCTTTATTTTGGGTTTGAAAGAGGATTTTATGAAGACCAACCGTTACGTGTTGTTTTTGATTTTATTTGCTTTTTGGATCGCCATCGGAGGGACAGCAGATCTCCAACACATAGTGGCCGGCGCCGTTCTGTCTTTTGCCGCCATCATCTTTTGGCATGTGTTTGATCATCTGCTGCCAAAGATTCCCACTTTTGGCGAACTTTTTTTATTGGGACATTGTCTTGTCTTGATGATAGGCTATGTTATACAGGCAAATATCTCCATGGCCAAAATTTTACTTTTTGACAAACCCGAAGTCAGCCCCGTTTTTGTGGAGATGGAGCCCGGTATTTCGAGCAATTGGGGCAGGGTGCTTCTTGCCACCTGTATCACGATAACTCCGGGTACAATCACTGTCGACATAAACCCCGACACCAACCGTATAATAGTTCACTCTGTCACAATGCAAGGCGCCCACGACTTGATGCGCTGGCGCATCATTTATGTCATAAGAGATCTGGAAAACTATAGGCAAAGGAGGAATGCCCATGCTTTGGCTGCTGGTAATAATGATGGTGCTGGTTCTGCTGGCACTGATAAAGGCGATAATAGGCCCGACGATAATTGACCGTCTGATTTCAATCAACGCCATAACCACCCTTGTCAGCGCTTTGATTTTGCTGTTTGCCTTTTTCCACGACGACTATGGTCTGGTGGATGTCGCCCTTGTGTTCATGCTGTGCGCCTTTGTCGGCGGGCTTTGGATACTAAAGACCTTTGCGCCGGGCAACTGGGACCCGCATCTGCCGGAAATAAAGACGATTAGACCCGATACGGAGGATCAAACTGATGTTGACAGTGATATCTGACATAATACTATATGCCTCACTTGTTTTCTTTTTGCTGGGTGTTTTCGGGCTCTTCAAACTGCCTGACTCTTTTACACGCATGCATGCCCTTGGGATGTGCGATTCCATGGGGGTGGGGCTTGTCGGTCTGGCCCTGCTCATCAAAAGCCCCAACTGGATAATAGCCGTCAAGCTGATCATAACACTCATGCTTTTCTGGATTATAAACACCACCATGACGCACTTAATCGCCAAGGTCGGCCTGCTCTACGGCACTCGCCCCTCTGACAATACAAAAACGGAGAAATTATAATGGATTTTATTTCCACGGATTACTGGATAATGGCCCTGTCCGTCGTCTTGATTGCCTCTTCTCTGGCAATGTATTTTATAAAAAACCTGTTGCATGCGGTTATTGTATTTGGAGCATACAGCATCATAATGGCCTTTGTTTGGCTGCAGATGGAGACCCCTGACTTGGCTATAACCGAGGCGGCGGCGGGCATCTGCATGACTGTCTTGATGATGGGCGTCATCTTCAAGACAAGCAGAAAGGACGAGTGATATATGAAGTTTAAAATCTTTGTCATTGTCCTTTTGGTCTTGCTCTCTGCCTTTACCGTATTCAATGTCGTCATAGAGCTTCCGACCTACGGTGAAAAGGACAATCCCATACACAACGAGGTCTACAGACGCTATATAGATGAACAGATGGAGGACACAGGCATACCCAATATGGTGACCTCCATAGTGCTTGACTACCGGGCATATGATACGATGTTTGAAACCATAGTGCTCTTTGCGGCTGTGACCGCTGTCGCGGTTGCTCTAAAAGCAACCAAAAAAGGAGGGGACGATAAGTGAGAGACTTTATTTTAAAGCGCATGTCTCCGGTTATTTTGCCCTTTATTTTTGTCTTTGGATTTTATGTGATACTGCACGGACATATCTCCGCGGGAGGGTCTTTTGCCGGAGGGATTATAGTGGGACTCAGCTTTGTGGCTTATGCCACAATTTACGGGATGGACAAAGGGCGTGAAAAACTGCCCGAAAAAACCCTGACCTATATCGAGAGTTATGCCACCCTCTGGTACGGCCTAATGGGCCTTGTCGGTATCTTTGCAGGAGTTCCGTTTTTATCAAACAAGTTGGCCGGCATAAACCTCGGAATACCCGGATCTCTGTTTTCCGGCGGCCTCATATCCCTGATTGCCTTTGGTGTCGGGCTGCGAGTGGCAAGCACCGTTGTCACTTTGTTTTTTCTGTTGATGGATGAGTCTTAAAAAGGTGAGAGGAGCAGTATAAAAAGATGAAAGAGATGTTTCTAAAGCTTGTTGCCAATTACCCCTATGTGATCTCCTTTGCTCTGTTTGCCATAGGTGCAGTGACCGTTTTGACCCGCTCCAATCTGATCAAAAAACTGATTGGCATCAATATAATGGAGAGCGCCATCTTCCTGCTTTTTGTGGCCAGCGCCTATATACGACGTGCCAAAGGCCTCATGTACACACAGGACGGTGTCGGAGAAATCCACATAAACCCTCTCCCCTCTGCCCTCATGCTCACGGGCATTGTCGTCAGTGTCAGCGTCACCGCTTTTGCCCTGGCGCTGATTGTGCGGCTTTACAACTCATACGGAACCACGAGCTTGAGAAAAATAGAAGAAATCAGAAGTGAAGTAAAGAAAAATGATTGAGACAATAACAGAAAATCTATCCGTCATCATAGTTATCCTGCCTCTTTTTGTGGCCTTTGTACTGCCCACATATCTTAAAAAAATCAAACTTGTCGACTACAGCGCCATTTTTGCAAGCGTTTTGCTCCTTGTCGGCGTCGGCTATCTCACACATATTGTGCTTTCACAAAACGGTCTTCCCATTCTCTACAGCCTGGGCGGTTGGTCTGCGCCCTGGGGCATTGAGCTTAAAACAAATGAACTGAGCGCATTTTTCCTCCTCGTGGTGTCTGTCGTGACCTTGCCCATAGTGTTGTTTTCCAAAAACAACCTCGCCCATGAACTCGGACACCAATACCGCTCGGCGCGTTTTTATGTGCTTTTACTCCTCCTTGTCGGCTCTTTGGCGGGCATGGCCTTCACAAATGACCTCTTCAACGTGTTTGTCTTGGTGGAGGTGGCAACCCTGAGCTGCTGCGGACTCGTGAGTGCCAAAAATACGTCGGGGGCCGCAAAGGCTGCTTTTTCATATCTCATTCTCGCCTCCCTGGGCTCCGCTCTGATTCTGGGCGGCATCGGCTTTATATATGTCACAACAGGGCACCTGAACATGAGCTTTGCCGCCGCGGAACTGGCGAAGACCTGGCAGGCAAGCCCGGCTGTCATCTGGATGGCTTTCAGCTTTATGCTGGTGGGCTTTGGCATCAAAGCCGCCCTCTTTCCCTTCCATATCTGGCTGCCCGACGCCCATTCCAACGCCCCTGCACCCGCGAGCGCGGTGCTTTCGGGCCTTGCCGTAAAGGGCTACTTTCTGTGCTATCTCAAAATTTTATTTTCCGTTTTTGGCACCACACTGTTAAAGAGTTATATAATGCATGTCATTTTAATGGTACTCGGAGTGGCGGCGGTTCTTGTCGCGGCAATCATGGCCATAAGACAGAGTGAGCTGAAACGTATGCTCGCCTATTCCACCGTCTCCCATCTCGGTTATCTGTTTATTGGCATAAGTTTTGTCAATGAAAAAGGGCTTGCGGGAGCACTGATCTACCTTGCCGGACATGCTGTCTGTAAGTCTCTGCTGTTTTTAACCTCAGGCGCAATGATTTCCGCCACGGGAAAGGAAAAGATAGAAGACCTTTCCGGTATCGGCAAGAAGATGCCCCTTACAATGCTCGGCTTTACGATCGGCTCCCTGGGACTTGTCGGCATACCTCTGTTCTCCGGATTTGTGGGCAAATGGCATCTCATTTTAGCAAGCCTTGAAGTCGGCCAAATAGCTCCCTTGCTTGTCATCGTCTTGGGGAGTATCCTGTGCGCCGCATATCTTTTGCCCGTGATCAAAAGAGCTTATTTTGAAGAACCCACCTTCAAAAGCTATGTCCAAGACCCGGGTCCCGCACAAAAAATCGCCGTTGTGCTCCTGATTGGTGCGGTGATGGTCATCGGCCTGTTCCCCGGCCTGCTTATAAAACTTGCATATGGTGCGGCGGCGACGCTTTTGTCGGCGTGAGTGCAACCATAGGATAGGAAACCAACATATGTATAATCTCATCTTGGCCCTCGCAAGCGGCATCCTTGGCGGCGCAATCGTATTTGCTTTTCCGCGCCTCGGTAACCGCGTGAGAAATGCCATAACCTCATTTTTCTGCATGTCCGCTCTGTTTTTTAGCTGGCGTGCCGCTTTGGGCATCTTTTCGGGCAGGAGCATCGCCCTCTCCCTCAACCTCGGCGGGCTGAATTTCACCCTGGCACCGGACCCTCTCGGCGCCATCTTTTCCCTCATCATCTCAACGATGTGGCTTTTCGCCGCCATCTACTCCATGGGATATATGGAGGGAAAGCCAAGACTGCACACATATTATGGCTTTTTGCTCATCTCCCTCAGTGTTGCCCTCGGTGTGTCCTATGCGGGCAATCTGTTGGCGCTGTATCTGTTTTATGAGCTTTTGACCTTTGCAACCTATCCTCTTGTCATCCACGACCGTTCAGAGCAGGCTATGAAGGCCGGCAAACAGTATATATTCTACAATCTCGTCGGTGCGGGACTGATCCTCATCGCCATCGTCATGACCACGGTTAAAGTGGGGAATCTAAACTTTTCCGCTCAGAGCTTGCTTCAAGGGCAACCCGGCGGCGGTATGAACATCTTGCTTTTGCTGTTTATTGCAGGCTTTGGCGTCAAGGCGGCCATAATGCCTCTGCACCGTTGGCTGCCCAAAGCCATGGCAGCCCCCACACCCATCAGCGCTCTTTTGCATGCCGTCGCCGTCGTTTATGCCGGTGTCTTTGGTGTGCTGCGCGTTGTCTATTCGGTTTTTGGCAAAGAGCTCATATCGGAGCTTATCGCAGGACAGGCACTGAAGTGGGTGGCGGTCATCACCATTGTCTTTGGCATCATCATTGCCCTGAGGCAAGACACGCTGAAACGCCGCCTTGCCTACCAGACCATCAGCCATCTCTCCTATATCCTCCTCGGTGCCTTTGTTTTCACGGAGTGGGGCCTTGGAGGAGCGGTTTTTCAGATGATTGCCTATTCTCTTTTGAAGGTTTCGCTGTTTTTCTGCGCGGGCATCATCGCGGAGAAGACAGGCAAAACTAAGATCAGCCAAATGCAGGGAGTCGGCTATCGTCTCCCCATCACAATGGCAGTTTTCAGCATAGCAACCCTTGGCATGGTCGGCATGCTGCCCCTTGCCACCTTTTGGAGCAAATTTTATCTGATGAAAGGTTCCGTGGAGAGCGGATTTCTACTCCCTGCCCTTGCATTGATTTTCAGCGGCATATTAAACGCCGTCTGCTTCATACCGATGATTGTCTCCTCCTTTAAAGGAGATCGGGATGCGACACTCATCAAGCGGGACAAAAGCTTTTATCTAATGCTCGTCCCCACCATTGTCCTGGTGCTTGGCTCCATTGTGGCGGGATTCTGGCCGGGTTCCATCTGGTATGGTGTGACTTCCGTAGTCAACAGCTTTTTCCACTAAATAAGGAGGTGTTTTCAAATGTTGATACTTGCTCTGCTGGCCGTTCCTTTCATCGGGCTTTTGGCCTCTGTCCTTGTCTCGGGTTTTAAGTCCGCGGCTGATAAACTTCGTTCCGTCATCACTGTCCTCACCTCCATGGCAAGCCTTTTTATATCTGTCCTTTTACTTAAAAATATTTTATCAGAAGGGGCCATCGCCTTTAAAATCCCCCTATACGGACCCTTTTCGCCATCTTTTTATCTCGATGCTCTGTCGGGCACACTGGCGGTTCTGGCCTCGCTTCTCTGGCTTGTCATCACATTGTACTCGCAAAAATACATGGTCCACGAGGGAAAGACATCCCTTTTCAACATCTCAACCCTTGCAACACTCCTTGCCGTGCTGGGCGTTTTTGCAGCGGGTGATATGTTGACAATGCTGCTCTTTTTTGAACTGATGACAATCTCCTCCTATTTTTGGGTCATACACAGATGGGACAAAAACGCCACTGTCGCAGGGTATTTTTATCTCTTTTTCAGCTTGGTCGGCGGCCTGCTCATAGCCCTCGGCATAACCCTGCCGGGAGTCGGTACGGGAGCTTTCCCCGCTCTGGGTGCCGTCAGCTCTCAAGTCGGCGGTGCATATGGCAAACTCAGCATCCTGCTCTTTGTCATCGGCTTTGGCATCAAAGCCGGTATGGTGCCCCTCCACCTGTGGCTCTCAAGGGCTCATTCCTTTGCCCCGACTCCGGGAAGCGCGCTTTTGTCGGGCTTGCTCATCAAAGTCGGA
>CAYTOF010000012.1:23024-37851 GCA_964439435.1 uncultured Oscillospiraceae bacterium
TGGTCTGATCAGAGTCGTCGGTTTTGTCGGCTTTGACCCCTCAAGCACCCTGTCGGCAACCTTTGGCACTGTCATCACCGTCCTTGGGATAGCATCGATGCTGACGGGCGTCATTGCGGCGCTGTTGCAAAGCGATGCAAAACGCCTTTTGGCATATCACAGTGTCAGCCAGATGGGCTATGTGATTCTCTCTATCGGCATTGCCCTGTATCTGGGTGCTGCCGGCGGTCTCAGCCTTGCCGGTGCGGTGTATCACATGATAAACCACGCTCTGTTTAAAAGCGCTCTGTTTTTGGGTGTCGGTATCATATATTACCACCACAAAGAGACGAACCTCTACAAGATGGGCGGCCTGATAAAGAAAATGCCCCTGCTGGCGGCTTTTGTATTCATCGCCGTCCTTGGTATAACCGGTACTCCCGGACTGAACGGCTATGCCAGCAAGAGCATCATACACCACGGGCTCAATCTTGCCCTGCAGAGAGAGGGCCCATGGTTAAAAATCATCGAGATTCTCTTCTCCGCTGTCGGCGTCGGCACCGCGGCTTCCTTTGCAAAGCTTTTCTACCTTGCGTTTTTAAAGAAAGCGCCGACAAGCACGGCGACTTTGCCTTCTCCCGTTGCTTTAGAAGACAATAAAACTAAAAAGTCGAAGCTCCCCGTTTCGCTCTATCTGCCCCTGGCACTTCTGTCCGCCGTAATGCTCTTTATCGGCTTTGCCCCAAAGCTTTTCCTCGAAAAGCTCATCGCCCCCGCTTCCCTGGCCGCGGGTATTCCGGGAGCCGACGCCGCGGTGCAAAACTTCAATTTTTGGGCGTTTCCCGACCTGCTGTCCACAGCCATCACCCTGGGACTTGGCATCTTGCTCTGCGTTGCCGGATTCAAAACAGGTCTGTTCCACCTCAAAGTGCCGACTTGGCTCACTTTGGAAGGGCTTGTTTATCTTGTATATAGTGGGACAGTCTCCTTACTAAGGAAAATCCGCTCCGGCGCGAAATCCCTTGGCGGCGTGCTGTCAAATGGCGGCAGGAGATTTTCAAGCTTTGTTTCCGCCAACCTCACACTTGAAAAATTCTATACCCTCGGCAAGACCTCTCTTGTCGGCATCAGCGCCAATGTGGCTCTGTTGGTCTTTATGCTCTTGCTCTTGTTTGCCGGATATGCCGTTGTCTCCGTCAAGACAGGCACGGTTTTCTCCGGTTTTTTGAGCTTCTTTCCTTAATATAACGATGAGGTATGTATGACTAATTCACGTTCGCGCACAAACACATTTTCCCATATCCTCGGCTTTGTCCTCATGGTCGTTGCCGGCTGGATTGACACGGTGGCACTCAATTATTTTGTCAATGAGAACTCCTCCTTTCTCACCGGACGGGTGGTAAAGCTTGGCAAGTATATCCTGATTGGCAACCACACAGGCATAAAGAGCGTTCTGCTCATCATATTTTTATACATTGCAGGTGCTGTCTTTTCCACACTGATAACAAGAAGAGCAGGCCTGTCCTGGGGGTTGTATTTTTCCGGTTCCTTGCTTTTGCTGAGCTTGATTGTCTTCTATCTGGCAGGTGCATCCATCATAGCCTATATATGCCTGCCCATGTGCATGGGCAGCCAAAACGCCGCCACCAGTCTGACACGCATTGGCAGGACAACGCATCTGACGGGCCCCATCACTGACATCGGCATCTACATCGCGAAGGGGGAGTGGAAACAGGCACTGTTTTGGGTACTTCGTGCCATTGGATTTCTCCTGGGTGCCCTGGTGGCGTATTACCTCACGGGCATCTACAACTCCGCCCACATACCGCTGTTTAAAACCCTGATTGCCCCCACCGCCATTTTGTTTGTCGTGGCGTTTTTGCAAAAAAGATTTATAAAATTGGAGCTTTTAGAAAACTAATCAAATCAATAAAACACTCTCCCCTTGGGCCGTGCCCATGAGGAGAGTGTTTTGTTGTCGTTATTTTTTCAGCTTTGCCGTCTGTCGCTGGGCCATTACCAATCTGAAGTAAATGCCCTTCTTTTCGAGCAACTCTCTGTGGGTGCCGACCTCGGCTATTCTCCCTTTGTCTATCACCACAAGCCTGTCCGCATGGCGCAGGGTGGAGAGCCTGTGGGCGATGGCAACCGTCGTTCTGTTTTGAACGAGCCTACCCATGGCCTCTTGGATCTTGCTCTCCGTCTCGGGGTCCAGGGAACTTGTCGCCTCGTCGAGGATCAAGATCATCGGGTTTTTGAGCACCGCTCGGGCGATGGCCAAGCGCTGCCGCTCACCCCCCGATAGGGAGTGGGCGTTTTCTCCGAGCATGGTGTTGTAGCCGTCGGGTAGATTCATGATGAAGTCATGGGCGTTGGCGGCTTTTGCCGAGGCTATGACCTCTTCCCTTGTGGCGTCTTCCTTTGCATATGTGATATTGTCGTATATTGTCCCGGCAAATAAGAAGGTGTCCTGGAAGACAACTCCGATGTTGTCGTGCAAATCCTTTTGCAATATGTTCTTGATATCCACACCGTCAAGAAGTATCGAACCCGAGTTGGGGTCATACAGGCGCATCATGAGGTTTATCATCGTGGATTTGCCTGCCCCCGACGGCCCTACCAAGCCGACCATCTCCCCGGGTTTTATCTCAAGGCTCATATTTCGCAGGACAGGCTCATATGATTTGTAGCCAAAGGTGACGTTTTTAAACTCTATGCGCCCTTTGACCTTGGGGGTTTGCGGGTTTTCCGTATCGCTGATGTCGAGCTTTTCGTCTATTATCTCAAAGATCTTTACCATGCTCGTCATAGCGGCGGCAAGCCAACGCGGCAGGGATGACAGCCAGCGCAGGGGCTGATAGATGTATGTGAGAAACAACATGAATTGAATCAGTTCTCCCAGAGTCAGCTCTCTGCCCAAAACAAGCCTTCCTCCGAAATAGAGCACGAAAAACTCACCGAGCCCCACTATAAACTGCAGCGGCGGGAAGAGCTTTGCCCATGTCTGTTCGTTCTTCATGGATATCTCGGCCAGCCTTTCGCAGGTGTCGCCGAATTTTGCGATCTCCCGCTCTTCGTTTCCGAAGGTCTTCACGACCCTTATGCCCTTTATGATGTCGTGGAGGATGGAGGAGGAGCGGGCGTCATAGCGCCATTGTTTTTCATATCTCAGGCGAATATGTTTCCAAAACGTCTGGATGAGGAAGATCACAATGGGCACGGGCAGGAACACAAGCAAGGTCAAAATGGGGTTTGTGACCAGGAGCACCACCGTGATAACGGTGAACATGATGATCTGCTCCAGGGCATATCGGCCCATGTCCGTCAAAAACTGCCTCACTTCCTGGGTGTCCCGCGTGATGCGCTTCATCAGGTCGCCGCTGGTCTTTTTCGATATGGATGCCAGGGAGAGTTTTTGCACCTTTTCATACATGATGCCCCGCAGATAGTCGGTGAATTTGCTCCCGAGCACATTGGACAACATCGTTGAAAAAATGAACAACACCTCGCCCACAGCCCTTGTGAGCACCATCAAGCCCGTGACGGCGAGCACGCCCTTTATCGGATCGGCAAACCACGGTGTGGCTGCCTCGCTTGGGGCGAGGTAGTCGTCTGTCAAAATCCTGTTGAGTATGGGCATCATGGCAAAAAGCGCATTTGACGCGATCAACAACAGGGTGGAGACGATGAAAGCGGGCCAAAAGTTTTTCATCATCTGCAGTGAACGCTTGAATATATAGCTCTTGTCCACACAGAACATACAGACATCGATGTCCCCCATGAGGGGCCTGCCGCACCGCTCACACTGTGTCTTTTCGTGGCGGGCAAGGCTGCCCTCATGGCCTGTCTCTATGTAGAAGTTGACGATTTTGCACATCTCTGCGGCATCCAGCACAGCGCTCATGGTGAAGCGGCAGACGCGTATGTTTTCCTCTTCGGGCAGGGTCTTCACATCGCCCTCTGCCCTGTCTTCCCCTGCGCTCGGATCTCGCAGTACCAGCTCCAAAAAACCGCAGCCTATGTCTGTATACTGTTTTAGTTCGGCGCATCCTTGCACGCTTTGGCGGAAAACTTCGGTGCCGTCTATCGATGCCATGAGGGCGCCCTCTGAAAAGACCAGCTCACCCTCGCAGTGTTCTCCCGTGGAGTCAAGGTCAAAGTGTATTCTGTTTTTTACACTGTTCTCTTTCACTTTCAAGCGTGCATCACCTCCTTTATCCCCTCTCCTCGTATCAATACAAGTAAGGTTCTATTTTTCTTCTGCTCTTTGGATTGATTTTCCATATATCCGGTATCATATAGCGGTTGCCGTCCACATCCGTTATCACTATGCTCTCGTCGTCCAGCTGCTTGATGCTGCGGCTGATGTCCTTGACGGCAAAGGTTTTTTTGTAGTCCTTTATCTTGACATCAAAGTAAAAATAACCCATTTTTTCCTTGATTGTCTCAATTTCCGATATCTCAGGGCAATAATATCTGCTCTCAAGCTCCGCCTTTACCAGCTCCCGCTGCTCCTCCGAGAGCTCGGCAAGGTCCCTGATGATGCCCAGCTCCTTGCCCTCCATGTCCCCTATTGTTATGTATTTGAAAGGTTCTTTAAAGGGCAAAATCCTGGAGAGCTTGACCCTCTTGTGGTCTTTATCCCCCATCTTGAGGGCGATAAAGCCCTTGGGGTTGGTGTAAAACGAGATCTCTCCCGCATTTAAAATGCCGATGTCCAGAATGTCTTCTGCGCGTCTGGGCGTTTTTGCGGTGTTTTCTTCCATCGAAATCACTCCTTCTTTCTCTGTCCTACTCATCGCCTATGCCCACATATTTCAGGGCTTCGGCCTGTATCTGATAGAGCTTGTAGTATTCGCCTTTTTTGAGCATGAGCTCCTTGTATGTGCCCGTCTCCACCACCTTGCCGTCATCTATGACTGCGAGCATGTCCGCATCTCGCAGGGTGGAGAGCCTGTGGGCGATGGCCAGTGTTGTCCTGCCCTCCTTGAGCTCCGAGAGGGCGTTTTGTATGTTGCGCTCCGTCTCCGTGTCCATGGCTGCGGTGGCCTCGTCCAAGATGAGGATTTTCGGGTTTTGGATGATGGTGCGGGCAATCGAAACGCGCTGCCTCTCTCCGCCGGAGAGATCCTGCCCGCCCGCGCCTATGCGGGTTTCGTAGGTGTCGGGCAATTTCATGATGAAATCGTGGGCGCTGGCAGCTTTGGCGGCGGCGATAACCTCTTCAATGGGCGCATCGGGATTTGAGTATCGGATGTTGTCGGCTATTGTGCCCATGAACAGGTATATGTCCTGGGAGACCAGCCCGATGTTTTCCCGCAGTTGGGAGAGCTTTAAGTCCTTCACATCCACGCCGTCGATCTTGATGACACCGGCCTTTGCGTCGTACAGCCTTGCTATGAGATTGGCAATCGTCGTCTTTCCGGCACCTGTTTTGCCCACTATGCCGAGCATTTCACCGGGGTTTACTTTTAAATCCAGCTTTTTGATGACGGGGCGCGCGGGCTCGTATTCAAACTCGAGCTCGGATATCTCTATGCCTCCCTCAAAGTGTTCGAGCACTGTCGGGTTTTTGGACTCCGCCACATCGGGTTCGGAGTCGATTATCTCAAATACACGCTGGGCGGAGTCAAGAC
Source organism: uncultured Oscillospiraceae bacterium (assembly GCA_964439435.1). GTDB lineage: Bacteria > Bacillota > Clostridia > Oscillospirales > QAMX01 > CAYTOF01. The sequence goes on from CAYTOF010000012.1 coordinate 28,640, forward strand.
ACCTGGCCCACCAGTTTGACACCCAGGACAAAAAGTCCAAGGGACCGTGAATCATGTTGAGGTATATGACAAAAGTCAGCAGTGTGCCAAGGCTCATCTCGCCGTTGACAACCATTATGCCCCCGACGGCGAGTATGGCCGTTGTCACTATATATATGAACAAAAATATAAGGGGATATGCCGTTATCTCCGTGTTGGAGAGCTTTATCTCCGCCCCCATGACTTTTCCGCTCATGACCGAAAATCTGCGGTTTTCCTCTTCTTCTCTGGAAAAGGCCTTTATGACACGGGCTCCGTTTATATTGTCGCTGACCATGCTGGTCAGGTTGGCGTTGTATGCCCATCTCTTGTGGTGCAGGCGGTGCCACATCTTGTCGAGCACGCGAAAGACTATGACAATCACAGGTACGGTGGCCACGGTTATGAGCGTCAGCTTCCAGCTCATAAAGGCCATGATTGTTATAACCGCCACCATGGTGATGACATTTACAATGATATAGGGCAAACCGTCCACAAAGAACCAGTATATATTGTTTGAGTCGGAGGTCACCCGCTCCATGAGGGAACCTGTCTGTTTTGAGGTGTAAAAACTGACACCGAGCCTCTGCATCGCTTTGAATATCTTCAGCTTGATGTCATAGATGACCCAAGGCATTATCCCCGAGAGAATGTATTGATAGACAATGGAGAATAAGAGGTTTAACAACCTCACTCCGAGGATGGCAAGCACTATGTAACCCAGGGAAGTGATGAGCATTTCCACAGGCTTTGTGTTGTCTGTGTTGAGCACAGTGTCATAGAGAAGTCTTGTGCTCACCTGCGGCATCAAAACACCGAGCAGGGTTCCAAAGAGCATTGTGCCGATGATGATGGCTATTTTTCCGCCATGCCCGCTAAAACCCTCAAAAAGCCGCTTGATTGTGGATTTTTTATCTATGCATTTGGGGCAAATCTTGCGTTTTGGGTCCGGATATCTCATGCCGCAGGTGGGGCAAAAAGGCGACTCGTGAAAGGTCTTTTTCACCTCTTCCAGTTTTCCGCCTTCTTTGACTGTGTTGAATGCCTTGACAAAGTCCTCAAAATTCGGCGTCAAGCCCAAGGAGAACTTTATGACGGGGCTCTCTTCCCCGTCTTTTATGCCAATCAATCTGCCTGTGGAGACATATTTTTCTGTTTTCAGTTTGTCAAAGTCCTCAAAGGGTATGCACTCCAATTTATCAAGGGTGTATTTTGCAGTCAAGGCCTTTTTCTTTTTTATTTTGACCAGTTCCTCTGTTCCCATGGCGATATAGATGCCTTTTTTGTCAAAGGCAAGCCACACGGTGGTATATTCCCCCGCTTCGTCCATATCTCCTGTCACGGAGTATAAAAATTCCTCTGTGCTGATGTTCTCCGCTTCGAGCAGTCCCAGCACTTCCTTTGGCAGCTGTCCCAAATCCTCCATGCGGTTTTTCAACCCCCTTGCGCCTTTTTCGGCGCGTTTTTGTATAAAAAATACCCGAACGGCTTAGGGCCATCCGGGTAGCTCCATGCAGATGCCATTAAAGCATTATAAAATGCCCCGGAGGTGTAAATAAGCCGAATTTTGCAAATTGTCGCATGTGAAAAAGACATCTTTATCCCCATGCCCGTTCACAGCGTGCATTTTGACAACGTTTAACGAAACTCTGTTGTTGCGATATGTCATTTTTACACCTCCTCACAATTTATTAAAAGACAATACTGAGTATAGCACGATAAAATCAGGCTGTCAACACATTGTTGAACAAAAATATATCCCAATTTTTTCCATAATACCCGATGTCCATTTTTTGCATCTGTTTTTACCTCTGTTCGCAAAACCACGCCTGTGCCACGGCTTTTGCCACTGCAGGCGCCACGCGTTTGTCAAAGACATCCGGCAAGACATATGCGGGCTTTAGCTCCTCTTCTCCTATGAGCTCTGCAATGGCCATCGCCGCTGCGACTTTCATGCTCCCCGTGATATCCCGCGCCCCGCAATCCAGTGCTCCGCGAAAGATCCCCGGGAATGCCAGCACATTGTTTATCTGATTGTGGAAGTCCGACCTGCCTGTGCCGATAATGGCAGCGCCGGCACTTAGGGCCAGCTCGGGCATGATTTCGGGGATGGGGTTGGACAGCGCAAAGACAATCGGGTCTGCCGCCATGGAGGCTATCATCTCTTTGCTGACAATCCCCGGTGCGGACAGCCCTATAAACACATCCGCACCTTCCAGCGCCTCTTTCAGGGATCCGCGTTCGCCATTTGGATTTGTGATCAGGGCAAGCTCCCTTCTGTCTGCGTCGAGACCTTGATCGTCCTTTTCCAGTATGCCTTTTCTGTTGCAGACCAAGACATTTTTCATGCCGTATTCCAACAAGATGCGCGCAGTGGCGACACCTGCTGCCCCCGCTCCCGCAATGACGGTCTTGACCTCTGCCCTGTCTTTGCCGACAAGCTTCAAGGCGTTGTGCACCGCCGCGAGCACCACAACGGCCGTGCCGTGTTGGTCGTCGTGGAATATGGGTATATCGCAGAGCTCCTTTAAGCGCCGCTCTATTTCAAAACAGCGCGGTGCAGAGATGTCTTCCAGGTTTATGCCCCCAAAGCTGCCCGAAAGAAGGTAGATTGTTCTCACAATCTCCTCGGTGGATTTGGAGCGTATGCACAGCGGAATGGCGTCCACTCCGCCAAATTCTTTGAACAGCACACATTTGCCCTCCATCACGGGCATGCCCGCCTCAGGCCCTATGTCCCCTAGCCCAAGGACAGCGGTGCCATCCGTCACCACCGCAACCGTGTTGTGTCTTCTTGTGTACACATATGAGAGCTGCGTGTCTTTTTGTATCTCAAGGCAAGGCTCCGCCACTCCCGGCGTGTAGGCAAGGGCCAGCTCTTCCCTGTTGGTGATGGCCGCGCGTGATTTTATCTCCAGCTTGCCGCCCCACTTTTTGTGGGCGTCCAAGGCTTTTTCCTTTGTTGTCATGTGGAAATCCCCCGTCTTATTGGTTTTTGGTGTTTTTGCGCACAGAGCGGGGGCAGTCGGAACCACCCCCGCTCTGTGAAATGATTTTATTTGAAACTTACTATACCGTGTATGTTGAGGCGGCCGTGTCTCCGCCGCGACCTGTCCAGTTGGTGTGGAAAAACTCTCCGCGCGGGGCATTGAGCCTTTCATAGGTGTGGGCTCCGAAATAATCCCTCTGCGCTTGGAGCAGATTTGCCGGCAAGAACTCGCTGCGATAGCCGTCAAAATATGTCAGCGCCGCCGCAAATGCAGGGGCCGGTATGCCGTGCAACATCGCCGTCGACACCACTTTTCTCCAGCTGTCCGTCAAGCCCTTCAGGACATCTTTGAAATAGGGGTCAAGCAACAGGTTTGTGAGCTCCGGGTCTCTGTCGTAGGCATCTTTGATTTTGTCGAGGAAGACGGAGCGAATTATGCATCCGCCACGCCACATTAGGGCAATGCCGCCGTAGTTGAGATTCCACTCAAAAGTCTCCGCCGCCGCGCGCATGAGGGTATAGCCTTGGGCATATGAGACTATTTTGGAGGCGTACAGAGCTTTTCTGATGTCCTCGATCAGAGCTTGCTTATCCCCTGTGAATTTCTTGTCAGGGCCCGAAAGCTGCCTTGCAGCCTCGATGCGTTCGTCCTTCATGGCAGAGAGGCAGCGCGCAAACACAGCCTCGCCTATCAGCGTGAGGGGCACGCCCTCATCAAGGGCTGCGATGGCTGTCCATTTCCCCGTCCCCTTTTGGCCCGCTTTGTCCAGGATTTTGTCCACTAGGGGTAAGCCGTCCGTGTCTTTAAAGCCAAGTATGTCCCGCGTGATTTCGATGAGATAGGAGTCAAGCTCCGTTTCGTTCCAATGGGCAAAGACCTTGTGCATCTCGTCGGCGCTCATGCCGAGCAGATCCCGCATAAGGTGATAGGCCTCGCAGATGAGCTGCATGTCGCCGTATTCGATGCCGTTGTGCACCATTTTTACAAAGTGTCCCGCTCCGTTTTCCCCCACCCAGTCACAGCAGGGCTGTCCGTCATCCACCTTTGCGCTGATGGCTTGGAAAATGGGTTTGACATGGGGCCAGGCCTCCACAGAACCGCCGGGCATCATGGAGGGGCCGAGCAACGCCCCTTCTTCCCCGCCGGAAACGCCTGTTCCTATGTAGTAAAGACCCTTGCTCTCGACATATTCTGTGCGTCTGATCGTGTCGGGAAAGTGGGAGTTACCCCCGTCGATTATGATGTCGCCCGGTTCAAGGAGCGGGAGCAAGCTCTCGACAGTGGCGTCCACAGGTGAACCCGCCTTGACCATCATCATCACTTTGCGCGGCGCTTTGAGCTTGGAGACAAGCTCCTCCAAGGAATGGGCACCTTGGATATTTTTGCCCTTTGCACGCCCGTTTATGAAATCATCCACCTTGGAGGTGGTTCTGTTATATACTGTCACGGAAAAGCCTTTGGATTCCATGTTCATCACGAGGTTTTCACCCATGACGGCAAGTCCTATCAGGCCAATATCGGTTTTATTCATGCTCTACCTCGCTTATCTTCTAACGCGGGCATTGCCCTCGTATATGCTCCAAATCATCTCTTCGTCTGCAGGTTCGCCGAAGTCTGTCAGCAAAGTGACCACAAAAGCGCCGCATGCCCAGGCAAACTCTATCCACCTCTCCGGATTCCACTCTTTCAAAATGCTGTAGAGGAGACCGCCCACAAAGCCGTCGCCTCCGCCTATCCTGTCAAGCACCTCTATTTCACGGGGTTCGACGATGTGCCAGTTGTCACCTTCCAGGACGATTGCCCCCCACAGATGGCGGTTGGCCGAAATGACCTGCCGCAGGGTGTTGGCAAATACAGAGACCTTTGGAAATTTTTGACGGACATTTAATATCATCGCTTTGAAGTTGTCCGTGGAACCGAAAATCTCTTCACCCCCCGATGCGGGACCTTCCACCTTGAGAGCAAGTTGGAAATCCTCTTCATTGCCTATGAGAATGTCGGAGAGGGAAGCTATTTCCGTAAACACCTCTGTCAGCTCTTCGTCGCGGTCTTTCCAGAAGGAGGCGCGGTGGTTTATGTCAAAGGAAATCGCCGTGCCGTATTTTTTGGCTGTCCTTGCAAGCTCTCTGCAGGTTTTTCCCGTCTCCGTCGACAGGGCCGCAAACAGACCCGAGATGTGCAGGATCTGCACACCGTCCCGGCCAAAGAGCTTTTCCAGATCAAAATCGGTTGCGTTTATCGTGCGTCCGACTTCGCCCGCACGGTCGTTGTGAACCCTTGGTCCCCTGGCTCCAAAGCCCGAATCTGCTATGTTAAACTGATGCCTGTATCCCCAGGGACCGCCTTGAGGCACATCCCGTCCCTCATAGTCGATGCCACGTCTGCGCAGATCGCCTTTGATGAGGCTTGCAATCGGGCTGTCTTTGACAAAGGCCGTCAGCACTTTGGTCTTCAGGCCGAGGGCTGCCGAAATGGACAACACATTGGACTCTGCGCTGGTTATATGCATGTCGTAGTTTAGGCTTGTGTGCACTGCCTGCCGATTGGTCGGTGTTATGCGGACGCCCATGCTGGTGGGGACCACCATGGCATATGCACAGTTTTGTTTTAATTTAATCATCTCTACCTCCGTTTTCTGCTTGTTGTTCCTCTAAACCCCCGAATAAGCGGCAAATCCCCCGTCAACGGGCACCACAACGCCGTTCACAAAGCCCGAGGACGCGCTGTCCACCAGCCAAAGCAATGTGCCGGCCAAATCCTCCTGTGTGCCGAAACGGTCCAGAGGTGTGTGGGCAAGGATTTTTTCGGAACGCGGGGTCGGGCTTCCGTCCGGGTTTTGGAGCAGAGCTCGGTTTTGGTCCGTGACAAAAAATCCCGGTGCGATGGCATTTACACGTATACCCACAGGGGCAAAGTGCACCGCAAGCCACGCCGTGAAGTTGGACACCGCCGCCTTTGCCGCCGAATAGGCGGGGATCTTCGTCAGCGGACGGAAAGCATTCATCGACGATATGTTGATGACGACAGCGCCCGGCCTGTTTGCCATCTCCGCTGCAAACACTTGAGTCGGCAGCAGGGTCCCGATGAAGTTCAGATCAAAGACAAATCGGATGCCCGAGATATCCAGGTCGAAAAAGGTCGTTATGCCCGGAGCTTTTGCTTCTAAATCCTCGGGGAACAGATATTCTTTTGTGGTGGTGCCCTTGGGGTTGTTGCCCCCGGCACCGTTTAGCAGGATGTCGCAGGGGCCGTATGCTTGATGCACCAGCTCTCTTGCGGCTTCCAGGGAGTCCTTTTCCAGCACATTTGCGGCTATCCCCACAGCTTTGCCGCCTGAGGCGACGATCTCCTCCGCAACGGCTTTCGCCGCCTTTTCGTTCAGGTCCAAAACAGCCACATTGGCTCCGCAGGCTGCCAAGACCTTTGCAAATCCCGAGCAGAGCACGCCCCCGCCGCCTGTGATGACAGCGGTTTTGCCCGCAAGGTCTATCTTGAATGGTATGAATACGCCCATTTTTACCCTCTTTTCTTTTAGACAGCTCATTGTTGCTCCCTTGCTGTCCTCTTTATCTCTCTCAAACGCTTCAAAACATCGTTTTCTCCTCTGCCGAAATAGTCGTGTAGGATTTTATACTCCGCATACAGTTTTTCATACGCGGCGACATTTTCCGGTATGGGTTTGTACACCACATCTTTTACCTTCGCCATGTGCCTCGCGGCACTTTGGATGTCGTCATAGCCGCCTCTCTCAGCGCCTGCGGCAACGGCACCGAACATCGCAGAGCCCAGAGCAACGGTCTGCGAGCTGCCCGCCAAGCGGAACTCGCGGTTTGTGACATCTGCATAGATCTGCATCATCATCTCATCTTTTTCCGCAATGCCGCCCGCCGCTATTATGTCCCCGACATCGACACCGTTTTCCTCCAGTGTGTCTATGATTATCTTGGTGCCAAAGGCCGTCGCCTCGATCAGGGCGCGGTACAGCTCCTCGGGTTTTGTGGTGAGCGTCATGCCGATAAACAGCCCGGAAAGCTCCGCATCGACAAGCACTGAGCGGTTGCCGTTCCACCAGTCCAGGGCCAGGATGCCGCTCTCCCCGGGTTTTTGGTCGATGACCTTTTCCCGCAAGAGCTTGTGCAGGGAGATGCCCTTTTCCTCCGCCTCCGCAGCATAGGATGCGGGCACGCAGTGTTTGACAAACCAATCGAAATGGTCCCCCACACAGGATTGGCCCGCCTCATATCCGAAATAACCCGCGATGATGCCGTCTTCCACGACTCCTGCCATGCCCGGGACAATGTGTTCTTCTTCTCCCAGGAGCATATGACAGGTGGAGGTACCCATGATCATGAGCATCTTGCCCGGAGCGGTGATCCCCGCAGCGGGGACAGCCACATGGGCGTCTATATTGGCTATGCCGACAGCTGTGCCGGGCAGAAGGCCGCAAAGGGCAGCGCCTTTTGCCACTATCTCGCCCGCCTTTTGGCCGAGGGCATAGACATCGCGCGAGAGTTTTTCGTCGACGATGTTTTCAAGTCTTTTGTCCAGCTTTGCCAAGAAGGCCTTGGAGGGATACCCCTCTGCCTTGTGCCACATGGCCTTGTAGCCCGCGGCGCAGGCATTGCGCCTCTCATTGCCCGTGAGCATCATGACTATCCAGTCGCCCGCCTCGATGAATTTGTCGGCACGGGCGTATATGTCGGGAGCTTCGTTTAAAATCTGCCAAGCTTTGGCAAACATCCACTCCGACGACACCTTGCCGCCGTATCTTGCAAGCCTTTTCGGGTCTTCTTTTTCCGCTAGCTCGTTGATGAGAGTCGCCTCTTTTTGAGCCGCGTGGTGTTTCCACAGCTTCACATATGCATGGGGATTTTCTTTGTATTCCTCTAAAAAGCACAAAGGCGTGCCGTCGGAGAGGATGGGGATCATGGTGCATGCCGTGAAATCCACTGAGACACCGATCACCATCTCCGGAGCGACGCCCGACTGCTTCAGCACGGATCTGACGGTTTTGCCCAGCACCTCGAGGTAATCCCCGGGATGCTGGAGAGCCCAGTCCGGAGGAAGAGAAATCTCTCCTCCGGGCAGGTATTCGTCCATGACGGCGTGCGGATAATTTTCAACTGCTGTGGCTATCTCATTACCCGTCGCCACCTCACAGAGCAAGGCGCGACAGCTGAGTGTTCCGAAATCTATGCCTATCGAATATTTCATTTTTTGCTCCTTATGCTTCAACCATAAAGCGGGCCGAGACTCTCGCATGCGCGGAAGTCAGCTCCTTCGGGGTCCTTTGTCCCGAATGCACCCCACATTGCCGGGCGGAAAATGTTTTCTTTCGGGACATTGTGCATCGCCACAGGTATTCTGAGGATGGAGGCAAGGGTGATGAGATCCGCTCCGATATGACCGTGTGACAGGGCGCAGTGATTGGCGCCCCAGTTGTTCATGACGCTGTAAACGTCGACAAAGGCGGGGTTGTCCGCATCAAGGCGCGGAGCAAACCAGGTTGTCGGCCAAGTGGCGTCGGTGCGTTCCCATATTTTTTTCGTGGTCTCTTCGTCGAGGTCGCAGCTGTACCCTTCCGCTATCTGCAGGACAGGGCCGATGCCCTTTATGATGTTGGTGCGGATCATTGTCATGGGCATGCCGCCCCTCGTCAAGAACTTGGAGGAGAAACCGCCGCCTCTGAAATAACCCAGATTTGCAGGGCCCCACTCCGTGGCCTTCAAGCACTTGTCCACCTCTTCGTCGCTTATTTCCCAGTAGGGTTTCATCACGGGATTGCCCTTCTCATCTTCACACTGCCCTGTTCCGTCCAGTGCCGCGGCGCCCGAATTGATCAGGTGGATGACGCCGTTTTCGGCAAGCCCCTCAAGTTTTGCGCCCGTGCAGCGCTCCACGGATTCAGGGCTCCAAAAGGTGCGCACATCGCAAAACACTTGGGCGGAGTTAGTGAGCAGATATCCAAAGAGCATTGACACGCCGTTCAGGCTGTCGTTCTCCGTTGCCAGTATATAGGGGGCGCGGGTGCCGTCCCAGTCGAAGCTGGAGTTGAGGATGGCCTCCATGAAATCGCCGTTTACGCGGAAGTCTGTCCACTGTCTCTGCCCTTGGAAGCCCGAGGCGATGGCGTTGTGTCCGAGGCTCTCCTCGCTCCATCCCATTTCGGCCAACTTGGGGTTGCCCTCCATCAAGTCCTTGGCT